>JAJFFR010000188.1 GCA_021776555.1 Robiginitomaculum sp.
CTTAAACCACTTGCCCTTGTGGCCCAACCCGTCACAATGACTCCCCGAGTCGCATCGAAGTCGATAAGAAACGACACAAGCGAAACGGGTGCCTGCACCCAAATGGACGTAGCGGACGAAAAGTCCGGGGTTGAATTGGGAAAAGGGCTGTCATGGGCAAGCAAACTAAAAACGCGCCTGCATTACACGTGCAGGATACCAGCGTAGCGTTTGGTGATTTCATCGCGCTGCATAATGCAGATCTGCAAGTCAAAGAGGGTGAAATGGTCGCTCTGATCGGCGCTTCTGGCTCCGGCAAATCGACCTTGTTACGCACGATCGATGGATTGCAGGTGGCAGCTCCTGGCTCTGGCCGGATCGAGGTGTTCGGGCGCAAGGTACAACGCGATGGTCGGTTAGCCAAAGGACTGCATTATCGCCGCCGCGATATTGGCATGATTTTTCAATCGTTCAATCTGGTTGGACGGCTCAGCCTGTTTTCCAATGTGTTGATCGGCGCGTTGGGGCGTATTCCATCATGGCGTGGTGCGCTGGGATTATACCCGGCTGAAGACCGTAAAATGGCTATGGACGCGCTGGAGCGGGTCGGAGTGGCTGAATTTGCTGGACGGCGCGCTTCCAAACTTTCCGGTGGTCAAAAACAACGGGGCGCTATTGCCCGGGCCTTGGTGCAGGGCGCACAGATGATTTTGGCCGATGAACCGATTGCCTCGCTCGACCCGGTTTCGGCCCGCAAAGTGATGGAACAATTACAAGAGCTAAATGAGCGGGACGGCATTACCATTTTAGTCTCGTTGCATCAGGTCGATTTTGCCATTCGCTATTGCAAAAGGGTAGTCGCATTAAAGGCTGGCAAGATCATTTATGATGGTCCGGCCAATAAAATGACTAAAAAAGATATGATCGCGGTTTATGGCGACGAGTACGAAGATGCATTTTGGTCAGCGGAGGCCGCGTAATGAAAAACTCCTTTCTTTCAGTAAAATTAGCCGTTCTGCTGCTCATCTCGATTGTGCTGCTGAGTATTCCTTCCTCGGCGCAGGAAGAACCGCCGGTTCGCGAGTTTAATTTCGGGATTATCACCACCGAAAGCTCTGACAATCTCTCGACCTTGTGGGAACCGTTTCTGTACGATATGGGCCAGATGACCGGCATGAAAATCAACGCATTTTTCGCGGCAGATTATTCCGGTATTATTGAAGCCATGCGCTTTGGCGAAGTGGAAGCGGCTTGGCTCTCCAACAAATCCGGCCTCGAAGCCCTGCGTCGGTCCAATGGTGAAGTGTTTGCCAAGGCGACCTATCCGGATGGCGCGCCGGGGTATCGCTCCGTGCTGCTGGTGCCAACCGATAGTCCGTTGAAAAAGGTCGAGGACATTCTAGTTTGCGATAAAAGTATCAATTTTGGTATGGGTGACCCCAATTCGACCTCTGGCACCTTGATGCCGATGGCCTATATTTTTGCGCCCAATGGCATTGTACCGACCGAGTGCTTCAAGAATGTGCGTAACGCCACGCACGAAGCCAATGGCTTGGCGGTGGCCAACGAGCTGTTGGATGTGGCGACCAATAATTCCACCAATTTGAAACGGCTGGCCCGGACCCGTCCGGAAATTTTGGACCGGGTGCGGGTGCTTTGGGAATCACCATTGATCCAGACCGACCCGATTATCTGGCGCAAGGATTTGCCGGTCGAAGTGAAGCAAAAGCTGCTGTACTTCTTCCTGACCTATGGCCGTCGGGCCAGTGATGATCAGGAATTGCAGCGCCAGCGTGAAGTGCTAGGCGAGTTAGATTTTGGAATGTTTTTGGCGGCCAATAACCACCATTTGGACCCGATTATCAGGTTAGAAATCGTCCGCGACATTGCTTTGGCCCAAAGTAACACCAATTTGGACGAAGCCGAACGAGCCGAAATTTTGAAAGGTTTGCAAGCCAAGCTGGCCTTGATGGAAGAAGCCGAAGACGCAGCCATTATCAAACCCAAAGGCATTACTTCCTTTGAGGGCAAAGGGGTTCGTGGCGGAGAGTTAAAATTTGAATGGAGCCGGATCATCTTTACGTTGACCGTGGGGTTGATCTCATTTGGATTTTTCTTTTGGTCTTCGGCCACCCGGGGTGCCGGACCGGTTACGCCGCTAAAAGACCGGTTATTTGATGCTGGCGTTTGGGCGATTTTTATTGCCGCCTTGGTCTGGGCCTTCGTGGCTGCAGAGATTTTTAAGGCACCCCTTTTGGTCACCAATGCGGATCGCATGGGTGAATATGCCGAAGGCTTCCTGCATCTGGATTTTGCCGAAGGCGGGTTGTATCTGGCCCAAATGTCGGTGACGATCCAAATTGCCCTATGGGGCACCTTCTTGGCGGTGATCGCGGCGATTCCGTTTGGATTGCTTTCGGCCCGCAATGTGGCCCCGGCCCCGGTGGTGTTTGTGGTGCGCCGTTTGATGGATGCGTTTCGCTCGATTAATGAGCTGGTGGTTGGCACCATGTTTGTGGTGACGGTAGGTCTAGGCCCGTTTGCCGGGGTGATGGCGTTGGCCATTCATACCACCGGCGTGTTGGCCAAATTGTTCTCGGAAGCAGTTGAGGCGATGGATGCCGGACCGGTTGAAGGCGTGCGTGCCACCGGTGCGCGGCCCATTCACGAAGTGGTATGGGGCGTGATCCCGCAAGTTGCACCGCTTTGGACTTCTTATGCCTTGTACCGGTTTGAGAGCAATACCCGCTCAGCAACCATTTTGGGACTGATCGGCGCCGGTGGCATCGGGCAATTATTGTTCGAACAAATCCGTTCCTTCCAATACGGCAAAACCGCCGCCATCCTGCTGATCATCATTGTGGCTGTGACCATGGTCGATTTCTTGAGCCAAGTCTTACGCAAGCGTTTGATGTAGGAAGAGAGCTAGAGCGTATTCGCGAATAACTGCACTTTATTGTCATCACACGGCTTGTCCGGGTGATCCAGTACATGTTGCAATGATCATTGTATTTCATGCAGACACGGCTGCTGGATTGCCCGGACAAGCCGTGCAATGACAGGCGAGGTAAACTCGACCTGCTCTAGCGTGCTCAGCTGACCGAAAATAAAAAGGATTGGCTAGTTTTCGTTAAATCCGTGTTCGCGGCTGCACAGGATTTCTTTCCAATGAGATTCCCTGTTGACTAACGTTTCCTCGGATTGCCCGGTATCAGCAACTTCCAAAATGGAGAATAAAAAATTTTGAGTATAAGCGTTACCCCTTGAATGTAACAACGCCTTTAAGGCCTTGTTGTTACCATGACCTGTTTCATAGTATTCGGTCCAGCGTTGCCAAAACCCCCCTCTGCCGGATGCCATTCCCACATAATGCTTGCCGCTCGCAGTATCTGTGATCAAATATATACCCGCCACGCTGGAAAGCGCACCTCGCCAAGTACTCAATCCTTCGCCAATAACAATGCCAAGCTCTCGCATTGAAAGTTTGAAGTTGCCGTATCCCGGAAATTCTTGAAATTCTAGTGGTTTATCGCGCAAGGAAACAACGGAAATTTGTTCCGCGCATTTTTCTAGAAGTCTGTATGAATTCCGCCCCTTTCGATTAAAAGAAACAATCAGCCGACCCGCCAAGTCTTGGTATTCTGGTACTATTGCAGTTGCATAGTGTGGGATTTTTTTATTCGCGCCAGTTTCAAATTCATAGAGACACCCTTTTGAACGGTAAATGCCGACAAAAAGCCAAGTATTTGCTGTCGGAAGCTTAACTAGGGAGAGAATATTTTTTCGTTTGAAATTCTCCTTGGTCTGCCAAGATTGCCACTCTTGGAAATTACCAGCCAAAAATACTTGTAATGGGTCATTAAACCCGTTCCAGGCAGCAAGGTGGAGTTTGTAGTTTTGCAAGGGACCGAGTTCGTGGGCAAGGGAAAGAACGGAGGTCATTTTAAGCATTGGTACACTCATGTATTGCGCTCGGTATCGGCTGAAGGGGAGCAAAGCGGCGAACTAACTTCATTTGATTTTGAAAATTTCTAACCAGAAAACGCGAGGGTAGTTAAGCCCGCTTGGTTTGCCAGACCCATGTTCGCCTCGCCAGCTTAAAACCTTTCAGCCCCTTTTGTTCCTTCGCAAACGACTCGGGATGCGTAAGCGTACTTTGGAGCCGAATTTGCCGCCCAAGCGGCGTAGTCGTTTCCAGAAGCGGCGGCGTTCGGGCATGGGGGGGACTTCGAGGTTTTCTACGAATTCTTCGGCGCAGGATTTCCACGAATAGGTTTCGGCATAAGCCCGCACCTTTTTGCGATCCAGTTTTAAGCAGGCCAAGGCGGCCTTGGCTAAATCGTCGTCAATGGCTCCGGCTTCTGAGCCGGGGATGATGTCTTTGGGACCGGGTACTTTGAACCCAGCGACCGGTGTGCCACACGCCATGCTTTCCAAAATGACCAGCCCAAATGTGTCGGTCAGCGATGGAAACACAAACACATCGGCATCGGCAAAATAGCGGGCCAGATCATCGCCAAATTTGGGTCCGGTAAATACAATGTCCGGGTATTTCTTTTGTAGGACTTCCATGGCTGGACCATCGCCAACCACCACTTTGGTGCCGGGCAAGTCGGTCTCTAAAAAAGTCTCGATATTCTTTTCCGGAGCGACCCGACCGACATTGACAAAAATTGGGCGGGCCAAGCCTTTGTACACACCTTCTTTTTCATCGCGGATTTGCGGGCGGAATAATTCGGTATCGACCCCTCGCGCCCATGGGATGATGTTCTTGAAACCTTTGTTGGCTAGGTCATCGCGCATGGAAGGGGTGGCAACCATCATACAGCCGCCAGTATTGTGAAAGCGCCGCATGAACCAATATCCAGCCGCCAATGGAATAAACCAGAAACGTTCTTTGACATATTCAGGGAATTTGGTGTGATACGAGGTCGAATACGGCCATGCCCATTTTAGGCATAAACTGCGGGCTGCCTGCCCGAGGGAACCTTCGGTGGCAATGTGGATACCATCTGGTTCAAAGTCGCGAATTCTGTGCTCAATATCGCCCTTGGCCCCAATCGACATCCTGATTTCCGGGTAGGTCGGTAAAGGAAAAGATCGATAGCCCAGACCCGGATGGATCACCTCGACCTCATGGCCCATGGCCCGGCATTCATCGACGGTTTTGGTCAAGGTGCGAACCACCCCATTTACCTGGGGTTCCCAAGCGTCAGTTACCAACATTATGCGCATGATTTGGGTTCCTCTTGCCTAAGCGGTCTTTTCGGTGGTTCTTTTTACGCTAGATGAATCTAATTGGCGAGCGGTTCAAACAAGGATTTACCGATTGCCCATTGCGGGTGTAAACCGATCTTGGGCGTTCAAAGCGTCTGGACCCATCGGAGAGTTTGGTCATGAAGACACGCATGGACTGGAATGGCTTGGATGCCAGTAAGCACGGCGATGAAGCGCAAATGTTATCCCGGCTTTGCGCCCTATCAGCGCTGGAGCCTGACACTCGCGAACAAATTCGCAAACAGGCGATTGAGCTGGTGGTGCTGGCTCGCAAACAACGCCGTGCCAAAGGGATGATGGAAAGTTTTTTACAAGAGTTCGGCCTCTCGAATAAAGAAGGCTTGGCTCTGATGTGTCTGGCCGAGGCCTTGCTGCGGGTACCAGATGGGCAAACGGCGGATGCGCTGATTGCTGAGAAAATCGCCTCAGGCGATTGGTCTAACCATGCCGGGCAATCCGAATCACTGGCAGTCAATGCCTCGACTTGGGGGTTGATGCTGACCGGGCGGTTGGTCGAAGCTGGACGGCAGATCGAGCAAAATCCAGCCGGGTTTGTCAAGCGACTGGCTTCGCGCATTGGCGAGCCGGCCATTCGCTCGGCCATGTTGCAAGCCATGCGGATTATGGGCGAGCAATTCGTATTGGGCCGCGACATCAAGGATGCCCTGAAGCGCGGCAATAAGTCAGCCAAAGGCGCGCTTAGCCCCATATTCTCATTTGATATGTTGGGCGAAGGGGCTTGTACCGAGGACGACGCAACGCGTTATCACAAACGGTATGCCGCCGCGATCCACGATGTGGGCAAAGCGCGCGGCAAGGGTAATGTTCGTGAGGTTTCCGGCGTATCGGTCAAGTTGTCGGCCTTGCACCCAAGGTATGAAGCGGTCCAGTCCAAACGGGTACACGCCGAGCTGTACCCGAAGGTGCTGGAGCTGGCTGAACTGGCCAAATCCTATGATATCGGCTTTTGTCTGGATGCCGAAGAAGTTGATCGACTGGTCTTGTCGCTGGGCTTGTTCGAGCGATTGGCGCTAGAGCCGTCATTGGCCGGATGGGATGGTTTGGGTTTGGCGGTGCAGGCCTA
>JAJFFR010000189.1 GCA_021776555.1 Robiginitomaculum sp.
TTGGAAAAGCACAAACCATGGCGTTTTTGGGTCCGAAAGCACCCACTTTTGTTTATGGGGTTGGCCCAGCATTTGGCCAGCGCTTGAAAAAAGACGGTCTGCTAACTTTGGCGCAGATCCGAGAACTGCCCGAAATGGCAATGGCCCAACGGTACGGCGAAAGTGGTCAACGTTTACACCGTCTGGCCAGCGGCATTGATCCACGAAAGGTCAATCCGGTTTCGATCCGAAAATCCATTTCCAGTGAAACCACCTTTAACAAGGACATCAGCAACCCGGCACAACTTGAAAAAGTCTTGTGGCGCATGTGTGAAAAAACCTCCGGTTTGGCCAAAAATAAGCAATTAGCTGGTCATACGCTGACCCTCAAACTAAAAACTTCATCGCACCAGATTTTGACGCGAAGCATTACCAAGCAACAACCGGTACAATTAACCGACACGCTGTTTCGTGAATTGAGTAACAAATTGTCTCGGGTTGTAGACGGTCAACGATTTCGGTTGTTGGGAGCCGGGCTGTCTACTTTGGTTCCGGTTGAAAAAAACTTTGTCGAACCGGTGACCGATTTGTTGGAGCCTACCCGCGAAAAAAGAGCCAAAGCTGAACGAGCCATGGACGCGGCCCGCGAAAAATTTGGACCTGATGCAATCATCAAGGGGCGTGGGTTGCGCGACTAACCGCCCTCAGATGAGTTCCTCAAACCAATCCAGTGGCTGGTCCCAAAACTTGGCGTTTTTGCGAGAAAACGCACCCATATGGCCAATGCGTTCCGAACCGATAGATACTGGGTCAACCCAAACGGCTTCTTTGGGCGCACGGCTGTACCAGTCCAGCACTACGGGAAGGGTTTTTAGGTTGACCACCGGATCATCGGTAAAACCATAGGAACGAATGGGTTCATTTACCTCACCAAACCAATGTCGCCCCAAACGCCCCGAACTGACATCGGGCCATAGATATTTAGGGTTCAGGCACCAAGAACGCCATTGGGAATACACCCCGGCCGGTAGGTCTGTCCCTTGCCAACGACCACCATGTTGCAAATAACCATGGCAAAACAGGTTCCATGGTCCCAATATCCAGAAGAAAATAAACTCCATCACCCAGTCTTTGGCCCAGTGCCCGCCCCAATATCCTGAACCCACCGCAATAAAAGCATGGCCCTTTGCCTTAGCATAATTGTCCATAAACCCAATGAAATGACCGCCAACCGAATGACCCAGCGTAAAGAGTGGCAGGCCCGGCACCTGCCGTTCCAGCTCATCCAGCGCGCCCGGCGCATCGAGCTGTCCCCAATCGGCCATTGTGGCTTGATAGCCCCGCAAATGTTTTGGCCGGGAACTGCCGACACCGCGACAATCATATAACAAGCAGGCAAAGCCTCTTTCGGCCGCATATCGGGCAAAATGTACATAAAAATCAGTGGTAACCGCAGTCGCAGACGAAATAAGAAGCCCGGCAATTGGCGTTTCTGGCGCAATCAGAACACCGCCCAATGGTTCCCCATCGCGCGCTTCAAACTGAAGTTCCTGTTCGCTAATTTTCATCTTCTATCCTCGTTACAAACACCACTGTGCCGGGTTCCCCATGGGGAAAGTCAAGAACGAAATACCACCCGTCGATTATTTCGCCGACCTTTGGACAAGGCGGGGGCACATTGTCGTTCGACACTGAGCTAGCGTTCCGCTAATCTGCAAAGCTACACTTTACTCAAACAGGAAACTCGGCCCATGACTGATTTCAATGCACGGATCAAGCAGTTGGGCATTGAACTGCCAAAACCAGCCACCCCGATTGCCAATTATGTGCCGTTTGTGCGAACCGGTAACCTGCTGACTATTTCGGGGCAAATTGCCTTTGGATCGGACGGAGTACTTACCGGTATTTTAGGCAAAGATTTGGATATTGACGGCGGACAAGCAGCCGCCCGCATGTGCGGCATCAATTTGCTGGCACAGGTCGCTGCTGCATTGGATGGCGATCTGAACCGGGTACAGCGGGTAATTCGTTTGGGTGGGTTTATACAAACGCAAGCAGACTTTACAGATATTCCAAACGTCATGAACGGCGCATCTGATCTGATGGTCGAGATTTTTGGAGACGTTGGCCGCCATGCCCGTTTTGCTGTGGGCTGCTCATCTCTTCCCCTAGGCACGGCCGTTGAAGTTGACGGCACGTTTGAGGTTGATTAAACAAACGTCCAATTCCGACAATCCCATCCAGATTAACGTCATTCAATCCCTGGCAGAGATTGACTCAGATGCATGGGATGCATTGGCCAATCCACCACAGCAGCCGTTTGATCCATTTATCGCCCACGCCTTTTTACTGGCATTGGAACAGTCGGGCAGCGTCAGCACCGAGACCGGCTGGGTACCGGTTCATTTGGTTGCAAAGGATGCCCGTGGTCAGATCGTTGGGGCCATGCCACTTTACCTGAAAAGCCATTCTCAAGGTGAGTATGTTTTTGATCATGGCTGGGCGGCAGCCTTCGAGCAGGCGGGTGGGAACTATTACCCAAAATTGCAATCCTCCATTCCGTTTACGCCCGTCGCCGGGCCGCGCCTGCTCAGCCCGGATCCAGCGGTTCAAAGTGCTTTGATCAAAGCAGTGCAGGAACTAACTTCGCGGTTTGGGGCATCATCGGCCCACATTACGTTCTCCCAGCAACCAGAAACAAAAAGATTTCGCGAAGCCGAATGGATGCAACGCAAGGGCTTACAGTTTCACTTCCCAAATCCCGGATATGCAGATTACGAAGCCTTCTTGGCAACCTTAACCTCGCGCAAACGAAAGGCTCTGCGTTCTGAGCGCAGGAAAGCCAATCAAGGTATTGATATATTACGATTTACTGGTGATCAATTAACGTCAGAACATTGGGATGCATTCTTTGGGTTTTATCTGGATACCGGGGCCAGAAAATGGGGCACACCCTATTTGAACCGTGTTTTTTTTGAACTGATCGGGCAATCCATGGCGCAGCATGTCTTGTTGATCATGGCCCGGCGCGATGGACAATGGGTTGCTGGCGCGCTCAATTTTATTGGTGGGGATTGCCTGTACGGCCGCTATTGGGGCTGCACAGAACACCATGATAGTTTGCATTTTGAGCTGTGCTATCACCGCGCCATCGAGGCGGCAATTGCCATGAAGCTACCCAGAGTTGAAGCTGGCGCACAGGGCGCCCATAAAATGGCGCGGGGTTATTTACCAGTGCTAACCAATTCTTGGCACCATTTGCCCGATCCCGGTTTCGCCGATGCGGTTGGCCGGTTTCTAGAAGAGGAAACCTTTGAGATGAAACGCGAGCAAGCGGCTTGCGCGGCCCTGTCACCCTATCGTCAAAGCGCCGCATTTACCAGCGAAGATGATTGGCCTACCGTACCGCAAAATGATGGAGAATTGTGAGATGAGTCTGTCCGGCACCTATGATCCTGACAATACCTTTGCCAAAATTATGCGCGGTGAAATTCCGGCCTGCAAGGTCTATG
>JAJFFR010000190.1 GCA_021776555.1 Robiginitomaculum sp.
TGCAATTGTCCGCAAGAAAAACATTTGGGGCTGCCAGTTTCACCCCGAGCGTTCCGGACAAGTTGGCGCGCAGATTTTGGCAAACTTCCTGCAGGTGAAATTATGATATTCCCAGCCATAGATTTGATGGACGGTCGGTGCGTTCGTTTGTTCCAGGGCGATTTTGCCCGGCGATCTGAATATGACACTTCGCCGATTGTCATGGCCGAACAGTTCGCTCGATCCGGTGCCAACTGGTTACATGTTGTGGATCTGGATGGAGCCAGAAGTCAGCAAGCCGGACAATCAGAGCTGATCATCCAGATCGCCAAACAGTCTGGTTTGCAAGTGCAAACTGGGGGCGGACTTCGCGAACTGTCTCAGGTTCAGCACCTGCTCGACAACGGAATTTCTCGTGTGGTGGTCGGTTCACTAGCGATACGAGAGCCGGATCTGATTGCCAATTGGGCTGAAAAACTGGGAGCAGAAAAACTGGTCTTGGCGCTGGATGTTCATGTTGATTCAGATGGCACACCTTGGCCCACGTCCCATGGTTGGCAAAAACGATCGACACATACTTTGTGGCAGATAATGCAAAACTATCTGGACGTGGGGTTACGAGATTTTCTAGTCACTGACATTGCCAAAGACGGTGCCTTGCAAGGCGCCAATCTTGATTTGTATCGCGAAATTATGCACCGCTATCCGTTGGCTCGATTGATCACATCCGGCGGGGTTGGAAAGCTGGATGATGTGCGCGCTCTAAAAGGGTTGGAACCGGCTGGCATTATTATTGGCAAGGCGCTGTACGAGGACAAGTTTACCTTGGCCGAGGCTATCTCATGCTAGCCCGACGCATCATTCCCTGCCTTGATGTGCGTGACGGCAAAGTCGTCAAAGGCGTACAATTTCGCAACCACGAAATTGTCGGAGATATCGTTGAACTGGCCCTGCAATACAGCCAAGCTGGCGCTGACGAACTGGTATTTTATGACATCACGGCCAGCGTGGACGGGCGCGCGGTGCAATCCCATTGGATCCAAAAAGTATCCAAAGTTCTGGATATCCCGTTTTGCGTAGCGGGTGGTATTACCAGTGTAGAGCTGGCTCGGGAGCGTTTACAGGCCGGAGCCGACAAAATATCAATCAACACACCTGCCCTGCAACGGCCAGAACTGATCAATGAATTGGTTGCGGCATTTGGCCGCCAATGCATTGTGGTTGGTATTGACAGTTTTTCTGACGAGGGCGACTTTTGGGTCAAATCCCATACAGGTTCCCCGGCACAAACCCGCGAAACAGGGCGATTAACCTTGGACTGGCTAACCGAAGCTATAAAGCGAGGTGCTGGTGAGGTTGTCCTGAACTGCATGAATCAGGACGGGGTCAAAAAGGGTTATGACCTGCCCCAACTAATCGCTGCCCGGAAGGTGTGTCCGGTCCCGTTGATTGCTTCGGGCGGAGCTGGTGAAATCTCTCACTTTGAACAGGTGTTCAAACAGGCGAATGTGGATGGCGCTTTGGCGGCCAGCGTATTTCACAAAAATACCATTGCCATCCCTACCTTAAAAACCAGTCTCAAAGCCGCAGGAATAGAGGTACGATTATGAATATAGATTTCGAAAAAGGCGGCGGGCTGGTCCCAGTCATCGTGCAAGACGCCGATACCGATCAGGTCTTGATGCTGGGTTATATGAACCAAGCGGCATTGGCTGCCACTCAAAAAACCGGGCTGGTCACCTTCTTTAGCCGTTCGCGGCAAACCCTGTGGTGCAAGGGCGAAACCTCAGGCAATAGACTTGCGCTGGCCGACATCGCCGTGGATTGCGATGCGGACACTTTGCTGGTTCGGGCCAAGCCAAAAGGGCCGATCTGCCACACCGGCACCGTCTCATGTTTTGGTAGCCAAGGCTCGACTGGATTTGGTTGGCTGGCCAACCTCGCCCAAGTCATTGAAGCTCGAAAAACCGCAGACCCGACCAGTTCCTATACGGCCTCATTACTCAGTGGCCCGTTGGATCGCTGCGCCCAAAAGGTCGGAGAAGAAGGCGTTGAGACGGTGATCGCTGCACTGGCCCAATCGGATCAAGAATTGATCAGCGAGTCGGCTGACTTGCTCTATCACCTCATGGTTTTGCTGGCTGCCAAAGACCTGTCGCTTGGTGAAGTAATCACCGAATTGCGCAATCGAGCCTGAATTACTGTTCTTCATAAAAAATGAGGGGACCGGCAACCGATCCCCTCATCTATTTGGTTATTAGAGGCTGTTCGCCTTAAAACGTAGCACCTAGGGTAAACCAGATTTTTTGTGTATCCGTGGCAAACCCATCGGCATTGTAATCAGCGAATTTCAAGCCAATCGAATAATGCTTCATGAACTTTGTTGATACTTGCAGATCAATTTCCGAACCATATGAACCGCCGGTGTCAGCCGAGAAATCATGATAAATCGCATCAAATTTCACGCCTTTCATCGAACCGTCTTGTACTTTGTAAGACAGGGAACCGTAGAAATCTTCCAAGCCACCAGCCGGTGTACCTAAGAATTTATCGGCCCAACCATTGAACTTGTGCAAAGTAGCCAATGGAGTTTGGAACGAAGCCACGCCGCCATCACTGCCCAGTTTTTCATACCCAACTTTTCCGGTGAACCCATGAGCCGACAGGCCCAATGAGCCATGCAGATAGTCCGCGCTGAAATTGGTTGGATTGCTCGCGTTGTCGGTCTGGTTGGCATATTCCGCCTCATAGAGGAAGGTCAGGTCGCCGCCATCAATTTTGTGTTTGCCATCAAAGCGCACACCAAATGTCTTGCTCGACAAACCAAATACCGGCGCGTCATTCAGATCAATGATCAAAGCATAGGCTGTTACATTGCCAATAGGCAGGCCGCTATATTTAGCATCTAGAATTATCGTGTTGGTATCCAGATCGCCAAACGGGTGATCATCTCCAAAAATCCGGTTTACATTCCAGACATAAGCCGCCGTAAAGGTCAGGTCGGGGATCGACGTATTGACCAAAGCTGCCATGTCCCAAGTCTGATCGTTTTGACGCCAACCGACAGTACCCACAAAACGTTGGTTTCCGATATTGTGAGCCACCCGGCCCGCAATCAAAGTAGTGTTTTCAAAGCCGGTAAACGCGACATAGGCTTGATTGACTGCGGTAATTTCCGGATCAGCAATCACTGGAAAACCAACATTACCATTGATGGTATTGTTAAAATCTCCAGAGGCAATTTCGGTCACATTGTCAAATTCAAGAACGCCGGAAAAACCCTGAAAAACGCCAGTTGCGTATTTCAACTTAGTTCGCAAAGTGGATGCAGATGCATCCTGTGCAAATCCGGTTTGATCGACATTTTCAACCCGGTATCTAAAACTTACCGAGGCTTTACCGCCGGTGATGGCTTCGGCCAGCGTGCTGGCTTCTTCGGCAAATGAAGGACTGGCCGCTGCAATTAGCGCGAATGAGGCAATGCCAGCAAAAAGACCAGATTTCGTAGAGGTACGCATAACGAGATTTCCTATGCAAGATGAATGTTGCCCTTGGGTACTGCGGCTCGCGCACAAATAAATTGATTTAGGTCAAACCGGCTCTGACAAAAGGTCGCACGACGGTAACGCCACACCGCGCACCGGTGCAGTTGGGAAAAGTTGGGGAAGATGCGAGGCGTTGAACGACCGCAATCTGTTTGGTTTTTTGAGCGATCAGACATCGCCCCGCACCGGCATTTTTACGATAGGGGTCATGGGAGCAAACTCCCGCACGAGACCACACTTCGCCACAGTCTTCAGCGGCTCGTTACTCCGCTGGTTTAGGTAACCGGCCACTGACCTCGTTTCGGGGCGTTCCGGAAACGCCTTCCCCGGATCAGGGCGCAAACAGAATACGGTGATTTTGGTGGTGTTGGATAAGTTTTTTCAGACAGGTCTTATCTTCCCCTGCTTGCAGGGGAAGTGGCCCGAAGGGACGATGGGGGGTCTTTTCGAGGTCAAACACCGAAAATTGACGGTGTTAGCTACAGTATCCCCCCTCCGAGCGCACGGCGCCCACCTCCCCCGCAAGCGAAGGAGGGCAGAAAAAGGCCATAAAAACTAATCCCAAAATGGACCCCGGCTCGAAGGCCGGAGACCAGATTGGGCAACCAAACCAGTAATCAGCTTTTACCTCATCCCCGTTTGCGTACGATCTGATAGCCGGAGCGCAGCAGATATTTGAACGGGGCGCTGACGATATGCACCAACCGGGTGAACGGAAAGAGCAGGAAGATAGTCAGGCCCAGCACAATATGCAGTTTGAACACCAAAGCTTCTTCGGTGATAAACTCAGCCGCACCCGGCCTAAAGGTCACAATATGTTGCGCCCATTCGGCCAGCGCAATCATCGAAGAGCCGTCCAAATGTTTGGCGCTTTGTGGGATGGTCATCAGACCCAATACCAATTGCACAAACAGGATCAGCAAAATGGCCATGTCCATAAATTTGGTGGTGGCTCGCACCCGGTCCTGCGTGGTCCGTCGCCAGATCAAAATGATCATACCCAGGAAACACATGGTCCCAAAAATACCACCAGCCGTCATAGCCAGAATTTGTTTTTGGCCGGAGGTGATAAATGGTTCATAGAGCCAATGCGGGGTCAATAGTCCGACTAAGTGGCCGAAAAATAATAATAATATCCCCACATGGAACAAATTACTGCCCAAACGTAAGCCCTTGGAATGCAGTAATTGCGAACTGTCGGCTTTCCATGAATACGGGTCTTGATCATAGCGCAAGATGGAACCCACAATCATCACCAAAATAGCAATATAGGGATAAATACCAAACAAAAATCCGTTGAGATGTTCAGCCATTACATGCCTCCATTAGGTTGCGCAATTGGGGTTTCATTTGGTTCGCAGGTGCCGCAATCAGGGGCGCCGGTAAACGCCTCCGGTTCTTTCCACTGCTCGTCCAGTTCATCCAAAGTCTTGATATCCGGCAGCGCCGCATCAGCAGCTTTTTGGATATCTGTTTGGCTTATTTTTGCACCGGAAAGCGCTACAATTGCCGCCATGACGGTGGAGTAGCCGGATTTTTGACGTTTTAGTTTTTCACCGATGGTCGCAATCACTGGTGCAGCCTGTTCCAGCAGGTCGAGACCTTCATCCGCACCACTGATCGAGATAAATTCGAGCATGAGTGGCAGATAATCCGGTAGTTCGCCGGTGCCAATTTCAATACCCTTGGTTTTATAACGTTCAGCCAGTTCGATCATGGCTTGCCCCCGAAACCGGCTTTCGCCATGCACGTGCTCAAACAGATGCAGGCAGTGCGCCCGCCCCCGATCGAACAGCTCTACATATTCTTCCTGCGCCACCCATAAATCCATCGCGGCAAATTCATCCATAAAGCCAAGCAGGTTTTTCAACGGCTTGCCTTTGAGTAACGCCTCATCAGTAAGAGCCGTTTTCAACTCGCCCATATGGGTCTGCAACTCGGCCTCTGGATAAGCCAGAAGGTGGGCCAATACACGGAAACTTCTCATGATGAACCTCCGGGTTTTCTGGGTGTGCCGCTCAACGTGTTGGCATGGGTTTGCGTACCAAACAAATTGGCTTTTTTGCCGGAGCCGGTATTGGTATCATTGCCAAATGAGAAGCCACATTCAGCGCGGGCTGAAAAGGCAATTTCCTGATCAAATGGTCCATCGCCAGCATATTCGCGGTGATTGGTTGGAATGACAAACCGGTCTTCGTAATTGGCGATCGCCATCAATTGGTACATGTCGTCCATTTGATCTTTGGTCATGCCGACTTGCTCGAGCACAGCTGGGTCTTCGACTCCATTTACGGTTTTACCGCGCATGTAGACCCGCATGGCCATCATCCGTTCCAGCGCACTAATCACCGGCTCTTCATCGCCCGCAGTCAGCAAATTGGCTAGATATTTGTTGGGAATACGTAAGGAACGCACGTCCGGCAACATGCCATCTTGTTCCAATTTGCCAGCTTCAGCCGCCGATTGGATCGGCGAGAGTGGCGGCACATACCAAACCATAGGCAGCGTCCGGTATTCCGGATGCAGTGGGAAGGCGATTTTCCAATCAATAGCCATCTTGTAAACCGGCGAGTTTTGCGCGCCTTCAATCCAGCTTTGCGGAACACCATCGGCCAACGCCCGCTCAATGACCTCTGGATCATTCGGGTCCAAGAACAAATCACACTGGCTTTGGTACAGGTCTTTCTCGTCCTTGGCCGATGCTGCGGCCTCGATCTGATCTGAATCGTATAAAAGCACACCTAAGTAGCGGATACGCCCAACGCAAGTTTCGGAACAAACAGTTGGTTCACCTGCTTCGATACGCGGATAGCAGAATGTACATTTCTCCGATTTACCGGATTGCCAGTTGAAATAAATTTTCTTGTAGGGACAACCCGATACGCACATGCGCCAGCCCCGGCATTTGTCCTGATCGATCAGCACAATGCCGTCTTCCTCGCGTTTATAGATCGCGCCAGATGGGCACGACGCCACGCAAGACGGGTTCAAGCAATGCTCGCACAAACGCGGCAAATACATCATGAAAGTGTTTTCAAACTCGCCGTAAATTTCTTTTTCAATATCAGCGAAATTGTAATCTTTGGAACGTTTTTCAAACTCACCGCCGAGGATTTCTTCCCAGTTTACACCCCAATCTGGCTTTTCCTTGAACTTGCCGGTAATGGCCGATTTCATCCGCGCCGTGGGGACCGTTTTGCTCTCCTTGGCGGTCTTAAGATGATCGTATTCATAAGTGAACGGCTCATAATAATCGTCAATCAGAGGCAGGTCCGGATTGGCAAAAATGTTGGACAACACGCCCATTTTTCCACCGATCTTGGGCTTGAGCTTACCGGCCTTGGTGAGTTCCCAGCCGCCTTTCCACTCGGATTGATCTTCCCAGTTACGGGGATAGCCAACACCGGGCTTGCTTTCTACATTATTGAACCAAGCGTATTCAACGCCACCCCGACTGGTCCATACATTCTTGCAGGTAATGGAACAGGTGTGGCAGCCAATGCATTTGTCCAAGTTTAGGACCATGCCGATTTGTGCGCGAATAGTCATTGGGCTGCCTCCGTATTGATAGGTTGGCCTTCGGTGTATTCTTCTTCCATCCAGTCGACGGTTTTGGTTTTTCTCAAAATCACGAACTCATCGCGGTTGGAACCCACCGTGCCGTAATAGTTGAAACCCCAAGAAAGCTGGGCATACCCGCCGATCATATGGGTCGGCTTGACCACAGCTTTGGTCACCGAGTTATGAATGCCGCCGCGTTTGCCAGTAATACGGCTACCCGGAGTATTCATGGTTTTTTCCTGCGCGTGGTACATCATGCACATGCCTTCTGGCACACGCTGAGAGACCACAGCCCGCGCAGTGATCGCACCATTGACGTTGTACAGCTCAATCCAATCATTATCCTCAACATCGCATTTACGTGCATCAATTTCCGACAACCAGACCACCGGTCCGCCACGGTTCATGGTCAGCAACAACAAATTATCAGAATAGGTCGAGTGGATGCCCCATTTCTGGTGCGGGGTGATCCAGTTCAAGGCGATTTGTTTGCTGTCGCCACCACGAGATTTGACCGAATTGGTGATGGTCCGGGTCGAAATTGGTGGTTTGTACACGCACAATCCTTCGCCAAAATCTCGCATCCATTCATGATCCTGATAAAACTGCTGGCGACCAGTTAGGGTGCGCCACGGGATCAGCTCATGCACGTTGGTGTAACAGGCATTATAACTGACGTGCTCGTCTTCTAGGCCTGACCAAGTTGGGGACGAAATAATTTTACGCGGTTGGGCCTGAATGTCCCGATAGCGGATTTTCTCGTCTTCTTTGGGGCGGGCCAGATGGGTGTGCTCGCGCCCGGTTATTTTGGACAGTGCCGCCCAAGCTTTGACCGCCACTTGCCCATTGGTTTCTGGAGCCAGTGACAAAACGGTTTCACACGCATCAATATCTGTTTCGATTTTGGGTTGTCCGAAAGAAACGCCCGGTTCGCGCACAATTTTATTGAGCTTACCTAACAAATCCACTTCGTCCTCGGTGTTCCAAGCGACGCCTTTGCCGCCATTGCCCAATTTGGACAACAGAGGTCCAAGCGAGGTGAACTTCTTGTAGAGGTTGGGATAGTCGCGCTCCACTTCGACCAAATTGGGCATTGATTTGCCCGGCACGGGTTCGCAATCCCCTTTGCCCCAGTCGCTTACGCCCAGCGCCTGACCCAATTCCCCTGGGGTATCGTGCAAGATCGGCACGGTAACCAGATCGGTCTCCACACCCAAATGCCCGACACATAACTCGGAGAAAGTTTTAGCCAAGCCTTTGAAGATATCCCAATCAGAACGACTTTCCCATGCTGGGTCCACGGCCCGGCTTAGCGGGTGAATGAACGGATGCATGTCAGACG
>JAJFFR010000020.1 GCA_021776555.1 Robiginitomaculum sp.
CCTCATCAACTCAGTGAATTGAGTTTGTTTTGGTCTCTTATTTTTGCGTTGAGGATAACGATGAGCCGTCGCATGATTACGGTTATTGCAACGATTGGTTTTTTGCCTCTTTGGATCAGGGTTCGATAGCTGGTTTTCAAGATTGGATGAGCCTTGCTGGCACTAAGCGCTGCCATAAACAGAGCTCGTTTAACCTGGGTCCTACCTCCGCGAACATTGCGGTATCCGTTTTTGGAACCACTGTCTTTAGGGTGTGGAGCCAGCCCGGCCAGAGAGGCGACTTGCCTACGGGTCAGGGATCCCAGCTCAGGCATCAAGGCCAGCAAATGGGCTGCCGTTACCGGTCCAATGCCGGGGACGCTCATCATGGTTTCTCGGTTTTGACGCAAGCTGGTTGATGTTTCAATCAAGCTGTTGATTTTTTTCTCAAGAGCGCTGATTTGTCTTTGCAGGTAGTGGATCAAAGCACGTACCGAAGCTCGAACCGGCTGATTATCGGGAGCTTGTAGCCTGTTGCGCTCTGCCGTGCGTATGGCGACCAGTTCATCGCGGCGTAACACCAATGCCTGCAAGGTTTTGCGACTGTTGGATGGCGGCACCCACAGGGGGAGCTTTGCCTGCCTTTCCTCGGCGTATCGGGCCAAAGCCAGCGCATCAAGTTCGTCGGTTTTACCCAAAGTGCCAAACGAGCGAATGAAGGCTTTTATCTTGCAGGCATCTGCGCGATGGATGGCAAGCCCGGCCCGGGTAAAGGCTTGCAAGAGCAATGCTTCATATCCGCCGGTTGCTTCACACACGGCTAGGGTATCGGCGCCAAACAACTTGCAAAGTGCTGCCAGCGTTACTTTGGTATTATCGACCGATCCACTGTGTTGACCATAACTATCGTGAACCAATATGGTTTTCTTGCCCACATCTAGGCCGACAAAACGGGTAAAGGTCTCTTTGACTTTGGTCATGATCTGCTATCCTCTTAAGCCTCTGATTGTCTGCGGGCGTGTTTACAGCGGCCCAGTCAACTCATCAGGCGATTGGAAAAAAGGCCAACGTAACCTTGATGAGGACGGGCGTAAAATCCCAACCCTGAGACGGTAGCGCTGACCAACCGGTCTGCTCTGGCCAGAGCAGACCGGCTCCACCACCATACATGTTTTCAAGAGACAATCCTGAGGTGCTGCAAAGCAGCCTCGAAGGATCGGCAACCGGGGCGAGCGCACCGGTTTGACCATATTTTGCTAAACCACGAATTGAACTCCCTCTCCTTATGGGAGAGGGCGGGGGTGAGGGGTACTTGGTCGGTAAACGGCAAGTCAGTCCCCGGAGGGTCCAATGCTAATTGTCATTTCGTATTGTCACGACCAGCACTCGCCACACAATACAATCACAATTCCCACGCGCTACCAGAGCACTAGCCGCACAAATAAATCACAAATAATCTACCCTTATTGACACTCTTTAACGCTTGCGGCTTGCGCAAAACTCCAAACCGTTCCCAGCCGATCATCAACCGATATACTCAAGACTGGCAACTTACATTGCCCAGCTCTTTGATATCGTGAATATGGCATAACCCCTTGTAGAATAGGGATTTTGCGCACCATCCAAGTAATCAATCAACCTTGATCAAATGGAACATGGCCGTGCCATCCGGTGAATGTATCACCGAATAAAGTAACCATACGGCCGTTTGTTTTTCTTTTATTTGGCGAAAATCAACTTCTGGTCAGTTTTGCACACCCTTGCGTCAACCATTCGGCAGTATCTGCATCCAGATGTGGCAAATGATTGGCCAGTACGTCTGCGTGATAGACATTCATCCAATTAAGCTCGTCATCCGTGAGCATTTGCACCTTGATCAATCGTTGATCAATCGGGGCCAAGGTCAGGCTTTCAAAACCCAGCATTGGGCGCTCGCCGCCAGCAATATCGGTGGCAGCGGTGACCACTTGCAGGTTTTCAATCCGAATTCCAAATTCGCCACTTTTGTAAAAACCCGGCTCATTGGAAAGGATCATGCCAGCTTGCAAGGCTGTGGCATTCCAGCCTTTGGCAATGCGATGCGGCCCTTCGTGAACACCTAAGAAAGAACCAACGCCGTGGCCGGTGCCATGGTCATAGTCCAGCCCGGCTTCCCAAAGATACATCCGGGCCAATGTGTCCAAATGGGTACCGGTGGTGCCGCTTGGAAAGCGCACCCGAGCCAAAGCGATATGACCCTTTAGCACTCGTGTGAACCGGTCGCGCATTTCGTCGGTGGGTTGTCCGATAGCCACGGTGCGGGTGACATCGGTGGTACCCTCAACATATTGGCCGCCGGAATCGACCAGATAAAGCGAACCCGGTTCCAGCTTCATGACCGTATCGGTGTTGACCCGATAATGGCAAATCGCTCCGTTGGAGAGCGCCCCGGAAATGGTCTCGAAAGACAGATCTTTCAACACCCCGGTCGCCACGCGAAACTGCTCCAGCTTTTGCGCTGCGCCGATCTCGTCCACTTGGCCGGATTGGACTTCCTTGCTGTCCAACCAATGCAGGAATTTGGTCAACGCCACGCCATCACGGCGATGGGCAATGCGCGAGCCTTCGACCTCGACCGCGTTCTTGCAAGCCCGTGGCAATGCACAAGGGTCAGTGGCGCGGACGATATTGGCTCCGGCCTGCTTGGCTTGATCAAAATACCAAGCGGAGGCTTGTCCCGGGTCCAACGAGACCGTTTGCTTGGACAGCGCAACAATGGCTGGCTGCAAGGCGGTTTCTGGTTCGATGGTCACCGAATTACCCAAATGGCGTCGGGTGTCGTCGCTGATCTTATCCAGATCAACATAGAGGCTGGAGGTTCCATCGGCGCGAGCCATCACGGTCGACAGAGGCAAAGGCGTACACATCACGTCTCCACCCCGGATATTGAGCAACCAAGCAATGCTGGCCGGTGCGGTGATAATGGTCGCATCAGAACCCTCAGTTCGCAGTTGATCTGCAACCTGACTTAACTTATCGCCATGGGCCTGTCCGGCAAACTGAACCGGATGCGGGTGGATCATCGCTTTGGGCGTGGCCGGACGATCCGCCCATGCCTGATCAATCGGATTGGTGTCCAGCGCAACTAATTGCGCGCCGGAATGATCTGCCGCCTGTTGCCAACTCGCCAATTGGTCCGGGCTGACCAGTCGCGGATCGTATCCAATACGCTGGTCTTTGGTCGTTTCAGTTTGCAACCAACCGGCCACTCCCGGGTCCATCAGATCGGCAAACTGGTACAAGTCGCCATCGACCTGATCGCGCACCTGCAAGGTATAACGACCATCAACAAACACCACCGCCCGATCATCCATTACGATGGCCGCACCGGCAGAACCAGTAAAGCCACTGATCCAACCCAAACGGTCGGTCGAAGCGGGTAAATACTCGTTCTGGTACTCGTCCTCGTGGGGGATGATCATGCCAGCCAAATCCAACTCAGCCAATTGGCTGCGTAATTTGGGCAAATTCTGGCGGCCAATTTGTGGACCACCCTTCACATTAAAGTCCTGTGTCATCCGCAAAACCTAAGCCTCGCAGCTTAAAAGTGCAACTGGTTTTCAAAGGCTTAGCTACTTATGCATTTTTGCATGGCACGGTACCAGTTTTGGCCCTTATCCTTTTGGGCTGGATGTACCATATGACCGTTGTCAGAAACAAAAACCTTAAAAAAGGAACTCCCCCATGACCAATAACAAAAAAATCGTCAAACCTTTGGCTGCCAATACAAATGCACCAATAACCGTAGATGGTGATCTGCAACGCCCACATTTGGCCGGTCGCCGTATGGCCCGCCGTATGCGCCGCGATCAACGCGCTGCGTAAGGCTGCATTCGCAAAATGGTCCAGTCTCCCACCTCAAGGGAGCTGACCATTTTCAAACCTTGGGTCTGAAAGGCCGCGCATACCTCGTCGGTCTGCTCATGTAGCAAGCCGGCTAGGATCAACTGTCCCTTCGGGGCCAATAAGCTGGAAATATCCTTGGACATTTCGATCAAGGGTGCGGCCAGAATGTTGGCAAAGATCAATCCAAACAGGCTACTTGCTTGCAGCTGATGATTAACACCATCGGCCACCCAAAACCGAATGCGGTCCGCCACTAAATTGGCGGCTGCATTCTGGTTGGCCACTTCGATAGCGACCGCATCAATATCGGTAGCGACAACAGACCCAAGGCAGGTCTTGGCCGCTGCAATTGCCAAAATTCCAGCGCCGGTGCCCAAATCCAGAATGGGGTCTGGTTGGACACTTTCATTCAGCAATTGATCGAAAAGCCTCAAGCAACCACTAGTCGTTCCATGGTGTCCGGTGCCAAACGCCATCCCGGCTGGAATACCTATAGCAATTGAATGTTCAGGCAGCGCCGGTGGGGCTTCGCTCGCATAAATTACAAACCGTCCGGCTTCTACCGGTGCTAAAAAACGTTGGGATTCCAATACCCAATTTTTATCCGGTAGTTGGGTACATTTCACCTCGCCGCCGCACGCATCACGCAGCTCTGTCAGCCAAGTTTTGCTTGGCTCTGACTGGCTAGCAATTTCCAGTTTCCACTGCTTATTTTCGACAAACAGACTCGTCGAAACCACTTCAAAATCGTCCTGCTCAACCCAATCTTCAAGCTGCTCCAACGTGGCTTGAGAACCATGAAGCGTAGTTTGCCAAACCTCATTCGACATGGGATGTCGCCAAGTCCTTGTGCTTCTCATGCAAACACAATTGATGATCGGCCAGCGTTTCGATCACCCCGCAACTTCCCCCGGATTTTCCGTGTGGACCATCTAACATCTTGACTAGTTCTTGTTCCAAGTCCCGCAAGGCGGCGATACGTTCACGGACCCGCTTCAAATTGGCCTTGGCAATCTGGTCCGCATTGGCGCACGGCAATTGCGGGTGATCGGCCAGTTCAAGTAAATCAGTGATTTGTGGTAGTGAAAAACCCAATGAGCGAGCATGACGAACAAAGGCAAGACGTTGTAAATCAGCGCTCGCATACCGCCGCTGTCCCCCTTCGTTTCGCATGGGTTCCCGTAGCAAACCGCGCTTTTCGTAATAGCGAATGGTCTGCACACTGGTTCCGGTTGCTCTGGCAATTTCACCGATTGAAAATTCCATCAGATTTTGCTTGCTCCTATAGCGGCTATAGCCCGCAGACTGGCAAAATTGCAGAATCAAGGAGCAGAAGCAATGGGTGCGAGTTGTGGACATGACAGCAATTTTGACGGAGCCAGCCAACAATACCGGCGGGCGCTTTGGGCGGTGATCCTGATCAATGCCAGCATGTTTGTGGTCGAAATGGTCGGCGGCGCGATGGCTCATTCAATGGCATTGCGGGCTGATGCGTTGGATTTTCTGGGTGACAGCCTGACTTATGGCATCAGCTTGGCGGCCATTGGAATGTCCCTGCGGGTCCGGGCCAGTGTAGCCTTGATCAAAGGATTGTCCTTGGCGCTAATGGGGCTTGGCGTATTCGGCTTCTCCGTCTGGCACTTCTTTACGACCACCATACCCGACGCGCCAACCATGGGCGGAATTGGCCTTCTGGCTTTGGCCGCAAATGTCGCCAGCGTGTTGATTTTACTGAAATTTCGCGATGGCGATGCCAATGTGCGCTCGGTCTGGCTGTGCTCACGCAATGATGCCATTGGCAATGTCGCGGTGATCATAGCGGCTGGCGCCGTAGCTATCACCCGCAGCCCTTACCCAGACCTGATCGTTGCTCTGATGATGAGCGGATTATTCCTGTCATCCGCGTGGCAGATATTGCGACAAGCCAGTGGTGAATGGCGGCGCGCCGGAGCCTAAATCAGTTTTTTGGGTTCACTCGCAGGGTAAGCCAATACACTGGCTCCGGCCAGTTTGGCCCCGGCAATAGCTTTGTTAAACTCTGCCATATGTGGACTGGCCATATGGGCATCCAATGCGCCTTGATCAGCCCAGGTTTCATAAATCCGCATCCGAGATGGATTGACCATATCGATGGCAAACCCATATTCGATGCAACCCTCTTCTAGCCGAGTTGCTTCAACCATGGTTTTGCCGACTTCGCTCAACCGTGTCAGTTCTTCTGCGCTTTGCAGATCAACATACCCACTAATTACAATCATCTTATTTCTCCTGTTTCAGATACACTATAGATTTTCTGGTTTTTCCAAAAACCCAACCATCAATTTCTTGATTCCGGCTTTTTCAAAAGTAACTTCAACCTTGTCGCCGTCCATAGCTTTGATCCGACCATAGCCAAATTTTTGATGAAAAATACGCTCCCCGATACAAAAACCGCCGGCCCCCGGTTTTGCAACCGCTTTGGCGCTTCCCTCAATCGTTTTGTTGCGGGTTTTGGAGGCTTGGAACCGCCGCCACCCCGGACTGTCATACGACGAGCCACTGACAATATCGGCCATACCGCCGCCAGCATTGCCTTGCTGACCATAATATCCGGTTTCGGCTTTGGCCTCGACGTGTTCAGGCGGCAATTCATCTACAAACCGCGAAGGCAACACCGCTTGCCATCTTCCGTAAATCTGACGATTAGCGGCAAAATATATGATGGCCTGTTGCCGAGCGCGGGTCAGGCCAACATAGGCCAAACGGCGCTCCTCTTCCAAGGCTCGATTGCCGTTCTCATCCAAAGCCATTTGCGAGGGAAATACGCTTTCTTCCCAACCGGGCAAGATCACCAATGGGAATTCCAGCCCCTTGGCGGCGTGTAAGGTCATCAGACTGATCTGATCATCAGAAGGTCCAGTTTCACGCTCAGAAACCAAGGCTACATGCTCCAGATAACTCTCCAGATCATCGAACTCGGCCATGGCTTGGACCAGCTCTTTCAGATTTTCCAACCGTCCCTCAGCTTGTGGGCTTTTATCCGCCTGCCACATGGCAGTGTAGCCGCTTTCATCGAGCACCAACTCCGCCAGCTCGGCGTGTTTGGTGGTTTCAGCCATTTGCCGCCAGTGATCAATATCGGTCAACAAAGCCCGTAAGCCAGTTCGTGCTTTGCCGGTAATTTCATCGGTTTGGATCAATTGCCGAGCCGTAGATAACAAGGGTAAATCAAGTTGGCGCGCTGCCTGTTGCAGTTTTTGCACCGACGTAGCCCCAATGCCCCGTTTCGGCGTATTAACGATGCGTTCAAACGCCAAATCATCTGCATCTGACGCAATCACCCGCATATACGCATGGGCATCGCGCACCTCGAGCCGTTCAAAAAACCTTGGACCACCGACCACACGATAGGGCAAGCCCAGTTGGATAAAGCGTTCTTCAAAGGCCCGCATCTGCCGCGATGCGCGAACCAAGACCGCACAGTCCGCATAGGCATTATGCTTGGAATACCAGTTTTCGATTTCCTCAACCGCTGCAATGGCTTCCGCTTCACCATCCCAAACCCCGAACACTTTAACCTTTTCACCGCCGTCTTCATCGGTCCACAAGGTTTTGCCCAAGCGATCCTCATTGGCAGTGATTAGTTTGGACGCTGCGGCCAGTATATGCCCGGTGGAGCGATAGTTTTGTTCGAGCCGAACCACTTTTGCACCCGGAAAGTCCTTCTCGAAGCGCAAGATATTGTCGACCTCCGCACCGCGCCAGCCATAAATGGATTGGTCGTCGTCACCCACCACGCACAAATTGTTTGATCCCCGTGCCAATAGACGGAGCCATAGATATTGGCAAACATTAGTATCTTGATACTCGTCGACCAGCATGTACTTGAATTTACGAGTATATTCGGCCAGCACATCTTCATGTTTTAGGAAAATGCCCAAGGTGTGCAGCAGCAAATCGCCAAAGTCGACTGCATTCAGGGTTTTCAACCGCTGTTGATAAATCTCGTAGACCTTGGCGCCCTTACCATTGGCAAAACTCCAACCATCACTTTGGCTGATTTTATCGGGGCCAAGACCTCGGTTTTTCCAATTATCAATCAATCCGGCCATATGGCGCGGCGTCCAACGCTTTACATCTATGTTCTCGGCCAGAATGACCTGCTTCAACAAGCGGATCTGATCATCGGTATCGAGGATGGTAAAATTGGATTTCAATCCAACCAGCTCCGCATGTTTGCGTAAAACCTTAGCCGATATGGAGTGAAACGTCCCGAGCCATGGAATGCCCTCGGCACTTTCGCCAACCAATGCGGCCACCCGATTGCGCATTTCGCGCGCGGCTTTATTGGTAAAGGTTACCGACAGGATTTCCCACGGCCTTGCTTTGCTCATGGCCAGCAAATGTGCGAAGCGCGTGGTCAATACCCGAGTCTTGCCCGTACCAGCCCCCGCCAATACCAAAACCGGTCCGTCCAATGCCTCGACCGCTTCGCGTTGCGGCGCGTTCAGCGCGTCCAGATAGTTGGTGTCCCCCATAGGCGGCCGGGGTCGGGCTAGCTCAGATATTTTCGGGGAAAGATTCGTCATATGGCTTTGTCTCGCAAAAACTGAAACGAAGCAAGAACAACCAGTGTTTTAATCTATGATACATCGTATCTCTATCAATATGACATTCGAATATGCAAGATGCTTATGCACCAGATCATCTTTCATCACAGTTTTGAACTGCCTTCTTAATCGCGGCACTTTAATGCTCCATTACAGATCAGGTAAAACCACAAGTCTGTCATGGTTACAAAATCCAGACGGATTGCTAGCAAGTCCGTAAAAACCAAACTATAGTCATGGTTTCAGAGGATTATTGGATGGCTCGTATG
>JAJFFR010000191.1 GCA_021776555.1 Robiginitomaculum sp.
TGGGTTTGTCATCCGCCCAAAAATACAAATTTTACGGCAATCAGCAAGAGGGCAACGCCGCCAGCCAACAAGCCAATATCTCGAAGGCGATGTGAGCGCGCCTGCCAATGGCTGAGGTGACGTAAACTATCGTCATCCACCGAGAACCCTTGTTCGCGGGTGGCTTTGGCGATTTCAGTCAAATCGGTAATGGCCGCAGGCAAGGCGCGTAAGG
Source organism: Robiginitomaculum sp. (assembly GCA_021776555.1). Lineage (GTDB taxonomy): Bacteria > Pseudomonadota > Alphaproteobacteria > Caulobacterales > Maricaulaceae > Robiginitomaculum_B. The sequence goes on from JAJFFR010000191.1 coordinate 215, forward strand.
CATCGCGCATGTCGAGCAGATCATCGGCCAATTCATCTAATTGCCCTTCCGGGCCAAGCTCGCGTTTGATCCAGCGTTCAATGATCGGCTCCGACGAACCCCACAGGTCGTGGTTCGGGTCCAAGGTGCGCGCAACGCCTTCGACCTGCACCATGGTTTTTTGCAACAGAACTAGTTCGGGCCGCAAATGCATGTCAAAGCGCGCGGTTACCGCAAACAGGTGCAACAAAAGCTGTCCCATCGAGACATCTTTGGCCGTTTTGCCAAACACCGGCTCGCCAACCGAGCGCAAGGCTTGCGCGAATTCATCGACCATATGGGTGTCGGGTACGTAACCTGCTTCAAAATGTACTTCGGCCACCCGCCGATAATCACGCCGCAAAAACCCGTAGAGAATTTCAGCCAGATACCGACGTTGGGCCGGGCCAATTCGGCCAATAATCCCAAAATCAACCAGCCCCAAACCGCCATCAGGCAAGGCAAACATATTGCCTTCATGCAGATCGGCATGAAATACACCGTGGTCTAGCGCAAAGGATAAAAAGCTGGTCGGGATAATTTCGGCCAGTTTAGTCAGATCAATCCCAGATTTCTTCAAAGCTGGAATATCGGTCAGGGCAATTCCGTCCAACCAATCCATGACCAGAACCCGCTCGCGGGTTTGTTCCCAATGAATTTGCGGAATGGTGATGTGTTCAAACTGGCTGGCGATCTCACCCAGTTCAGAGGCTGCGGCGGCTTCCATCCGCAGGTCCAATTCCAACAACAGGGACTTGGATACCGTTTCAACAAAGCGCACCGGCTCCAACCTTCTGGAGGCCGGAAACCATTTTTGCGCCAAGCGCGCGCCCATTTGCAAGGCTTGCACATCCCTTTTGATCCGCGCACCCACATCGGGTCGCAATAATTTTACGGCAATGTCCTGTCCGCCCGCATCTTTGGCTTTGTGGACCTGGGCTACTGACGCGGCTGCCAATGGCTCGGTAAACCCGTGGATCAGCTTCGGCCAGTTGTCGCCAAGTTCTTGAGACAGGATATCCTTGGCCTTTTCCTGCGAAAAGGGTTGCATCTGGTCTTTGAGTCCAGCTAATCCCGCCACCACTTCTGGCGAAAGAATATCGCCGCGTGTAGCCAGAAATTGCCCAAGCTTTACATATGATGGTCCCAGTCTTTCCAGCGCACGGGCCAGCCGCTCGCCGCGATTGCCTTTGGGCGCTGGCAACCCAAACCGGGCTAACCAACCGACTAGCCGCGTGCCGAAGGGCAACAAACCTCGAAACTCTGGCGGAACCAAAGCATCATGGCGCGCCAATACCAGAGCCGACCCGATCAGCCGGAAGAACGTCAGCAGTTTATTCATGCTTCAAATTTTCCAGCCAGTATGCAGAGCGGCCACACCGCCAGTAAAATTGGAAAAAGAAACTTTGGCAAAGCCTGCGGTTTCCATCATCTGAGCAAAAGTTTTTTGATCCGGAAATTTGCGAATACTTTCAACAAGGTATTGATAACTATCGCGGTCATTTGAGACCATGCCGCCAATAGTCGGAATGGCATTGAACGACCAAAAATCATAAGGAATTTCCAAGACTCTGGAGGTTGGTTTGGAAAACTCCAGACACAAAAACCTGCCACCCGGTTTCAACACCCGGCGCATATCACGTAAAGCGCGCGGTTTATCGGTCACATTGCGAATGCCAAAGCTGATGGTCACCACATCGGCCGTGTTATCTGCAAACGGCAATTGTTCCCCATTGCCGCATACCCACGAAATGGTTTTCGGATCAGTCTCTTTACGCCCGGCCAGCAACATTTCGGCATTGATATCGCTAACAATGGCCTTGGCCGATGTTCCGCCGCGCCGGGTTCTGACCTTGTTTGCCGCCGCTAGAAACCGGCGCGAAAGATCACCGGTGCCGCCAGCCACATCAATCAGCAGTTCGCCGGGTTGTGGGTTGGCTCTGGCAATAACCATGTCTTTCCACAGGCGATGCACGCCCATCGACATGAAATCATTCATCAGATCATAGCGATCTGCGACCCGATCGAACACTTCGCGCACCAACCCAGCCTTTTCGGCTGTGGGTACGTTGCGATATCCGAATGATTCTTCGCTGGTTTTTGTGGACTTAACGGTCATGGCGGCGGAACATAGCGATAAGTGAAGCGCCGCGCTATAGGACTTTTTGACATGCCTGAACTTCCTGAAGTTGAAACCGTACGAAAAGGGCTGGCTCCAGTGTTTGCCGACAACCGGATCACTCATGTGCATCTGGCCCGGCCCAATTTACGCTTTGAGTTTCCAGATGGGTTTGTTGAAATGCTAAACGGCTCGCTGGTCGTGCGGCTGGGACGGCGCGCAAAATACTTGCTGTTCGAATTGGATAACGGCCAGACCTTGCTTAGCCATCTGGGTATGAGTGGTTCCTTTTTGGCTTTGGCACCTGGTGAATTGGAGCCAGAGGGCCGCAAATCAAAACATGACCATGTGGTATTTGAGCTGCAAGACGGATCGCGTGTGCTCTATAATGACCCGCGCCGCTTTGGGTTTATGTTGCTGTTTGCCACGGAGGGCTTGGAAAACTCGAAGTTTCTAAAAGACCTCGGCCCGGAACCGGTAGGTAATAAATTGTCTGCGGCAGGTTTGTATCAAAAAATGCAACGCCGCACTGGCCCGGTGAAAACAGCACTTCTGGATCAAAAACTGATTGCTGGATTAGGCAATATCTATGTGTGCGAGGCATTGTTTCGAGCCAAAATACATCCGCAAACTCGATGTTGCGATCTTTCGGAATTACAGGTTGAGGTTTTGGTGCGCCATATTCGAGACGTGATCCGTCAAGC
>JAJFFR010000192.1 GCA_021776555.1 Robiginitomaculum sp.
ATTGGGTGCCCATTAAAAACAGGCTAAGAAACAAGATCGGGGCGCTGTGTAACAAAAAGCCGGTTGCTGTGATCAACATCAAGAAGATTTCGCCAAATTTGGCGATTTTCATGATCCGCGCCCGATCAAATTTGTCTGCTAGGTGTCCGGAAATAGCCGAGAACAAAAAGATGGGAATGACAAACGTATTGGCCGCCAAAGGTACCATATAACGATCCGGTATCGTGCCAAATTTCAACAAGCCATATCCGGTCAAGATCATCAGCGAAAATTTGATGATATTATCGTTAAACGCACCCAAGGCCTGAGCCACCAACATCGGAGCGAATTTGCGTTGGGTAAGCAGCCTTCCGGTAATTCGAGCACTCATATGGCAACCTCCCAGCCAGTTTGATCAACTGGCGCCAGATTGTTGGTTCACCATTGCGAGTAAGATGCTGCGAAAAAAAACAGATTGTCTAGTGCGAGGTTTGAAAACATCTGTGCAGCACCCCATTGCCGCCGCTTTTCAATCTATGTGGGCAGATGCAGTTTGAAAATAATTGTGGCCCTGAACTGGGTTGTTGAGCTTGCGCCTCTCAGTATCAAAGTAACAATTGTTACAATCGCGCAAGACCATGCCTGAAAAGGCGGTGTTTTGTGACTTTAATGATACGTTTATTTCTTATCCCACGGTATTTTGGGAAATTTCATCCAAATTGGTGCGTTCTCATGATGTGAGAACTTGCCAAAACCCCGCATTTTGTAGAATTTTGAAGGAATCGCTATTTTTAAGCGGCAAATAGATTGAATAAATCAATTCGAGGGAATTCTGATGACCAAAAAATATTTAATGATGGGCGTATCTGCTCTGATGTTGAGTTCGCCAGCAATGGCCCAAACTGTCAATAATGATGAGATCATCGTTACCGGGACCAAGCGCGAGTCAACCATTCAGGACGTGCCGTTTTCCATTAACGCACAAACTCAAGCGGATATTCAACGTTCAGGCGCGACCAATTTGGAAGAGCTATCCAGAAATGTTGCTGGTCTGATTATCCAAAACCTTGGACCTGGACAAAGCCAAGTCGCCATTCGCGGTGTTTCAGCTGGTCAGATTGTTCGAGATCAACCGGGTGTTAAAGAGCAAGTGGGCGTGTATTTGGATGAATCGGTCATCTCATTGTCTCTATTCACCCCTGATCTGGATCTGTTTGATTTGGATCGCGTAGAAACCCTGCGTGGACCGCAGGGTACATTGTTTGGTTCTGGCTCAGTAGGCGGTACAATCCGTTATATTACCAATCAGCCAACAATCGGTGAGTTTTCTGGCTCCCTTGAAGGCAATGTCAATGTCATTGATGGCGGCGGCACCGGTGGTCACCTCAAAGGCGCTGTAAATATCCCGATGGGCGACAAGGCCGCTTTGCGAATTGTAGGGTATGGCACGGAATATGGTGGATTTATTGATGCGCTTCGTGAAGGCGGTACCATTGATGAAAACGTAAATAGCGGTAGCCGCGTTGGCGCCCGGGCCTCGATTGCATTTCAGCCAAATGAAGCATTTTCAATGACGCCTCGGGTCATTTATCAGGAAATTGATGCTGACGGGTATAACCGCCAGGAAGTGTTCAATCTTTATGCAAACCCATTTACCACGACCCGACCTGCAGTAACTTTTGCAGATCGCCAACAATTCTTGTTGCGGGATGAAGGGTTCAGCGATGAATTGCTCATTCTGGACAATGTACTGACGTATGACTTTGGTGCTGTCGAACTTACTTCGGTAACAAGTTACACGGATCGCGATATTTTGGTTAGCCGTGATGCCAGCGCACTAACGGGTAGCGTATCTGTTGATCTTGGCTATCCAGATGCCGGCGTTCTTTTGCCTTCCAATCTTTTGGATACGACAAAAGTCGAGCAATTCACACAGGAAATTCGTCTGGCCTCAAATGGCGATGGTCCTTTGCAATGGATCGTTGGCGGGTTTTATTCTGATACGGATCGTGTTTATGCCCAACGGCTTCCAACACCTGGATATGCGGCTGTAACAGACGCAACACTGGGTGCAGGTACTTCAGCAGCTGTGGCCAATGGATTTGCCAATCTGGATAGCCCGTTTAACTCGGACCTTCCGTATAGCCTTGAGCAAATCGCCATTTTTGGTGAGGCTTCCTATGACGTTACTGATCGTCTGCAATTAACATTGGGCGGTCGGTATTATGATTATGATGAAACCCGCACAATCACCACCGGTGGCTTGTTTGCCAATGGCGATTCAGGTGTGGTTGATTCAACATCATCAGACGGGTTTAGCCCGCGTGCCTTGCTTAGCTTTGACGTAAGCGATGACCTGACCTTAAATGCACAAGCCTCTAAAGGCTTTCGTTTGGGGGGGGTCAATGACCCATTGAACGCGACGCTTTGTACTGCTGGCGATTTGGCGATCTTTGGTGGATTTCAGGACTATGACGACGAGACATTGTGGAATTATGAAGTTGGTATGAAGGGCAAAACACCTGATGGTGGCGTTCGGTTTAGTGCCGCTGCATTTTATACTGACATGTCAAATCTACAGGTAACCTTGGATGCAGGTTCCTGTTCTTCGCGGATTTCATTTAACGTCCCAGATGCCCATTCATTGGGTGTTGAGTTTGAAGCCAGTGCCTCACCAGTGGAAGGTCTAGACCTGACCGTTGCGGCCAGCTTAATCGAAGCTGAGTTTGACAGCACGGTTGTTGATGGAACGGGCAGCATTTTGGGCGGTATTCAGGATGGCAATCGTTTGGCATCTGTACCAAAATTCCAAATCTCTGGCTCGGCAACCTATAGCTTCCCACTGAACTTTGGCGGCACTCCATCTGAAGGGTTTGTTTCGGTTACTGGGCAGCATGTCGGGGATCGGATTACTCAACCAGGTGATCAGGTAAATGGCGGCGTTGATGTGATTGCACACGGTTTGCCATTTGGGGGCGCACCAGCTGGGACAACAACCAGTCTGAATTTGATCTTGCCATCATATGAGATTCTCAATTTCAGAACTGGCATGGTGTTTGAAGACTTTGACATCTCATTCTATGTGAACAATCTGACCGATGAGAATGCCCTATTGTCTTATGACCGGGAACGGGGTGGACGAGCACGTCGCTCATTTCGAACCAACCAATCACGTACCTTTGGCTTTACAGTTCGCAAAAGCTTCTAGGTTCGAATTGGCCTAAATATGGAAAGCCCCGGCTGGAAACAGCCGGGGCTTTCTTCGTTTATAAGCAGGCTATTGGTCAGACTGATCCACCAAATAGCTGAGATGCAAGACCTCATCACCGGTCCGTTCAAAAATCGAGCGGTGTGTTTCGACAAATCCGTAGCGTTGGTAAAACTGCCGCCCAATCTTGTTTTCTTTGAACACCTCCAACTTGACCGAACCACAGACCTCAACTGCTTTTTCGGTCAGCGCGTAGCCCAGTTTTTGTTTGTGAAAATCTGGATCAACGAATAGGCCGCCAATTTCATTGCCGATCAGCGAAACAAATCCGGCGACTTGATTGTCCACGACCGCTACCCATGTTTGGATTTGCGGGTGAGGCAGGTACACGTTGCGTGTATTTTCCATCTCTTCGGTCAAAAACTCAGGCGTCAAAAAGGGATGGGCCAGTTGGCTGGCTTTGAGCCACAGGTTCACGACAGCATCGCTGTCTGTACTTTGATACTTTCTAATCATTTTTGATATAGCTTTCATGTGCTTCTGCCTCGAATGCGTCGAGGCAGGCATGGTTTTTCATGTAGGATGCAAAACAGGTCTGCTGGCTGTTATGGCCGCAGTTCGCTTTGTTTTTTTGTTACGGACAACCAAAGCGGTCGCCCTTTTTTACCGGGACATAAAAGCTCCAAAAAGATGGGCTATTTGTAGTTCAATTGAGCATAGGTGGCAATGCTTGTGCGGTGCTTTGTCTCTAGAGCGTACTGAGAGTAACTTTACTCTATTGTCATCGCACGGCCATGCTCCGACTTGATTAGTGGGCTGAGTGATTCAGTAATATCATAGTGCTTCATCAAGATAGCTCGCTGGTTTGCCCGGACAAGCCGTGCAATGACCCACTAGGGAAACACAAAATGAGCTAGCGACAGCGGGCGACAGTTAAACCAGCCGGTAACAGGGTGAATTCATCGCCACAAACATTGGTCAATTGTGATTGAGCAATGCGGGCCGTTTGAAAGTTCGCACCAGAAATTAGCGCGCCAGACAGATTAGCGCCGGTGAAATCCGCACCGCCAAAATATCCACCAACCATTACCGCATCTTGCAAATTGGCATTTCTGAAATTGGAGCCGGTAAAACGGGCGCCAAACATATTACTGACCGACAAGTCTGCCCCGGAAAAGTTACTGCCATTCATCGTCGACAGACTTAAATTAGATTGACGCAATCGCGTCCCAGAAAAATCACGCTTTGGCATGTCCTTGAACGAAAAATCAGCTTGAAACAGATTGCAACCGGCACAAGAAGCACCCCCAGCTGCATTTTCAATGTGCCTAGTATTTTGTGCCATTGCTGGCCCGCCAAAGCACAGGGCTATCATGAGTAAACCGATTGGGAACGCTTTCATAGCGGGTACCTGTATTCAACTGGATCAATAAATTCCGAACAACAGAACACAGATCGGTTTGCAAATCATGAACAGCCGGTTGTTGCGCCGCAAACATCACATTTCAAGCAAGTGCCGTTACGAACCAAGGTAAAATGACCACATTCGCCGCAAGCATCGCCGGTATATCCTCTGGCCCGCGACTGTTCTCGCGCACTGGAGCCGGGTGGTAGTCCATTTTGGGCCGTGGTAGCAGGGCCAACTGCATCCAAAATTGATGTGGTAACATCGCTGCTTGGTACGGTTTCAGCCTCTACTTCAGTTGCACCCGCTTTGCCCTCTGATCCGGTGGGCAGGAGCATGACGACATTTTCGGGTACTTGCCCGCGCGCAAATCCTTTGGACATAAACTCGCTGGCCCGGGTTTCGCTGCCCTTTTTGTCTGCATCAACGCCTTTTCCGAATGAGTCATTCAACTCGGCCGGACTGATATGGGCCAAATCATCACGGCCCAGATACGACACCGCCAATTCTCGGAATAAATAATCCAAAATCGACGTCGCATTTTTGATGCTGTCATTGCCGGTAACCACGCCAGCTGGCTCAAACCGGGTAAACACATAGGCATCGACGAATTCTTCTAACGGCACGCCGTATTGCAGACCGATTGAAATGGCGATGGCAAAATTGTTCATCAGGCTACGAAAGGCTGCGCCTTCCTTGTGCATATCGAGGAAAATTTCGCCCAAGCTTCCATCATCAAACTCACCCGTATGCAGATAAATTTTATGACCACCGACATTGGCTTTTTGGATATAACCCTTGCGTCGGTGAGGCAGTCGTTGCCGCTCAGAAGGGCGTTCCACTACCCGTTCAATAATTTTTTCGACCACCCGTTCCGCGATGATTCGTGATTTTTCTGGCACGGATGCTTCGGCTGCATCTTCCAATGCATCAAGATCATCATCATCGAGCAGCGCATTGTTGAGAGGTTGTGATAATTTGGAGCCGTCCCGATACAAAGCCACGGCTTTTAAGCCATACTTCCAAGCGGCCTGATAGGCGGCATCACAATCTTCAATACTGGCATCATTGGGCAAATTGATGGTTTTGGAAATCGCGCCGGAGATAAATGGTTGCACAGCAGCCATCATGCTCAAATGGGCATCGGCGGATAAATACCGCGTACCGGTACGTCCGCACAAGCTGGCGCAATCAAACACGGCCAAATGCTCATCGGCGATGTGTGGTGCGCCCTCTAGGGTCATGGCACCACAACAATACACGTTAGCTTGTTCAATTTCTGCCTTAGTAAAACCAATGGCGCTTAGGATATCCAAGGTTGGATCATCCAGTTGTTCTTGGCTTAGCCCCAGCCCATCCAGACAAAATCCATCGCCCAAAGTCCAACGGGTGAAGGCAAACCGGATGTCATAGGCGTCATCCAAAGCTGCTTCGACTTTATCTAGTTCAAACTGGGTTAAGCCTTTGTTTTGTAATACCTGATGGTTGATGGCGGGCGCATGTTTGATCGAGCCATGGCCGATCGCAAATAAAGAGATTTCCTGTGCCTGATCATCGGAATAACCCAGTGCCGCCAGCGCATCGGGAACTGAGCGATTGATAATCTTCAAATAGCCGCCACCGGCTAACTTTTTGTATTTAACCAATGCAAAATCCGGCTCAATACCTGTCGTGTCGCAATCCATGACCAGACCAATGGTTCCGGTCGGCGCAATCACCGAAACCTGCGCGTTGCGAAATCCGTGTTTCTTGCCCAGCTTTTGAGCTTCCTGCCAGACGGCATTGGCTTGTTGGCTCAGCCCTTCAAATGGGCAATGTGCATGGTCCAACGGCATGGGAGGAATGTCCAAGCCATCATAATGCGAAGCATGGGCATCGCCTTCGGCTGCCAGTGCGTGATTGCCAATCACCCGCAGCATGGGTTTCTTGTTTTTGCGGTATTCGGCAAATGCCCCCAAATCCTGGGCCAATTCAGCCGAAGTTCGATAGGCTTCGGCGCTTAGCATGGCGCTGATTGCCCCCGCAGCTGCACGGCCTTCTTTGGAATCATAAGCCAAGCCCGAACTCATTAACAAGCCGCCAATGTTGGCAAAGCCCAGCCCTAAGGTGCGAAATCCATGGGAACGCAAAGCAATGTTGCGCGCCGGAAACTGTGCCATGGTCACGGAAATTTCTAGAACAATGGTCCACAGACGACAAGCATGGCGGAATTCCGCCACGTTAAAAGTAGCCGGGGCTGTACTGAATTTTTTGAGATTCAGCGAGGCTAAATTGCACGCCGTATCATCAAGAAACATGTATTCAGAACAAGGATTTGAGGCGGTTATCTCGCCTGAAACTGAGCAGGTATTCCAGCTATTGATGGTATCATGGAATTGCAAGCCAGGATCAGCACACGACCATGCAGCCAGCGATATTTTGTTCCAAAGATCATGTGCCTTGATGGTTTTTTGAACCGCGCCATCGCGGCGACCCAGTAAGTTCCAATCATCATCGGTTCGAACGGCCCGCATGAATTCATCGGTGACCCGCACCGTGTTATTCGAATTTTGCCCGGAAACTGTCGAATAGGCTTCAGAATCCCAATCCGCGTCAAATTCTGCCATTTCAACGGTTTTAATCCCGTTTTTGGCCAAACGGATCACCCGCTCAATGGCACCTTCTGGGATTGAATTGCGCCGTGCCGCACGGATTTCACGGCGCAGAGCCGGGTTTTTGGATGCGGAAAAGCAATCATCGTCCTCGCCCTTGCATTGGACACAGGCTTTCATGATCAACTGCAGATGTTTTTTTAGGATTTTCGATCCAGTTACCAAAGCCGCAACTTTGGCCTCTTCGTGAACTTTCCAGTCTATAAAGCTCTCAATATCTGGGTGATCTGCGTCAACAATGACCATCTTGGCAGCGCGTCTGGTGGTGCCGCCGGACTTTACTGCCCCAGCGGCCCGGTCGCCGACCCGCAAAAAACTCATCAGGCCGGAGCTATAGCCCCCGCCGGACAGGCCTTCACCATTGGCTCTAAGCGCTGAGAAATTGGTGCCGGTACCTGATCCGTATTTGAACAGACGGGTTTCACGGGACCACAAGTCCATAATCCCGCC
>JAJFFR010000193.1 GCA_021776555.1 Robiginitomaculum sp.
AATATGATCACCACCGGCGCGCCGCCCAAAATTTCCAGAATTTCGGCTGCGGTTCCAGCTGATCCGGTACGATGGGCAAACACCGTGGTCGGCAGCCCCACCCCCTTGCGTGATAAAAGTTGCAAGGAACGCAGCTTGTCGCGCGAGCGTGAAACAGCTACAGATTCGTTCAAAGGATAGACCCCCATCACTTCAAACTGACGCAATACGGCGGCCCCGAAAAAGGTGACGAACGCCCCAATACGCGGGATCACCGCATCAAATCCGGTCAAGGATTGGCCTTGATAGTGGATTTCCGGGTCATTGGCCGCAATGTCGATAAAGCACCGCAAATGGTTGACCACCACGATTTCGTGGCCGCGTTGCTCAGCCGCTTCAACCAGACGTTTGTGCGAATATAATTCCGCATTTCGGCACATCAGGGCAATTTTCATCTCGAAACCTCTACTTTCCACCAAGTAAACAAGGTTGATCCGGGTACACCGCAAAGCGAGCTTTCAAACTGGAGCGCCCGACCAATAACCGAAAACCCATTTCATCCCGATTGGTCAGGGTGACATCTACTTTGCGACAGACTGAACCCAGCTGCAAGCGGGTGCGGATCACATAGCGCCGCTCGACCTGCCCGTTAGAGCTTTTGATATCGCGCTTGCCGTGTAATTTAGCTTTGCAAGCAATTTCTGGACGCTTGCGGCGCTGCTCCGGGTGCAGGAAAAACGTGACATATGTCTCGCCGTCTTCGACCACTTCACGGACTCGAAAGGCGTGCAGGGCCGAAGTTTTGGCCCCGGTATCAATTTTTGCCTTGATCCGAAAATCGCCAAAATCTGGAAAGCCGACCCATTCGCACCAGCCAATGGCAATTCTGGGTTTTGGGTTTTTAACTGGTTTTCTCATTGGCTTGCCGCTGTCGTTTCCCCGGATTTACGAAAGACCAGACGCAAGCTGGGCTTACGGGTTTTTTGCTGCCACGCCAAACTAAAGCCACGCCGTTCCATTTGGTCCAGCAAATGTTTACGGCGAAACCAGACCAGATGTTGCGGCGGGTTGGCATCTTGCCACGCCACAAATTCCGCCGCCTCCGGGTAGGCATCACCATCGGGCGTGGTCAGGATCAATAACCCGCCGGGGCGAACCAATTGGCCCAATGCATCCAGAAACCCATGGACTTGGTTCAGGTGTTCAATCACTTCGGAACACAGCACTAGGTCATAAAGCGCCCCGTTTTTTGCATGATCTTCCACGCTCTGATGCGCGAACTGGCACTCCGGGAAGATATTACGGGCCGCTGAAATCGTTTCGGCGCTAAGCTCGATCCCTGTGGCGGCAAAGCCCAAATGGCGCGCCGCTTCGCAGGCAAATCCGGCATTGCACCCTACGTCCAAAAACCGACCCAAACCCAAAGTCAATCTGGCCCGGATCAACTTCCCGAGCCAGCGCCAGACTTTTTTGCGGGCTTGAGCCGCGTATTTGTCGTTCATGTGCCAATTGGCGTAATAGCGATCCAGCGCCGCATCATCAGGCAAATTGGCCACCTGTCGCAATTGGCATTGGTCGCATTGCACGATCTGGTAGCCATCACGCTCGCCTAGCGAAATCGCCTCTTTGGCCTGACAGAGCAAACATGAAAAGCTGTGGCTCATCTGGCTTACCGCAATGCCGCTGCGATATTGCCGCCATCGACCGTGGTCACATTACCTGTAGTTTTCAGGGCCAAAGCCTGATGCACAAAGGCTTGCGCTACATCTTCGGCTGTGACTTCCAGACCCAACAAATTACCGCCCATATAATCGGCTTCGGACAGCCCGCGCGCTTTTGAGCGGTTGGCAACCATCTGGTCATCTAGCAAGCCGGAGCGGATGCGATCAGCGTTGACCGCATTGGCGCGGATACCATATTTGCCCAGATCAAGGGCGTATTGCCGCGACAAGAACAGCGTGGCGGCTTTGGGCAGGCCATACGCTCCAAAATCTGCGCCGGGGTTCACCGCCTGTTTCGAGGCATTGAACAGTAAAGCCCCACCGGTGCCTTGGGCTTTCATGATCGCGGTCGCCGCTTGTGCCACGCGCTGATGACCAAAGAAGTTCAGCTCAAAACTCTTGCGTAATACAGCGTCATCCAGATCGCCGATATTGCCCGACCACGCCGCACCGGCATTGGACACCACAATATCTACCCCGCCAAATTGTAAGACAATCGCCTCGAACGCCGCGCGGACCGATGCATCGTCGGTTACATCACACGCCAACCCAATGGCGTTTGGACCAATTTCAGCGGCGGTTTGCCTCGCGGCTGCTTGATCCAGATCGAGGATGGCAACTTCTGCGCCTTGCTCGGCCATGGCGCGCGCCGTGGCACCGCCGATAGCCCCCGCTCCGCCGGTAATCACTGCGACTTGCCTGGCCAGTGGTTTTTCTGAACCCTTGCCCAACTTGGCCTGTTCCAATGACCAGTACTCCATATCGAACAATTCGTGATCGGGCAGCGCATGAAACTGCCCGACCCGTTCGGCCCGCATCACGGTCCAGATGGCTCGTTCGATTAGGTCCGCCCCGACCTTGGCGTCCGCTTTGGACTTGCCAAACGCCAAAATACCGTGTCCGGGCACCAAACAGGCGCGAGGCATCGGGTCCAGTTCGGTTTTGGTATTGCCTGCTTTGGCATTATTCGTCCCGAAATACTGGTGGTACGCCTTCACATAGTTAGCAATTCGTTCTTCCACCTGTTCGGCATAGCTTTGCAGATCATCAACCAACCCAATCGGCAAAACTAGAGGCTGGTTTTTGATGCGAATAATGTGATCCGGGGTGATCACGCCGCGCCAAGCGTGGTTTTCCAACTCTTTCTGGTTCACAAATTTTAGAATTTCAGAACTAGATCGAAATTCGGACACCCAGCGGCGGTGCCGACCATCACCATCATCAATCGCATTTGCGCCGCGAATGATCGGCAAAATGGAAGCCAAGGGTGCCAATGGCTCCGTGACTTTGGCCGCCGTGAAGTGCTTCACCGGCGCTTTGGTAATGCGTTCCTCGGCCTTAATCGTCATGGCGATCATATTGTCATAGGCTTCACGAGCCGTTTCGCCGAACGTGAAAATGCCATGTTGATGCAAGATCAGGCCTTTGACTTGGCGGTGAGCCGCGTACACTTCGCTGGCTAATTTGGACAGGGCAAAGCCCGGCATCACATAAGGCACAATGGCCATTTCATCGCCGTAGACCTCGCGGCAAATCTGTTGCCCGTTTGGCTGGTCAGAAATAGCCAGCACCGCATTGGCGTGGGCGTGGTCTATAAATTTATGTGGCAAAAATGCGTGCAATAACGTCTCAACCGATGGATTGGGCGATGCCTGATCCAATAAATTGGATCGCTGAAACCCGACCATGTCTTCGTCTGATAATTTGTCCAATTTCTGCAATTGTTGCAAGGGCTCCAGACGAACCGCCGGTAGGCCAGCTGGTTCAATTTCGGCCATGTCCCAGCCCGATCCTTTAACGCACAGCACGTCAACCGCCTGCCCAAATAAATCAGTCGATTTGGTTTTAACCGAAGTATTGCCGCCACCGTGCAAGACCAGTTCTGGATTGCGGCCCAACAAACGTGTCGTATAAACACGAAGCGCCAAATCTTCACCTATGCCCTGTTCCGCATATCGCTCGATATAGGATTTTGCTTTGGTATCGGACCAATTATTTTCCATGAAGTATTCTCGCTAACTCACGAATTTTATAGAAACATTTTCTTTAAGTTTACATCATATGGCGAACGGATAATTCCTTTTTCGGTGATCAGTCCCGCTACCAGTTTATTGGGTGTCACATCAAAGGCCGGATTTCGCACTTGTGTGTCTTGGGTCGCCACCCGGGCCGAACCAAAACAACTCACCTCGTCCGCTTCGCGTTCTTC
>JAJFFR010000194.1 GCA_021776555.1 Robiginitomaculum sp.
GAAGAACGCCAAGAATTGCTCGATGCACTGCCCGAGCGCGAACAACAGATGCAGATTTTACTGCTGCCCAAGGATAAGGACGACGAAGCACCGGTCATGCTGGAAATTCGGGCCGGAACGGGCGGCGATGAAGCAGCCCTGTTCGCCGGGGATCTGTTTCGAATGTATCAGCGATTTGCCTCGCTGGAAGGCTTCAAACTGGCCCCAATTTCCTCGACCGCTGGCGAACATGGTGGCTTCAAGGAAGTGGTGGCCCATGTTACCGGGATCGGGGTCTATGGTCGCCTGAAATTCGAATCTGGTGTGCATCGGGTGCAGCGGGTCCCCGACACGGAAACCCAAGGCCGTATTCATACTTCAGCCGCTACCGTTGCCGTACTGCCCGAGCCGGAAGATGTTGATATCCAAATTGAAGAAAAAGACCTGCGAATTGATGTATTTCGCGCCTCTGGCCCCGGCGGCCAATCAGTCAATACCACAGATTCTGCGGTGCGAATCACCCATATCCCGACCGGTATTGTCGCCAGCCAACAGGACGAAAAATCCCAGCACAAAAACCGGGCCAAAGCCATGCTGGTCTTAAAGGCACGATTGTACGAACAAGAACGGGCCAGAGTAGATGCGGAGCGAGCTGCGGAACGCAAAGGGCAGATCGGTTCGGGCGATCGTTCGGAGCGCATCCGCACCTATAATTTTCCACAAGGAAGGGTCACCGACCACCGGATCAATCTGGCCTTATATAATTTGCCAAAAATCATTACCGGCGATGCCTTACATGAAGTGATCGACGCGCTGCTCGGGGAAGACCAAGCCCGTAAATTAGCCGCGCTGGACGACGAACCGGCTGGCATCGGCAATTGATTTTGCACCCACCGGCACCAGACCTACCCAACGCATGGGCCGGATTGTCCTTTGCTCAATTGATCAAAGACGTGGACGATCGATTGCAGGCAGTTGGAATTGAAGAGGCCGAACTGGACAGCCGCCAATTGCTATCGGCTGTATTCGGAGACGATGTCTGGCAAAAAATCGCCGAGCCAAAGGCCCACCCAGCACCGGGCCAACTACCCAAATTGGCCGTCTTGGTGCAGCGTCGTTTGGGCCGAGAACCGTTGTCTCATATTTTGGGCAGTAAAGGATTTTGGAGTCTCGATCTAGAAGTCAGCGCAGACGTGCTGACCCCGCGCGCCGATACAGAAGCCCTGATTGAAAGCGCCTTACACCTGACCCACGATCAACAAACCGGAACCGTTCTCGATCTCGGCACCGGCTCTGGGGCGGTCTTACTGGCCTTTTTATCGGAACGTCCCGGCTGGACCGGCACCGGAATTGATATTTCAAACCATGCATTGGCAATGGCAACGCGCAACGCGGCGGCATCCGACCTTGAGAACAGAACAAAGTTTAGCTCTTCAGATTGGGCCGACTTGCCAGATGCAAATTATGATCTGATCCTGTCTAACCCACCCTATATTGCCCAAAACGAATTGACTGAGTTGGAGCCAGAAGTACGTCTGTTTGAGCCGACAATTGCCTTGAATGGAGGTCCAGACGGATTAGATGCTTACCGGTTTTTAAGTAAAAACGTATCCCGTTGGTTGCGACAGGACGGACACTTTGCCTTTGAAATTGGTCACCGACAGGCCAGTGCGGTCACCCATCTGTTGGCAGCACAGGGACAATTCACCAAATTGACCGGTTCAAAAGACTTGGCTGGGCGTGACCGGGTCGTTTGCGGCCAAATGGCAACAAAGACACAGGGTAAAGGCAAACACTGACCAGCTGGTAACAAACACAAAAAGGGGGTTGGAATGTGCGCGAAGCCGGTCTAGGGTCGGTTATCGATGCAGAACTGGCCCGGCGAAAAAGGCTCGCTCGGACCTGACAAATTCCAGACGGCAAGTTCGGTTGGGAAATTTGGAAATGCTCGCACCCTCTTACACCTGAGACTTATTTTTCTCGGGTATTTTCGATAACAATCTGAAGACGAACCGACCAACCATATAAGATTTTGATCAATGGCTTTGTGTTCACACAAACCTTGACACCAAATAAGGAAACCGGAATGAAACGCGGACGTTCCAGAAACAATCAGGGCAGACCCAACCAAGGTCGCAAACCCAATCCAAACCGGGCGCTGGAAAGCAATGGCCCTAGTGTCAAAGTGCGCGGTGCCGCCTCGACTATATTCGAAAAATACAAACAATTGGCCCAAGATGCGACCACATCAGGCGACCGGGTTAGCGCTGAATACTATTATCAATACGCCGAACATTATGGCCGTCTGGTCCAAGCCCAGACGCGCGAGAAAGAAAAACGCGAAGAAGAACAACGCGCCCAACGCGATGCTCGCCAAGCCGAATATGACGCGCGCAAAGCAGCTCGCCAAGAACAAGAAGCCGCCAAGCAGGCCAAACAATCGCAAGCCAATCCGCCTGAAAAACCAGCACAAACCGCGAAGGCAGAAGCCAAACCAGCCGAGCCAGCACCAACCAGCAATGGCAATGACGCTCCTGCTTCCATGCAAGTTGTCCCCAAACAGGCCGACGAACCAGCTGAAGAAACTCCGGCACCAGTACGCCGCCGTGTACGCCGCCCCCGGGTAAAATCCGAAACACCCGCCCCGGAATAAGCCCTAACGGCTAGTCTGTTTATGGCCTGCATTTCGGACTGTACTGGCTCTTACCGCTTGCCGATCCTTCGAGGCTCCTTGCAGTCGCACCTCAGGATGAGGGTGTTTTTGGTGCAGCAGCTCACTAGTCAGACAGCGCCAACCCCACAAACCTCATGCTGAGGGATTGCGGAGCAATCGTCTCGAAGCATCGGCAAGCGCCGCGAACTTGATCAGGTGCGATAGCCAACCATTACCCCTCACCCCCGCCCTCTCCCATAAGGAGAGGGAGTTCAATTCGTGGTCTTGCAAACATGATCAAACCTATGCGCGCGCCCCTTCTCCCATGGGGAGAAGGTCGGGATGAGGGGAAGCCCAGTATTTGGTAAGCACCCACTTTGGCCCGGTCTTTGCTGAGGGATAGGCAAAGGGCAGTTCGCCCTGTCCCGTAACGACACGATTAGAGGCCGTAATGATCAGTTTTGCTTTAGTTTTGACCGCCGCCATTTTGGGTGCCATGACCTTTTTCGCTTTTTTTGTGGCACCGGCCGCTGCTGAAGCCGGGTCGTCCTCAATGGTGGTATTGTTAAGCCGGGCGGTATTTCCACGTGCCTTTGATCTGTTTGCCGTGTTGGCCGTGTTGGCTACTTTGTCGGCCTCTATTGCTGGCAAACCATTTGCCGCAGCCTGCCTGCTGGTCGCGACTTGCGCCTTTGTGATTGCCGGTTGGAAAATTACCCCAGCCCTTGAAACAGCCCGCGATGCAGCCCGCGCCGGAAACCGGCAGGCCATGCACGATTTTGCCCGCTCTCGTTCTTCGGCCATATTCGCTAATGCCCTGCAATATCTGACCCTGTCCGGAGCCGTGGTGTTCCTGAGCGTTTGAGAATTTGCTTGCGTGAGCAATTTGGTTCAGGCTCTTTTCTGATTTGAACAGAGGAGACCGGGCATGGACGCCGCCTTTCAATCGTTGAGCATTGGCCTACCCATATTGATCTTACATTTGAGCACCGCCGCATTGGTTTTGGTGCTTGGCGCAGTGGTTTATGTGTGGCTGACCCCACATCGGGAGCTGGAACTGGTCCGAAACGGCAATGTTGCAGCAGCTATTTCGTTGGGCGCGGCGCTGGTTGGGCTAGCCATTCCGGTTGCAGTGACTTTGGCCACCGGGGTATCTGTGGCCGATATTGCCATTTGGGGCGCGGCGACTCTGGTTTTGCAATTATTGTTGTTCCAACTGACCGATCTGGTCTTGCGCGGTATTTCAACACGGATAGAAGCCGGTGAAATTGCCAGCGCAGTTTTGCTAGCCAGCATCAAGATATCCGGCTCATTGATTTTGGGCGCGGCATTGGTCGGATAGGATCAAGGCCTTGCGAAATCTGTTTCTCTATTTTTTAGTATTAGTCGCCTTTCAAATGCTGGCTAGACACCGATCGACGCCATCGGTTCCTGCACCGCCATCGGTCGAGTTGGATCCCGATGATTTGGGTGCCGGAGCAGTGCGTCCGCCTTCACGCGATGACGAGTCCATTTTGGTCGAAGGCGGTGGACCCCGGCAATCGTCGTCGGGAACTGCCTTTACCTTGGGTGACGGCGTCTGGATGAGCGCCGCCCACGTGGCCCAAGATTGCGACCGGACCTATATCCTGACCGGGCAAGGCAGTTGGAGCGGTGATCGGGTCCGCGCCTATTCCAATATCAGCCAACAATCTGATTTATCGGTTTTAACCACCGATTGGGAAAAACCAGCCTTTGCCTTGGCCAACCCAAGAGATTTACAACGCAATCAAACCGCTTTTTTTGTTGGCTATCCACAAGGACTGGCCGGTGAGGTGACCGGCAAATTGGTCGGACGCGGACGGGCGGTTTTTGCCGGAAGACGACATCAAACCGAACCGGTTCTGGTCTGGGCCATTACTGGACGATCCAAGGGCATGAGCGGCACGGTTGGCGGCATATCCGGCGGACCGGTGTTTGATGCGCGGGGCCAAGTGATCGGCGTAACCATTGCCGAAACCATGCGCCGAGGCCGCTTATACAGCGCCGCGCCGCGCTCGATCCACAAGGCCATTGGCAAATGGGGGGTCAAACCCGAAACCTCAGTGCCCGCCGGAAATTTCTCCCAAACTGACTATGCCGATCAAGGCGATTATTTGCGCGCCACCGGGCGGGTGGTCAAAGTCATCTGCATGGTCGACTGATCCGTCCGCAAGGCGTTTGCGACAATCCTTCTCTTGTGATTGTCCACGGAATCAGGTCTTGTTTGTACCATGAGCTTATCTTTTGCCGACAAATTAACCGATGCGGTCCGCGGATTTGGTCCGCTATGCGTTGGGTTTGACCCGCATCCGGGGAAAATTCCCGAGCTGTTTGGCGAGGGCGAAGCGGCAATTCGGGCCTTCTTTTTGGAAGTCCTAAGCCGCATAGATGGCAAGGTCGGCATTATCAAGCCGCAAATTGGCCTGTTTGAACCAATGGGTCCGTCTGGGTTGGCTTTGCTGGCTGAACTGACTGAAGCTGCCAAAGATACCGGTATTCTGGTTCTGCTTGATGCCAAACGCGGCGACATCGGCTCAACGGCACGAGGCTATGCCGAGGCGTATCTGGGACCTGACGCTTGGTTGCACGCCGATGCGATCACGGTGAACCCCTTTATGGGCATGGAAACCCTCGAACCCTTTTTTGATCTAGCCAGCAGCCGCAATAAAGGCGTGATCGTTCTGGTTCGCACTTCTAATCCCGGCGCAGCCGATTTCCAAGAATTGCTGCACGATGGTACGCCGGTTTTTGAACGGATCGCCGAAAAGCTGGCCCCATTTGGTCGCGATTTGCAATCGGGCGAAAGCGGCTGGTCATCTCTAATGGTGGTGGTCGGCGCCACTGCACCGAATGAGGCCAAGCGCTTGCGAACCATTTTGCCGCGCGTGCCGTTTTTGGTGCCGGGGTTTGGGGCGCAAGGGGCCAGCGCCGATGATGCCTTGGCCGCATCGATCAATGGCGAAGGTGTGGTGGTCAACGCATCACGCGGTGTGCTCTACCCCGAAGGCGCACGCCGCGCCAAAGGTTTTGAGGACTGGGCCGAAATTTTTGATCAGAACCTAAAACAGGTCAATGCAGCCTTGGCCGCCGCCCTGTAAGCCAACAAACTGCAAATTGATTCATTTGGCCCAAATCACCGGTTGACCCTTGGACGCAGTTCACTATGCTCCGCGACCGATTGGCGGATGTGTTTTGCACATGCGGCCCCCGTGGCGGAATTGGTAGACGCGACGGATTCAAAATCCGTTGACCTAACGGTCGTGCCAGTTCGATTCTGGCCGGGGGCACCATCTTTCTTTGCGCTATCGCGACGGCAAGCCTCGCTGCTTGAGCGCGCGGTTTGTGATCCTGCGCAACGCTAAAGCTTGGCTCTTGAGGACGTAGGTTCTGGTTTGAAAATAACGCCCTCACCAGAATTGTTTTCCTACACCCGCCCCCAATCCTTCCGGCTGATTTCCCAGACCAGAGAGGCTCGGGTACCACCATCAGGCCGATGACTGGTCACTTCGCCTTTGCGGGTGAAACCCAGACCATCGAGCAGTCGGGCTGAGCGGATATTGTCTGGGGCGGCGGTTTCGCAGATCAGGTCGAGTTGCAACACTTCGAACATCCAGTTGAACCCGGTTTTGGCCCCCTCTACGCCGCGCCGTTGACCTTGCAGATCAGGATGTACCGCACCGCCTAATTCCCCTGCCGCCCACCCGGGCCAGATGATCAGGTCAGTATAGCCGGTGAGGCAACCAGCTTCGTCAAAATTGAGGAATAACAAACCCTCGCCGCGCTCTCTTTGCTCCAAATGATCGGAGATAAAATCTTCAAGGCTGCTCAATGTCAATGGACGAGGCAGGGTATAAATCGGTGCATGAATGGCTGGATCTTGCAAAAACTCCAGAAACGCCTCGGCATCGGACGGCTGAGCCAATCGAGAGCCATCCGTTGCGCTGGGCATGGCTGTGGTTCCCTGCACAGCACGCCTGATCAACTTGGATCGTTCAGAGGAAACTAGTTCTCGAGTGATCGGGATATCAGATTGGGTCAAATCAATCCGTCCTCTCATTGCATCTTTTCGGGACAAACCAGTTTGGCGGTTGCTTTGATCATTCCCGAATGAATTCGTATTCATCGTTTTTGTTATACTTTGCCGGCTAATAGAATGTCCGCCAAAAATATGGGTTCAAGCGACGGTTCATCGCTGGCTTTTAACTCAACCAGTGCTGCGCGTTCAGAAGAAAGCGCACCTTTTAGTTCAGCCATCCGTTTCGCAAGTTTCGCGCAGCTCTCAGATTTCAAAAAACAAACTCGGCTCAAAACATAGTATTCAGCCTCGGTCGACTCCATAAAAACACCATCATTACGCAACATTCCCCCTATTTTGAGAAGTGCCGGGATATAGTCACTTTGCGCAAAATTGATCAGCAGGCCAATTTGATAATCGCGTATTTGGACCCAATATTCATCATACTGAACGCCTTCAGCAAGAAAATCTTCATTGAATATGGGCGCGCTTAGCTCACGTATGCGAATTTCGTGATCGGCTTCATTGTACTCGGATACCGCTTGGCAATACCCCTGCTCAACAAAAATAATGCCTACAGAGAGTTTCCACTGAAAACACCCGTCATCCCCGGCGCATTGTCGTTTAAGCCGTGCGGGTTCGAACTGCGGGTATTGCCGAATGAAAGCCGTATTCAGCAAAATGCTGGCCAGCTCGCAATCCAGGTTTTCCTGCGCCCGCATATAATACTTGAATTCATCATCCGACATTAATTCCTGTGCCGACATGCCCTTGAAAAATGCCAATTCGGACAGTTTCCCAAGTTTCGGACGCGACTGAAACTGGGTGATCGCGCAAATCAAAGCCACCGCAAGCGCAACTCCCGTTATGATCATCCACCCAAAACGACGCATAAACATAACTTACTCCCTCCACGGCAGATGCGCGTAAAATAACCAAAGAAGTCGGGTATTCAGGCTTTTTACAGACTTCGACACCTTAGCAGACCAAGCTAATAATTGCATCCGGTGATTGAGAAAGACACTATTACCAACTTCCAGTTTTCAGGGTATCAGATCGGGCCAAATCAATACCATTGGCTGTTGCATTGTTTCGGGACAATCAAGTTTGGCATGGCGTTTGCTTTGATCAACCTTGAATGCATCCGTATTCATCATTTTTCCGTGCTAGACGATCCGGCCCCCTGTTTCCCGACAGGGGGTCATTTTTTTTAGGCCACCTCAATTGACCGAATCAGGTCCGCACCGCAAGTTGGACGGACAGCAGTTAAGAGAGAGCCATGAACCCGTTTGCCGGACTGACCCGAGAATTTCGTTATTTGAACAGCATGATCGGCACCGTGAAAAAGCTGGCGCACATTGATCCAGCCTCTGAATTTCTGGTCTCCGACGAACTAGAACAGATGGTGGATGCCCATCGGGATCGGCTTGCTTTTTTGGCTGGCGACACGGCTTGGACCTATGATCAGTTTGATGCCTACGCCAATCGGGTGGCAAATTGGGCGATTTCTGCGGGATTGATCCCGGGCGATACGATCGCTCTTTTTGCGCGCAACCGGCTGGAATATGTGGCCATTTGGTTTGGCCTGTCCAAAGTTGGGGTGATGGCGGCTTTGGTCAATGATCAATTGACCGGCAAAGGATTGGCCCATTGCCTGCAAGTAGCGGACAGCAAGCTAGTTTTATGTGAACCAGAACTATTCCCGGCCATGGCCGCCGCTGAAGCCTACTTGCCTAAACCTCTACCGCTTTGGAATTTTGATGGGCCACTGGAAGGCTGCCGCGATTTTGCGGCCGCCTTGGCTTCCACCCCTGATCAGCGTCCAGATCGATCTTTGCGCGCCGGGATCAAAGCCCGCGATACACTGCTCAAAATGTTTACCTCCGGCACCACCGGCATGCCGAAATCTGTGTTGGTTTCACATGTGCGCGCCCAACGGTACATGCACTCATTTGGTGCGGCGACCGGAGCCAAATCAGATGATCGCATGATGATGGTTCTACCGATGTATCATGCCACTGGCGGGTTGTGCGGAATTGGCACGGCTCTGATGAGTGGCGGCGCAGTGATCGTTGAAACCGGTTTTTCGGCCCGCACGTTTTGGCAAAGAGCAACAGATCAGGGCGCAACTCTGTTTACCTATGTTGGTGAGATATGCCGGTTTTTGGTCAACACCAAACCGGCAGCCGCCGATCGCACTCACAAAATCCGTGCCATGTTGGGCAATGGCTTGCGGCCCGAGGTTTGGACTGAATTTCAAGAACGTTTTGGTGTAAAAACCATTGCCGAATTTTATGGCTCGACCGAAGGCACTGTCGGCCTGATGAATGCCGACGGACAAGTCGGCGCGATGGGCCGGATACCGTGGTTTGTCAAAAAGGCGTTTAACCTAGAACTGGTTTCTCATGATTTTGAGACCGGCGATGTTGTGCGCGATGAAAACGGCTTGTGTACTTGTGTCAAAACTGGAGATGCAGGCGAAGCCATTGGCCGGATTGACCCAGATGATCCGCGCTTTTTGTTCGAAGGCTATGGCAATGCCAAAGACACAAAGCAAAAAATCCTGCGCGATGTTTTCAAGCCCGGTGATCGGTATTTTCGCACTGGCGATCTGATGCGCCGTGATCGTAAGGCCTATTACTATTTTGTCGACCGGATTGGCGATACCTTTCGCTGGATGGCCCAAAACGTTGCGACCGGTGAAGTGGCTGCCGTATTGGGCGGCTTTCCGGGGGTGCAAACGGCCAATGTGTACGGGGTAGAGGTGCCCAATTGTGATGGGCGGGCTGGCATGGCAGCCTTGGCGCTGGATCGTCCATTTGATGGCAAAGCCCTGTATCGCTGGCTCGAGCCACAATTGCCGGTTTATGCCCGTCCGCTCTTTTTGCGGCTCGTGACGGATACCAACACGACCGGCACCTTCAAGTTCAAGAAAACCGAACTGGTCGCTGACGGGTTTGCCTTGAACAAAGTGCCAGACCCATTGTTTGTGTTGGATAAAATTCAAAATGCCTATGTGCGCCTGACCCAAAAGCTGGAGCAGGAGATTATCGCCGGGTCGGTTCGTTTCTAGCGGCCATTTTTGCCGATCTTTTTCGACACGCCAACCAAAAATAATCAATAAAAACAATATCTAAACTTTGGCCCAAGGCTTGCTATTCCCATAAGTGGATAGCAGGAGCCGCACCTATGCAAAAATCGAACATCACCCCGGATGAGCTGAAATACATCGCGTGGATTTTGGTGGATCGGCATGGGGATCAAGCATTTGATCTGGCCGGACACGCCATCGCCGAAATGCGCGAAAATGGAGACAACCGACGAACCGACGCATGGCTTGCTTTGCAATCGGTGATCGGCGATGCGTTGGGTGGTCAGATATCCAGAGCCAAACCGCTGACTCTGCACTAGGGCGCATTGCGATTAACTGTATTTTATCGTCATCACACGGCTTGTCCGGGTGATCCAGGTAGTGTTGCAACGGCCATTGCCTTTCATGAGGGTAGGGCTGCTGGATTGCCCGGACAAGCCGTGCAATGACGTGCGAGAGATCTGCTAATTAGAAGCGATCTGCACGAGCACCAACACCGCCCTTGCCGGGCGTTCAACAATCTCTACATTGCCCCTATGGTTCAACGTGTCCTTGATCTGTTTAATGGTGCCTTTGCCCAGCTGAATGACAATATCAGCGAGCGAACCATTTTAATGGCCCGCAACGCCATGACTTCGTCCAAACAGAAAATGGAAAAACCCGCGCCACACATGGCCAATGTGCGAGACCTCGCCATTGCTGGGCCAGACAGCACCCTGCCCGCGCGGCTTTACACACCGATGGCCGCCGGTCACGCACCGGGGCCGGGGCTGGTGTTTTTTCATGGCGGCGGGTTTTTGGTTGGCGATTTGGACGGTTATGACAATGCTTGTCGCCGGTTGGCTGCTTCAGCGCGTATAAGAGTGCTCAGCGTGGAATATCGACTTGGACCGGAACACCCCTTTCCCGCAGCCCATGATGATGCCAAGGCGGCTTTGCTTCATGTTCTAGCTACCGCGACAAAGTACGAAATGGACCCGGATCAGATATCGGTTGGCGGCGACTCGGCAGGGGGTACGTTAAGTGCTTGGTTGGCTCAATGGGCCAGCGCGAAACGCATTCGCTTGCAAAGCCAATTGCTGCTGTTTCCACTATTGCAATTGGCTGAAAGCCAAGCGAGTAAGCAAAAATCGGTCGATGACCATATTTTGGGAAAACCGGCGCTGCGGGCGATCCGCAAACATTTTGTGGCTGGCGCCGATCTCAATGATTCTCGGCTTTCGCCGTTGTTTGGGACAAAGACATCCAGCTTGGCCCCGGCGCTGATTATCACCTGTGGATTGGATCCTTTGCGCGTTGAGGGCGCGACCTATGGTGAAATGTTGCGCGGCCTTGGCGTTCGCATCGAATTGCTACATTTCAAAATGATGCCCCATGGCTATATCAACCTGACCGCATTGGTGCCTGGCGCAGAGGCGGCTAGCTTGGACGCATTTGAAGCCTATGGGCGGTTTGTTGGGACTTTGACCGTTTGAGTTCTAGTTTTTACGCAAATTTCACGGTACGATTTTTGCAGCGACCAGACTAAATTGTTTGTTTTTGGGAAAAGCCAATGCGTTTTTTTGGGACTTTATTGATCATTCTTGCTGTTCTAGCGGCCGGTATCTGGATATTCCGGACCCCAGATTCTGATATAGCCGAGCTGGAAGCCAAATATGGCGGCGCACCTTCGCAATTCATCACCTTGCCATTGGGCGAGCGGGTGCATATCCGCGATCAAGGCAATCCAGCCGGACGGACGCTGGTTTTGTTGCACGGGTCATCAGCATCTTTGCACACTTGGGAGCCGTGGGTTGCGCTGCTCGGTGATGAGTTTCGGATCATCACGTTGGATTTGCCCGGCCATGGGCTGACCGGGTCCGTACCGGGTTGTGATTATTCGGTCGAATGCTCTGTGCGGCTGGTCGATGATCTGGTTGAATATCTGGGGCTGGATCATTTTGTAATCGGCGGCAATTCGTTTGGTGGCAACATTTCATGGCGCTATGCATTGGCTCACGGCACCAAGGTCGATGGATTGATTTTGTCAGATGCTTCTGGCGGGCCAAACTTAAATCCGGCTCCTTTGACCTTGGCGTTTCGTCTGGCCGGTATTCCGGTGGCCAATCATTTACTCGAACTGTTCACACCTCGATCCATGGTCAAGCAAGGCATAGAGGACGCAACCAGCTTAGAAGGCTTTGCCACCGAAGAGAAGATTGATCAGTATTGGCTGCTCAGCCGCCGCCCGGGCAACCGCACCGCCATGCGGATGCGCTTTACCGTACCCGAATATAGCGAATTGTATCATGATCAATTGGCTGAGCTGGATATTCCCACCTTGATCATTTGGGGCCGAGAAGACGGGTTTGTTGATCTGGCCGATGGCGAATGGTTCGGGCGAACCATCCCCGGGGCTATCATGTCAATCTATGACGGTGTCGGGCATTTACCGATGGCCGAAGTTCCTGAATTAAGCGCGGCTGACACTCGTACCTTTTTGCAAGACCTGCCGACTGAGGCCACGGAACCCGAGACAACTGAACAACTCGAACCGGCGAATGCCGGTTGAAGGCGCCTACCAGCCCACGCCGGTTTTTGATCAACTGGGTTCGCAATTTGGCGACCCGGTTGAAGCGGCCGAGTTTCCAAAACTAAACTTGCGTTACTTTAATGATGCGGCTGCAAAAACAATTGGACTGGATGATCTGGAGCCACAGGAAAAAGCCGATCATTTTGCCCGCTTTGTCCCACTGCCTGACAATTTGCAGCAACCACTGGCGCTGCGTTATCACGGTCATCAATTTCGAAATTACAACCCGGACCTTGGCGATGGCCGAGGTTTTTTGTTTGCCCAGCTTGCCGACAGCCAAAACCGCCTGCTCGATCTAGGCACCAAGGGTTCCGGGCAAACCCCGTGGTCACGAGCCGGAGATGGTCGTCTCACCTTAAAAGGTGCGGTGCGGGAGATATTGGCCACCGAAATGTTGGCGGCGCTCGGCGTGAACACCTCGAAGACATTTTGCGTGTTCGAGACGAGCGAACCCTTGATGCGCAATGACGAACCCAGTCCGGCCCGCAGTGCGGTACTGACTCGGTTGTCGCACTCACACATCCGCTTTGGCACCTTTCAGCGGTTAGCTTATTTGAGCAAGCCTGACCAAATGGCCGAACTGTTGAACCATATCGCCGAACACTATTTGCCAGAGTTGATTGGTCTGCCCGTAGCCGAACAAGCGGTTCGGTTTTTAGCCAATAATGCCAAATCAACCGCCTTGATGTGCGCCAGTTGGATGGCGGCTGGGTTTGTGCATGGGGTGCTGAATACCGATAACATGAACATCAATGGCGAGAGCTTTGATTATGGGCCTTGGCGGTTTTTACTTCGGTTTGATCCGGGTTTCACTGCTGCTTATTTTGACCAGCAAGGTCTGTATGCCTATGGGCGGCAACCTGAAGCAGTTAGCTGGAATTTGGCCCGACTTGGCGAAGCCTTGAGCTTGTTAGCCCCGGTTGAAACCTTACAAGCTGCCCACGCCAGTTTTTCCGATCATTGGCAAAGCGCCCTGCCTGCCGCCTTTTTACGGCGACTTGGCTTGTGCTCTAACAGCCAAAAAAACGATCTGGCGTTTGTCAAAATCCTGACCCAAGCCTTGCACGAAACTCAAGTTTCATTTGATGGATTTTTCTTTGACTGGTTTGGCGGGGATGAAGCTCGCGCCCTGACCCGGCCAAATTTGGCCCATTACCAAAGCCCGGCTTTTGCCCCCTTGGCCCAACAACTCAAAGACTATCAACCGATTGATTCGGCACGCGCCTCTCACGCATGGTTTCAACGCGAAACGCCGGAAACTTTGGTCATCGAACAAGTCGAAAACCTGTGGAAACCCATCGCCGAGCATGATGATTGGAGTTTATTCAGGCAAAAAATCAACGACTTACGGCAAATGGGCGATGCCCTGTCGATTGTCTGAACCTCGCGTTCATTCTGGTTTCAGGTCGCATGGTCCAGTTTTGATCCTGCCGAGGGACTTCTTCTTGAGACGGGAGTCCAGACATGAATACCAAATTAGCAAAACGAGGCCTTGTTGCCTTGCTTACCTTCACCGCTTTAGGCCTAGCTGCTCCAGCCATGGCTGGGCAAAACAACCATGGCAATCATGGTAAGTACAAAAACACGCAAAACCATTCCCATTCCGGGAACTCGTACAATCGCCAACACAACCGGTGGCACAACCGCAATGACAACCGTCATCGCGGATGGAACCGGAATAACCATCGCGGTAGTCGATATGGCCAAGATTATCGGGTTCCACGTTCGTGGCGACAGGTGCGCGGCACGATCGTCAAAGTCGGTCGCGGTGCGTATTCCGATTGCTTCCGGGTTAAACGCAAAGGCCGCTATCAACGTGAACCAGCCATCGTTACCGTACGGTATTGTGAAGACATGTACGGGCAGCCGCAAAAACAGCGCGGCAGCAAACGCCTGATCCGCTATACGCAGCGGGCATATTATAACTGGTAAGGTAGTGCTTACACGAAAAGAAAAGCGGCCAAGGAAACCCTTAGCCGCTTTTTATTTGTTCAATATGTGACGCTTTATTCGAACAGCTCGTTCAAATAGGCCGCCAGCCTTATGCCGGCCTGACTTAAGCGCTGGTCCAGTTCGGCCTGATGATCGTAAATATACTGCCAAGAGAGAATTTGCTGCTCAGGATAAATCGTCTCGCGCAGCGCGGCGCTTTCGGCGATCCACACCAAAGGGTCGGTCTTCGACCAGTTCATCACCTGTTCCGGAGTCATTTTTCGATCGAGCCAAGCGGCTTTTTCTGAAAATGACAGCCGTTCACGATTGATGATCAATTCGTCCCAGACAAAATGCAAATTGGTCATTTCCTCAAAAAACACCACTTCAAACCGGTTCCCGCCGCGATCCTTACCATTGCCCACGTGCAAGGGTTGGTGCAGATCACCCACCAGATGCGCGGTGAACCGTAGCGCCAGCGCTTTTTGTTTCCGACTAGCCGCTGGATCGCGCAATACCTTGGCAAAACGTTGCAAGGCTGCATAGGCATCGCCTTCCGGCGGCGCACTGGTCGTTCCATAGGTTACACCGACCGGAACCGTGACATAATGAAACACGCCAGCCTCTTTGCGCCAGAACGGGTCGGGACTGGCTCGCATGAAATCAGCCCAAGGACCGGCTTCGGCCAAGTCTTCGGTCCCTAAAATGGATTGCACTTGCGAGCGGGCCTGATCGCTCAAATGCGAATCGGCGATTTCACCCACCACCCGGTGTCCGGTCGGACCCCAGGCAAAAGCTGGCACTGCACTGAAAGTTACCCATAAAACGGTTGTTAAAAATCTGGACACGGAAATCCCCCCTGACAAATGAATGTCGCACAACCTAGCAAACCCCGCCCCAAGACGAAACACCCCGATTGTGAGCGTTTGGACATGTTTGGGAGATTGCGATAACCAAAAACGGCGAGGAAACCCTCGCCGCTCTTTATAGTATCTGTTCCAACACCAATTGCGGCTGCTGGTCCGAAGTTTTCTCGGTGGTTTTTCCGGCGTGATCAATGGTTGCTGATACTCGCCTGCGGAATGAAGAAAATGCTTTCGAGGTGACCACATCCACCGGTTTGTCAAAATCCAGAGTGATCCGGATTTTGTCGGTACCGAGCTTCGAGACGCCGATAATTTTCCCGGCAAACGCATGTCCTAAATACCGACCGCTAACTCGCGATTCTAACTGCAAGTTTTCAAATGATGCCGCCTCCGGTGCGGCGGCAGACAGGGTATTCCAATTGCGAAACCCGAATTGATGGGCCAGATATTCCAGCGCCTCACTGTGGCTGATTAAATCACCATCTTTGGCCATGCTGGCGCGCAATCGGCTAGCTTGGGTTTTTAATTGGCGAAGGGTGGGTAGTTGTGTTTGTTGTTTCATAACAATGCCTTTCCAAGGAGTCAGATATGCGAAAATCCCGGATGGAGCTTGCATTACCATCGGTCCGCATATTGCAAGGAACGACAATCGTTTTGAATCAGACTTCACCATAGCTTTCGCTTGCAAGCGGCAGGGGTCTGAACCCGGGCGGTTGTTTACGGTTCGACACTTCATAAGTCAAGCACGGCAAGATACCGCGTCTTTCGCGGGTTGTTATTTTCTGGACCCCGGACCAAGTCCGGGGACCGGTATTTGGGATTGGAGTGATCCGCGAGTAAGGAGAACAGGCAAAACGTCCTCAAGTAGCGAGGCTTGCCGTCGCGATAGGACCGGAAAGAATGGTGACCCCGGCGTGATTCGAACACGCGGCCTCCAGATTAGGAATCTGATGCTCTATCCGGCTGAGCTACGGGGCCATTGGCTTTGATGGTTTTCCTGCTTACAGGATGGTAAGCCCAGCGCAAAGCCATTAGGGTCATTGGCGGGAGGGTTTTGCAAATTTGTCGATCAACCGCCGACATTTTGGCATGGGCGTACTAACCAGCGGGTTAGGGCTAACCCACGCCGGTTTAGCCCGGTCGCAATCCCCGGCCTCGATTGATTTTCTGGAACCAGGAACAGTGGCTGATGTTTTAAGCGGTGATAGTTTTGTGCTGGAGGATGGCCGACAGGTCCGCCTTGCCGGGATCGAAGCGCCGCGCGCCGCGCAAGGCGAAGCCAGCGCTCAACCGTTGAGCCAGCAGGCCAAAATAAATTTGCAAGGATTGTTGCGGGGTAAGAGGGTCAGCTTTGTCAATCCAGCCCCGGACCGGTTTGGACGCTTGCGCGCCCATGTGTTGTGGGGGCAGGAGCAAAACTGGCTACAAGGTGAACTGCTGGAAACTGGCATGGCACGGGTACGGACCTGGAATGATGATCACGCCCGAGCGAAACAGATGTTGGCCACTGAGCACGCAGCCAGAGCAACCAAAACTGGAATTTGGGCCAAAGCCTTTTATGCGGTGCGCGATCCAGAAGCGGTTTCGGCAGCAGTCGGTAGCTACCAAATCGTCGAAGGCGAAGTGGTCGATGCATCGATTACCAAAAAAATGATTTATTTGAATTTCGGGACTGACTGGCGGCGGGATTTCACCGCACAAGCCGACAAAAAAACCGCCAAACTGTTTGCCAGAGCCGGGATCAATATGGCCGGATTGTCTGGCGCCAAGGTCCGGGTGCGCGGCACAATCCGCTATCGAAACGGACCAATGTTATGGCTCAACCACCCAGCACAGCTTGAAATGCTGGCCGGGAGTTAAGCATGAGAGATCAGGCGGCAGCAGCCGCTGTTTTTGCAACCAGAGTCGCGGTCAAATTCTCAAAGGCTGTATCACGGTCAATTTTTTGTACGGCCGCAACTTCGCGGGCCATCCGATCAATGGCTGATTCGTACAATTGCCGTTCGGAATAGGATTGTTCTGGCTGATCATCATTGCGGTGCAGATCGCGCACCACTTCGGCAATCCAGATCAGATCACCTGAATTGATTTTGGCTTCATATTCTTGGGCGCGGCGGCTCCACATGGTGCGTTTGACCTTTGGCTTGCCTTTTAAGGTTTCCATGGCGTCTTCCATCACGGCGACCGAAGCCAAGGACCGCATGCCAGTTGTTTTGGCCCGGGCGGTTGGCACCCGCAAAGTCATTTTATCTTGCGGAAAATCCACCACATAAACTTCCATTTCAATATCGGCAATGGTTTCTACCTCAATGCCAGTAACCCGACCCACCCCATGGGCTGGATAGACAACGTAATCTTTGATCTTGAACATTTTTGCGGAAGGTTTTTTAGCCATTTGGGTTCTCATCTATATGGTTTCGCACCGGGCCATGGGAGCAACAGGTCAAATAAAGCCTGCGCCAATCCAAAGGTCGGCGAAAAAGTTTATTGGTTTTCTGATTTTACAAGGCGGATTGCAGTCCAAACTGTCGAAGGGGAAGAATCACAAAATACTCGCAAACTCGCTATGGTTTGGAAGCACCATAACACAAATTGAAGCAAAAACAAAGCCGGTACTGTCAAAAGACCACGCGGATTAACCAAATACCGGTTCTCCATCGCCTGTTTACTTCAAAATACAGTAAGGTGCCAATTGCCGAATCACAGGATCGATCAATTGTGGTTAATCGCCCTCGCCGGGTTTTTCGGAAAAGTATTTTTCAAATTTGCCGGTTTCATCGACCATATCATCCGCATCTGCTGGGGCTGGTTTGATGATTGTGATGTTGGGCCAGATATCGGCGAATTTGGTATTGATCTCCAACCATTTGCCGTCCGGGTCATCTTCGGTATCGGCTTTAATGGCTTCCACCGGACATTCTGGTTCGCATACACCGCAATCGATACATTCATCCGGATGGATCACCAGAAAGTTTTCACCTTCATAAAAGCAATCGACCGGGCACACTTCCACGCAATCGGTGTATTTGCAGCGCACGCAGGCATCGGTAACGATATAGGTCATGGATTTTCTTTGTAACGAAGTCGATTGTCGGGCTTGTTAAAGAGGAACTGCCCGTCTCGTCAAGGTGTGTCGCTGCGAGATTGTGCCGCACGTTTGGCCTCGGCCCGTTCGTGATCGGTTACGGCCAGCAGGGCTGCCACTCGCCGAATGAACGCATCTTCAAACGGACTTTCCTCACCATCGGCAAAGGTCACGTCCCACAAATGTCCGATCAAGCCGATCCGCTCTTCCTTGGGCATGTGCTTTTTGATGCTTCGGGTAAAGGTGTAGTGATCCACCGCCATTTCTGCTCGCTCTTCGGCCTTGTCCAACATTTTTGTGGCCGCCTCACCCTTCATGCCAAAGCTCTGTTCGATCACAGATAGGATTTTTTCCTGCTCGATATCTGCATAAATGCCGTCAGCCAACGCCGCTTCCACCAGTAATGAGATAGAGCAAATCCGAGCATCATCCCGGTCATTGGCCGGATCGAGCTTGGAGGCTGGCACAAACAGGCGGCGCAATCGGTCAAACATCTCTAATTTCCTTGGGCTGCAGTTCTGAAAGATACGGCTCTGGATCTATTTTTTGCCCAGTTTGAGGTCTTGTAGTACCGCAAATGGGCTATCGGGATCAATTTTCTTTTCGGGTTTTGGTCCGCGCCCCGGGTTTTTGCCCGACTTCGACGCCCCCTTATGCGGTCCCCGGGAAGCAGGTTTAGGTTTCTTAGCAGAATTTAGCTTAGGATTAGCGCTGCGCTGTATCCACGTACAAGCCAGTTCGTCTACTTCCCCTTCGGCATCTTTTTCTATGTTGGCCCGGCGATACCCTAGGGAACCGAGTATTTCCGGCAGGTCCGGTTTGGCACAGCCCAGCAGGGCAACCATTTCCAAAGTTGGTTGAAAGCCGCCTTTTTCACCTTTTTGGCGCGCAGTTCGAATTTCGCCACCAAT
The DNA here is from genome assembly GCA_021776555.1 of Robiginitomaculum sp. Classification (GTDB taxonomy): domain Bacteria; phylum Pseudomonadota; class Alphaproteobacteria; order Caulobacterales; family Maricaulaceae; genus Robiginitomaculum_B. The sequence continues at coordinate 19,126 of JAJFFR010000194.1, forward strand.
ACGCTCCAACACATCCAACCGGATCAGCCGCTTGCCGCATTTTCGCAAACCTACAGCTGACAGGGCCGCTGGTGCAATTTCAGTTTCGCTAACAAAAGACGTCAGGCCCGGCGGCGCAATATAAGGCGTCTTGCTACCCTTGGGTCCAAACGCCAATAACAGGGCCAAAATCCGGCTGGGGGCTGGCCGCAACAAAAGCGGCATGAATAATGAAAATTCACCAAAGCGAACCCCACATTCGCGTAAACTTCCGCGCTGTTCTTGGGTTACTTCGCGCAATTCCTTGGCAATGCTGCGCCGATCCATTGCGCCCAAGGCTTCTAATAGTTGAAACCCAATGCCACGCACGGCAGGGTCCAACTGCTTGGCCTCGATTTTATCCCGCAGCAAAAATAAAGGCCGTAACCGCTCGTTTAGTTCGGTTTGCAACCAAGCGTTCAACCGGGCCAAAACCTTTTCGCGATTCACCGCCAATTCATCGGCATTGGCGGTGCCACCTTCGAGTAATTCCAGTGCTGGCTGCAACAGGTGCGGCCCGGCGCATAATTTGGCAAACGCGACTTCGCCGCAAACAATCTCTCCCTGATCGTTCAGGGAATAAGTATTGTCTTTTTTCTCTACGAGTTCCTGCATTCGTTTTTTGATCTCCGGGATCAGTACTTTTTTCGAGGCTTGACGTAATGTGCGCCCGGCCAGTGTTTTGGAACGGTTTTGTGGTCGAAAAACCAGCCCGTTCAGCTGTCCCACCAGTTGCCCGGCAATTTCCACCGAACCATCTGGCTTAAATAAAGCCTCAGCTGGTTCGTTCGACCGGGCGATACGTACCAGAACCGCCGTGCGCCTGTCCACAAACTGCTGCACCAATTTTTCGTGCAAGGCATCAGACAAGCGGGTTTCCAAATCACGGCATTGATCGCGCCAATGAGACGGGTCGGCCAACCAGTCGGCCCGGTTGGCACAATAGCTCCACGAACGCATATGTGAAAGACGCGCCGAAAGCGCATCCACATTACCATGAGTTTGATCCAGGCGCTGCAATCGTGCCGCAAACCAGTCATCCGGCAAAAAGCCATCTCGGTCCAAGACATGATCAGCTAGATCGCCCAAAAGACGCAAATGTGGCTCTATTCCGTTTTTGCGAAAATCTGGCAATTGGCAAACTTCCCATAACCGCCGGACCTGCGCCGCATCCGGATCGCCCATAGTCCGGTGCCCGGCCAACTCCAACAAGGCTTCTTCGTCACTGCGACGACGGATGCGCCGCAATATGCTCTGATTGGGTTTTTGGGCCAGACCCGCCAACAACTCATCGACGCTGCCAAACCCAAGCCGGGAATTGCGCCAATACAATTTGGACACCGCTTGAAACCGGTTTTCTTCAATCTGCGCGACAGTGTTTTCGTCTAAGGGTCGAGCCTGACCAGTTGTGCCAAAACTGCCCGGCCTGGTGCCGCGCCCGGCTCGCCCAACGATCTGTGCCAGCTCGTGAGCAAACAATTCCCGGCGTAACCGGCCATCAAACTTTGCGGTTTCGGCCAAGGCGACATGATCAATATCCATGTTCAGGCCCAGCCCGATGGCATCAGTCGCAATTAGATAATCCACCTCGCCGGACTGATAGAGCGCTACTTGGGCGTTGCGGGTTTGCGGCGAAAGATTGCCCATGACGATCGCCGCACCGCCCCGGGTACGGCGCAACATCTCGGCTAGCGCATAAACTTGATCGGCGGAAAAAGCCACGATCGCAGTTCGTTTCGGCAAGCGGTTTAATTTGATGTGTCCGATGTGTGAAAGCGGCGAAAATCGCTGGCGCAAATCATGGCAATTGCTGACACCCAACCCTTGCAACAGGTTTTGCATGCGACCTGCGCCCATCAGCATGGTTTCATCAGAGCCGCGCATTTTCAAGATGCGGTCGGTAAACACATGGCCCCGTTCCGGATCATCAGCCAATTGCACTTCGTCAACGCCCACAAAGCCAAACGGTTGGCCGTTCAACGAAGGCGGCATGCTCTCTACGGTGCAGGCAAACCAGCGCGCAGTTTTAGGTACAATTTTTTCTTCGCCAGTGACCAGTGCGGCGTATTTTACGCCCTTCTCGGCAACAATACGCTCGTACACCTCACGAGCCAACAGGCGTAAGGGCAAGCCAATGCACCCGGAGCGACGCGCCATCATGCGGGTGACCGCTAGCCATGTCTTGCCAGTATTGGTCGGCCCCAATGCCGCGACGACTTTACGATCTGCTAAATGGTGCTGGCTCATTAACCCTTCCCAAGGCCCAAATTGGATCAGGGTCGGGCTTTGACCTTGATCTCGATTTTGCGGGCATCAACCCGGGCGGTGCCAAAGTCAAGTCTGGCTTCAAAACGAACCGGAACCCGCAAACCCGATTGTACCTCGTCAGCCAACCAGATGGTAACCGGATACGGATGCTCCAACGCCTCAGCCAGATCATCCGGATCAAAGCCGGACACCGGCACATACCATGCGTTGCAACGTAGCGCCTGACCTTGATAGGCTCGGGTGCGGATCGGCTCCAACCCCATGGCCTCAAGTCGCAAGTCATAGCGCTGCTTGCCATCAAATACTTTGATGGAACCGGCGCACTGATCGGCTCGCTGCTCGGCACCACCGCGCAAGGCCAATCCCAAAATGGCACTGACCGGATCCACAGCTTCCATACGTTGTTGCATCGACGTAATCGGTTCGCCCATGCTGTGCAAAGGCGGATCAGCCCGCACTGTGACTTTCTCCGTGTCGCGGGCCATCGACAATTGCCGATTTTTGCGTCCGTCCAATTCCTTGTGCCAATAATCCTGACTGGTTAATTCTTGGTCTTGGATCTGGCCACTGGCGCTGGCCACCACCGAGATCGACTTGAACAAGGCCATCAATCCTGACGATTTGAAATGCGCCCGGGCTGCATAGCTTTCGCCAACAAAAGCGGCCGACACCTTGGCTCGCACTACCGGAATGCCAAACACCCGGCCACTATAGAGAATGTCCAATGACATTTCCTGACCGAGGTAAATGGGTGGATTTTCTTTTTCGGTTGGATCATTTTGAGCGAAAGCTGCTGAGCCAACAAACAAATAGGTTGCGGCCAACACCAATACACCAAGGCCCAATGGTTTACGTCTCATTCTTTTACTTCTCACTGCTTGCGTCTTGTACGCAAGCTTAAGGGGGCGAATATGGCTGTAAGATGAACAAAGACCTGACAATGAACCTAAAACAAGGCAACAGACGCTTGACCTTTTACCTTGCTTTGGGTATTTGACCGCTCCTTACCTTTGAGCCTGCGGGTTTGATGAAGGGTGTGGATTGTCGGGAACCCGTACAATTCATATTAAAACAAAAATAGAATAAAGAGAATTTCGATGTCCCGTCGCTGTGAATTTACTGGTACCGGTGTTATGTCCGGCAATAATGTCAGTCACTCCAAACGCCGCACCCGCCGCAAATTTCGCCCAAATTTGTGCAATGTCACTTTGATCTCGGACAGCTTGGAACAATCTTTCAAGTTTCGGATTACCGCAGCGGCCTTACGCTCGGTCGATCACAATGGTGGTCTGGACGGCTTTTTGGCTAAATGCGCCGACGAAGGCCTGTCACCAAATGCATTGAAGATCAAAAAATCCATTCGTAAAAAACAAAAAGAAGCTGCCGTGGCGTAAACGCCCAATCGCTTTTGATCTGATGAAGAGGTGGCTCCCGCAAAGAGCCGCCTTTTTTATTGCGTGTGACTTGGGTATGCTGGCGGCACACCC
>JAJFFR010000195.1 GCA_021776555.1 Robiginitomaculum sp.
CCGTTTGGGCTGGTAGTTTCATTTTTTTGGCTTTTAGCTGCAAAGAATAGGAGCCGGTATGGGCGTCCGCAGATTTGAATACGGTCTGCATATCCACTCCGGCCTCGCGCATGGCATCGGCCACTTTTTCGCCGCCATCCATATTCATGAACCCAACCGGCTCATCGCCTTTCCATTGCTCAAACCCGCCATTGGCAATGTTGATTTCAATGTCGTCCGTGCTGGCGACACCGCCACCACCGCCGGTCGTGTTACAAGCCTCAACTTCGCTTTGATACGCGGCGGTGTCCGGATATTGCTCGGCCTCAGCCAAACACTGGCTGACCGGCATGGAACCTTGCCAACTGGCAGACGTAACATGACAACAATCAGCGATTTGTGTCTCGGGTGTTTGCATAGTTTGTAGAGAGCCAGATCCATCCGGCATGCCTGGGATATTGGGCATGGCGGGCACGCCCATATATTCTTGAGCAATCTGTACGGCATTTCGCAGGCAGGCGGCAATCTTGCCCATATTCTGTGCTGTAGCCGGGATATGTCCCGGTTTGGACGCGCAGACGGCTTCCGAAGATGTTTTTGAAAATTCACCGGTGGAAACGTTGCAACACTGTACACTTTGCGCGCTAGCCAAAGCCGGAATAAATCCAAATGCGAACAACAAAAAGACCCCACCAGAAAGCCAAATGCTTTTGATCTGGTGCCTTGCGAACCCCAAAAATGTCATCTTTTTCAAATCAGTGCTCCACTTCGAGTTACCTGTTCGCGTATCAACGCCATGCCCAACAACCAACGCGGACCCTATCACGACCGGCGGCTTTGCACCATGTCCGCCTATCTTTTGGGCTTTGTGTGGGCAAGTTTCAACTCGTACAAACGACTGTGTTTAACCGTAGTCTCCATTCCAATAGAAAGGTGGAAACAGCTTGCTGATTTGAATCAGCAGCAATGTATGACAGACTGGGCATGGGAGGGTTCAAAATGTTTTCAAAGATATTGTTTGTTTTGTGGCTCGGTTTATTTGTCGGATCGTTTGTCATGTTCATGGTCACACCATCCAAGGATTTTGGTTTTACTGCTGGGCTTAATCGAATCATGGTGTTCTTTGGCTGGCAAATCGCTGCAGGCGTTGTTGGCTTTATCCTTTGGATAACTAGCCGAAATTCTGAAACCGGCGGACTAGGAAGCTGGCTGAACCGCTTACCAGCAATCGCGGCGGCGCTTTTATTTTTTGCGGTATTGTTTCTGATCGTTGGTACTCGTTTGGGTAAATCCCCGCCACAAGGTGATGTCCACGCCCAAGATCCACCCAAAACCACAGAGCCCGTAACCGCCCCACCCCCGACTGAACACTGATCCCTAGCCATGGCATGAGGCAAATATGCTAAACATTATTGTTGCGGATGATCACCCGATATATCGGGCCGGGTTAAAGACCATTCTTACCGATGTGTTTGAAGACACAGAAATACGCGAAGCCGGGCACATGGAACAATTGGCGGAACATCTTGCATCGTGCTCGGCAGACCTTTTGTTGCTCGATATATTTTTTCCAGGCTTTGAACCTGAAGACGACATTCGACAATTGCGCCGGGAACATCCGTTAATGGCGATCCTGATGGTTTCCATGTTGACCGACCATGGTGCTGTGGAGCGATTATTGCGAGCCGGTGCCAACGGGTTTATCTCTAAAACCACCTCGCCGGATAATCTCGAAAAAGGCATTCGTGAAGTGGTGGCCGGCGAACGCCCGGTATACTTGCCAGCACCAAAGCGGGGTCGTCCGAGCCAGGTTTCTGGTGACCCGGTTGCTGATCTGCCTAGGCGGCAATTAGAAGTATTGCGTTTAATTTGCATGGGGCTTTCCAACAAGGAAATCGCCCGCGAATTGCAACTCTCCATCTCAACAATACGCGCCCATATCTCCGCCTTGTTTCGAAAACTAGATGTAACCAACCGGGCCGCTGCATCCAGTTATGGCACCCGATTTGGTGTGTTGGATTCAACCAATAAGACTGATAATGGCGGAACGTAATTGCACGGGCCGCACCGGCTTGTGCAAAAGCAAACAATCTTGTTTCAAAATGTGCTGACGGGTGTCTGCTGTTGTGCTTCCGGTAATAACCAATGCCGGAACAGGGCCAAATTTTGCGCGCAAGGCTGTCACAATTTGTAGCCCGGTTTGCCCGAACCCCAGATCATAATCCACAATAAGCAAGTCCAGAGGCTTTAACTCATCAAGGACTTGATCATCCATCCGGTCCCGGGCCTCGATCTCCCATCCCCAGCTCGACAACAAAGCTGCCGTGGCCTCCAATGTGGGTCGATCATCATCAACCACCAGAACCCGGCCCGCCTCGTAGGTCGAGTTTTGCGTCGTATCTAGCGTTTGCAGTTCAACCGGCTGGGCGCAGGCAAACGGACCAAAGCTAAACTCGGTACCTTTTTCTTTGTCTGATGCCACATCAATGCTGATATCCAGCACATCGACTAAGCGACGAACGATCGCCAAACCCAACCCAAGTCCGGATTTGGATACTTCGCCCTTGGTAAAGGCATCAAACATAATCTGTTTTTGATCGTGCGGGATGCCTTTGCCTGTGTCTTTGATCACCAATCGTATTTGTTGACTTTCCTGAATGGTTTTGAGCGCCACCTCGCCACCTTCAGAATGGCGAATGGCGTTCGAAACTAGGTTTTGTAGAATGCGTCGGACCAGAAGCGGATCACTCTTGATCCAAACCTCTCCTGCATTGGCGCTCACTTTCATATTCTCGGCCTTTGCCGCGATTAAAAACTCGTCAGCAATGTCTTGGATC
>JAJFFR010000196.1 GCA_021776555.1 Robiginitomaculum sp.
TTGCCGACCGGTTCCAGATTAAACATGGTGTAGAAGGTCGCGACCTCCATCACCCGGATATAAGCCATATCCAACCGGTCACCGATCACCCGCATCGCGGCTTCTGGTATCCAGCCGCCATGGTCTTTCTGGGCGATCCACAACATCGGGATCACTGCCGAACGTTGCTTGCCCTTCGGATATTTGGCGATCCAGTATTTAACTTTTTTCTCGCCTTCACGGGAAAACGCAAAGCTGTCTGGTTGCTCTTTAGCAAGATGACGCGACGACATCAGGCAGCTCCTTCAATTTCGACATCGTTCAAATTGGCCGCTACTTTGAAGCAGCCAAGGCAAAGCAGATTGACCAAATCAGCTTTTTGGGCATCCCAATCCTGATCGCTCAACTCGTTGCAATCTTCGCAAATTGCATCGTAATCGCCGTTGGTTTTTGACCAGTAAAACCCGACCGCATCGCCAGTTTTCATACTGTCAAAAATATGGCGGCAGACAAAGGTAGCTGGCTGTTTGCCATGGGTGCCGCAATTGAGATATTCACTCACCGGTCAATCTCCCCAAACACCACATCCAGCGAGCCGATAATGGCTGAAACGTCAGCCAGCATATGCCCCTTGCACATAAAATCCATCGCCTGCAAATGAGCAAAACCTGGTGCTTTGATCTTGCAACGATACGGCTTGTTGGAGCCATCGGCGACCAGATAGACCCCGAACTCGCCTTTAGGCGCCTCGATGGCGGCGTACACTTCACCTTCTGGCACATGAAAACCTTCGGTGTAGAGCTTGAAGTGGTGAATCAACGCTTCCATCGATTGTTTCATTTCGGCGCGTCGCGGCGGAGCAACTTTGCCGCCGGTTTCCATCACTGGGCCTTCGGGCATTTTGGCAATGCACTGCTCGATAATGTGAACCGATTGGCGCATTTCTTCCATCCGGACCAAATACCGGTCATAGCAATCGCCATGCACGCCAACCGGAATATCAAATTCCAACTCGGAATACACTTCATACGGCTCGGCCCGGCGGATGTCCCACGACAGGCCGGAACCCCGGACCATCACCCCGGAAAACCCAAGATCCAGTACGTCTTGCTGGCTAATTACGCCAATATCGCAATTGCGCTGTTTGAAAATACGGTTGTTATTCAGCAGACCTTCAATATCCTTCAAGACCGGCAAAAAGGTTTTACACCATTCGCCAATATCTTCGATCAGTTCCGGCGGCAGGTCTTGATGCACGCCACCTGGGCGAAAATACGCCGCATGGAGCCGCGAACCACAAGCACGCTCGTAAAACACCATCAGTTTTTCGCGTTCTTCAAAGCCCCACAAGGGTGGGGTCAGCGCACCCACATCCATGGCTTGGGTGGTTACATTCAGCAAATGGCTCAAAATCCGGCCAATTTCCGAATAGAGCACCCGGATAAACTGGGCGCGGCGCGGCACTTTGATATCCAGCATTTTCTCAACGGCTAGACAAAAGGCGTGCTCTTGGTTCATCGGAGCCACATAATCCAGCCGGTCAAAATACGGCATGGCTTGCAAATACGTCTTATGCTCGATCAGTTTTTCGGTGCCGCGATGCAACAAGCCGATATGCGGATCGACCCGCTCGACCACTTCACCATCCAATTCCAACACCAGACGCAACACGCCATGCGCCGCCGGGTGTTGCGGTCCGAAATTAATCGTAAATTTGCGATCTGTTTCAGCCGGTTCAGCCATCTTCAGCCTCCCCTTTTGCTTCTTCCTCGCGCACGTAATTGGCCCCCTCCCACGGGCTTAAATTATCAAACTGGCGGAATTCTTGCGGCAAGGAGACCGGCTCGTAAATCACCCGTTTTTGTTCTTCGTCATAGCGACATTCCACATGGCCGGACAGTGGGAAGTCCTTGCGCAATGGATGGCCTGTAAAGCCGTAATCGGTCAACAACCGCCGTAAATCCGGGTGCCCATCAAACACGATGCCATACATGTCAAACGCTTCACGTTCATACCAGTTGGCAGCCGGAAACATCGGCAGCGCGCTAGGAATAGTTTCGTCTTCATCGACCGCAACTTTAAGCCGGATACGCATGTTTTGGGTCATCGACAGTAAGTGATAGACCACATCAAAGCGGGCGCTACGTCCGGGAAAATCTACCCCGCAAATATCCACCAATGTGGTAAAGCGACATTTGGCATCATCCCGCAAGAAACTCAGCACGGATAGGATTTGATCCAGATGCACCTCAACCGTGAGCTGATCATGAGCGATCTGCCAGCCGGTCAGCGCATTGCCCATTTTGCCGTCAAGCCGTTCGGCCAATTGTTCGAGCCGGGTTTTGCTCATCGGATGATATCTCCTTCCCGGCGGATTTTCTTTTGCAATTGCAAAATACCATAGACCAACGCCTCAGCCGAAGGCGGACAGCCCGGCACGTAGACATCCACTGGTAAAATGCGGTCACAACCGCGCACAACCGAATAGGAATAGTGATAATAGCCACCGCCATTGGCGCATGACCCCATCGAGATCACATAGCGCGGGTTGGGCATTTGATCATACACTTTACGTAACGCCGGAGCCATCTTGTTGGTCAGGGTTCCTGCCACAATCATCACATCGGATTGGCGCGGGCTGCCACGCGGCGCAAAGCCAAAGCGTTCCACATCATAGCGCGGCATGGCGGCATGCATCATCTCCACAGCACAGCAAGCCAGACCAAAGGTCATCCACATCAAGGAGCCGGTTCTGGCCCACGTGATTAGCTCGTCAGCACTGGCGATCACAAACCCCTTATCCATCAGCGCATCGGTTACACCGTCATAATACGGATCGTGTTTTTTGGGGTCATAGGCCGGCGTTTGCGCCCGGCCCGCCGTCATTGCAGGGGTGATTTGCTTGTTCATGATCTTAGCCCCACTCCAGCGCGCCAACTTTCCACGCGTAAACGTACCCGATGCCCAACTCGGCCAAGAAGACCAGCATGGACCAAAATGCGTATGGCCCGACTTCGCCTAAGGCGACCGCCCACGGAAACAAAAACGCGACCTCAAGATCAAATACGATGAACAGGATCGCCACCAGATAAAACCGAACATCGAATTTCATTCGGGAATCATCAAAGGCGTTAAACCCACATTCGTAGGTTGAAACTTTTTCTGGGTCCGGTGACGATGGTGCTAAGATCACAGGCAGCACCAAAAATACCAACGCTATCGCCAAGGCAATTCCAGCAAAAATAAGAATGGGAAGGTA
>JAJFFR010000197.1 GCA_021776555.1 Robiginitomaculum sp.
ATGGGGATTCAACGGTTGGCAAATTGCGGCCGGGACTCTCGCGGCGTTGTGGATCACGGCGGTTAGGGAACTCGTCGACGGTCGTCCGATTGAATCGGGCGGAGATACGGCCGTCGACTTCGTTTTCTCTGTCGCCGGAGGAACGCTCGTCGGCGTTCTCTTTTGGTTCTTCCAATGACGTTCGCGCGACTCCTCGCAGCCTTCGCCCTGGCGTTGCTCGTCTTCTATTTCAGCGTTCGCGGCGCCCAAGCGCACGACGTCGGTATTCCAATCGACGAGATCCTCGCGGCGGCTGCGCAATGCGCGCCGCAACGCTGCCCCGATCCGCCGCCCCCCGGCGCGATCGTCACGGTCGACCCGACGAGTCTCTCGACGCTCGTCGTCTCCGCCCGGCGAGGTTGGTCCCCGTCGACGGGCGGTCTCTGCTATCGGGCCGAGGCTCATCACCTCCGCGGCGGAGTCCCTTCTGAGACCGTCGGAATCGGGAACCCTCCCGACTGTATCCCTATGCCGGAACCCTCCGGCGGACTCCTCGTCGGAGTCCTGGCGCTCGCCGTTCTAGGCTCGAGACGCCCGACGCGATGAATCATCGCTCCCCGCCCGTGTCGGCCCTCGAGGTCGCGGGCTCCCTTCCCTTGCTCAACTACTGGATAGGCCGTTACTACGGCCGGCTCTCTTTCGACCTTCGAGAAGAGTTGCTCGCCGAGACCGCTCTCGAACTCGTCGGCCGGCATCGGCGCAATCCCGGTCTCCGGGTTTCGAAGTGGAAGCTCCTCGAGTTCGCCTCGCGCGAAGCCTTTCGTCGAATCCTCAGCAGGTCCGGTGCTGGCGTCGAGTTCTCGTTGGACTCGACGCTCATCCTTGCGAGCCCTCCGAACCAATTCGAAGGCGACCGCCTCCGTGATAGAATCGCCGACGAACGCGTCGAGGACGCGATCGAGGAATTCGCGCGCGAGAGTCCGGCCGAACGCCGCGCACGCGAGCGAGAGACGCGGGTTGCTCTCGGGACCTCACCCGATCCGCTCGGCGAGCGTTGGCCGAAGTCTCGCTCCGGCGATCGGGCGGAGTGGAGGACCCTGACAGCATAGAGAATCTTGACAACACGGTTGCTTGTTATGCGGGAGCTACTCGGACTTGTCGTCCGTGCTAACGCCTTCGTCAAGCAGGAGGACCGGCTCCTCGGGGCGGTCTAGTTTTAATAGATCTGCGCCAAGCTCCGCGATCGTCTCATGCGCGATTTCCGCGGGCGTCTTTTCCGTTTCGTCACTTTCCGATTCGGCTTCGACCGCCTCGGGCTCCGAGAAAACAGAGATGTCCATCCCGCGATCGATTCGGTCCGCGAGGAACTTCAACGAGGACGAAAGACCGGTTCGCAACTCGTTCTTTCTGCCGGAATCGCCAGAGTACTTGTCTAGAAGCTCATCTCGAATTCGATCGAGCTCGTTGGAGATTCGTTCGCTCTCCCATTCCCGGAGTTGTCGGAGCGCATCAGCGGGTGCTTCGTCCCGTTCGAGAACGGCGCGGCTTTGTCGCGCTCCCACTATTGCGTTCATAAGCTGAACGACAGCGGTCACGAACGTCAGAATCGCAGCGCCACTCACGGGATCAAGTGAGATGAAGATCTGTATGCTGCCCGAATCGAAGCTTCTAATCGCGATCGGCGCCGGGCTTCCCGTTGCTGTCTCTGAAATCTGCTCCAGAGAGCGACTGATCTTCACTGCCTCTTCTCCGAAGACTCGCAGCCGGCCGCTCACAAGCGCGGATGGAATTCGTACTTCAACCTCGGCTTCGCCCTCGGCAACTTCTTCCGACTCGATTCTGAGAGTCTCGAATCCCTTGGCGAGCTGCGACGTCGTTGCGAAGAAGGATTCGGCGGCAGCTCGAAGCTTCTGAAGGGCTTCGATTGCGTTTGAAGGCGTCGCGGATTGGGCGATCGTCGACTCAACCGCCGCTTCCAGTCCAGGGCCGACAAAATGATCACCGCCTATTGTGGACAAGATTCGTAGTCGACTAGGCGACAGCACGGATACCCACGAATCGCCAGCTGCGTCCGAGATCGCAGCCCGCGCAGCGTCGAAGTTATGCGCGTGCGCGGGGTCAGGGGTCTGCACAGATACTGTGTAGGTCTGCTCAAGGTTGTTCAGCAGCTGCAGAATATTGTGGGCGCTATTGTCGTTGTTGATCGCTTCGACGACTGACGCAAGGCGGTCCGCATTCATATTCGGTGAATCTCCTGCGTGAGCTGCCGCATAACAGGTGAGTAATCTGAACCATAGCGGGTGTAGTCGCTTCAACGTGATTCAGAACCGGTCCTAGATCAATTCGGGGTGTGGGAATTTCTCGGGTAACGGTTGGGTAACGGTTTTGGCCGGCAACTGCGGCCCTAACTATCCGAAATTACTCACTTCACGATTCGAACGACACGGGTTCGATCCCCGTTAGGCACGGCTCTCGCCGTGCGACCTATAGGATTCGTGGAGGAAGTTCTATCTCTGCCTCTTTGGCGATCGATTCAATTTCGGCGTTCAGTGAATCGAAATCCTCTCCGGTCCTCATCGATGCCCAGCTCGCGCGAAGCTCCTTCACCTTTTGGTCACTCACGTGGGGCGCAATGATTAGAATTCTCTGATTAAAGGTCGCGTTCAGTTCTAGCTTCGTGAAAGCCGAGACCATGAGAAACAACGTCGCGAGGCAAAAGACGAAGACCGCCACGCCGAAGGGATAATTTCCCAACCTTGGAGGGCGACGAACCTTTTCTTCCCGTTCGTCGGCTGGTTTTTCGAGAACGCTGTGCAGACCCGCAAGCATTCCTCCCGCAATGAACACGAGTCCAAACGTGAACATAATGAAATCGAGCTCGTTGGTCGGGCCCAGTGCGGCGTTCCTGTATAGGTAATTGACGAAGACGCCGGAGACGTATGTCCCGAGGAACTGAAGAATCCGCCAAATCGCAGACAGCATCGGCTGAATGAGCAAGATCACGAGGATCGCTGCGATGACGCTGGCTAGGACGCTGTTTCTGATATTCGAGTCGATCTTCATCGTTTGCCTGTCATTGCTAGCACGCCGTCGGATTCTGTCGTATCACCCCGGAATCACCCGAAATCCATAACCCAAAAACCCGCTCTAGTGCCGATCGAGGCTACTTAGAACGGGTATTAAGTGGTGCGGCGAAGAAGACTCGAACTTCCACGGGGTTGCCCCCACCAGCCCCTCAAGCTGACGCGTCTACCAATTCCGCCACCGCCGCACGCGGGCGCGAAGCATAACGAAGGCCCTCGGCGCCGCCCAG
>JAJFFR010000198.1 GCA_021776555.1 Robiginitomaculum sp.
CTCAACAAATATCAGTTTTCACCGCGATTCGGACAAGCGATCAGTGTGCCGGTGGCAGACCTGCTGAATGGCGATCAGTTACCAATCAAGGTCAACTTCAAGCTAGGCGGGGCCAGACAGTTCTCGCTGGTGCCGTTTGCCAGCTCGACCGATTTGTCGATTGCCGCCAATTGGCCGCATCCGGGATTTGGTGGTCAATTTTTACCAACGGAACGGACCATCACCGAGACAGGTTTTCAAGCCAGCCGGACCATCCCGTCGCTGGCTTCGGGTCTGCCGACCTTGGCCTATGACAGTACATTTACTGGCTGGAACCACGCGCAAAACGGCATGCAAGTCAAACTGGTCGAAAAATCTTCGCCCTATCAATATGTATCGCGCTCGCTGAAATACGCATTGTTGTTCATTGGCTTTGTGTTTCTGGCCTACTTCCTGTTTGAGATGAAAGCCGATCGTCCGGTGCATGCGGCGCAATATGTGTTGGTTGGTCTGGCGCAATCAGTGTTTTACCTATTGCTGTTGGCGTTTTCAGAACATATCGGTTTTGATCTGGCCTTTGCGATTGCCGCGATCAGCGTAGTGGGATTGACCGCGCTTTATGCTGGTGCGGTGTTTGGGCACGCGCAAACCGGCTCGGCCATTGCCGTATTCGGCTCGGTCTATGGTTTGCTGTTTGTGCTGATGCGCCTTGAAGATTATGCCTTGTTGGTTGGTGCGATTTCGGCTTTTGGTGCGATTGCCACAACCATGTGGATGACCCGCCATTTGCAATGGTATGGTGCGTCTGAAAAAACCACCATATCCGCGAAATAGTTGGCTGCCACCATTTGGGCATTACCAATCTGTCATTTGCCTGTGCTGTTGTTTTGGGATTTGCTCAAAACAACAGCCACACAGCAGGGGAAATGTCATGAAACGATCGCTACTTCTAACCGGCGTATTGGCCGCCATTTTACAATTTGGAACTGCCTTGGCCCAAACACAAAACACGCCGCCACCCAAGGCCTGTCAGGGCGAAGAATTCCGCCAACTGGATTTTTGGGTGGGTGATTGGAACCTGACCTATAGCCAAGGCGAGGGAAAACCCTTGGGCACCGCACACAATTTAATCACTAAGTCGGCCTATGGGGATTGTGTGATCTCAGAGAAGTTCACCATGCTCGGTTTTAATGGGATGAGCGTTTCGACCTATCACAAACCAACTAAGCAGTGGCGACAAACCTGGGTCGATGATCAGGGCGGATATTTCGACCTGATTGGCGGACCGGCTGAAGACGATGCCGATTATGATTTCGGACTGGAGTTGGTGCATCCAGAAGGCATGAAAGCCCGTTATTTACGCATGATTTGGCAGATCAAGGACCCAGATCATCTGGTTTGGCGCTGGCAAAGCAAAAAGCTTAAGGACGACCAGTGGACAGATAGCTGGGTGCTGGATTATGAGAGAGTGCAAGCATCGTCTGATTGAGGGTGCTTGGTTTGATCTCACAGCAAAGACGGCACTGCTATGACCCAATTTCACTTGGCACAAATCAATATCGCTCAAGCCCAGAACGAAATGGATGATGTAGCCATGCGGGGGTTTGTGAACCGTCTGGATGAGATCAATGCATTGGCCGATCAGGCGCCGGGCTTTATCTGGCGTTTGCAAACCGAGGGTGGCGATTCGACCGCGCTTCGGGTGTTTGATGATCCGCTATTGTTGATCAATATGAGTGTTTGGGAAACCATCGAAGACTTACGCAATTTTGTGTATCGCTCGATGCATGTGGAATTAATCCGCGACCGCGAAGCTTGGTTCAAAAAAATGCCCCTGATGCATCAGGCTTTGTTCTGGCTGCCCGCCGGACAATTGCCTGATATTGAACAAGGTAAACAACGGCTTGATCACTTACAAAAACACGGGCCAACCCGACAAGCTTTCACCTTCGGCCAACCGTTTCCAGCTGAATAAGCTATAATTCGTTGATTACTGAAATAACAAAATATATACTTTGATCCAAAGCGTGCGGCATGGGAGCATGATTATGGATCAAGACGAACAACAAGCCTTGGTGGCGTTTGGGGCATTGTCCCATGGTTCCCGGTTAGCCATTTACAAAATGCTGGCGGCACGCTCACCGGATCAAATGATGGCCGGGGAGCTGGCCGAAGCCTTGGGCATCGGCGCATCCACCCTGTCGGCACACCTCTCCAAATTGCGGCTGGCTGACTTGATCGGGGTCAACCGCAAGGGAACTAGCTTGTTCTACTTCTTTGATGAAGCAGGCACCCAAGCCGTTTCTAACTATTGGGCAGGTTTGGCCGGAGCCGCAACAACGTCTCCCATCGCCAGTCCAAAACTTGAGATGAAAGCGGAAAAACCAGCCGTCACCAAGCCAGCTAAGACCGTACCGGCAAGCCCAAAAAGACCAGAAGCGACAGAGACCACCACACGACAAGCCCAACCCGGACGCCGCAATGTGTTGTTCCTGTGTACCGGCAATTCGGCTCGATCCATTTTGGCCGAATCGATCTTGAACCGCTTGGGTTCCCGTGACTTCATGGCGTATTCAGCTGGCTCCAAACCGGCTGGCAAAGTCCACCCGGCAGCTAGCCACCTGCTGGAAGATTATGGCTATGCGGTGCGTAATTTGTCCTCAAAAAGCTGGACGGAATTTTCCGGTCAAAATGCGCCGGAGCTGGATATAGTCATTACGGTTTGTGATGATGCGGCTGGCGAGACCTGTCCGGTTTGGCCCGGCGGGCCAATTACCGCCCATTGGGGGCTGCCTGATCCTGTCGTCACCAGTGGCAGCAAGGCCAAGATCGCCACCGCTTTTGAGCAAACCTATGAGGCGCTCGAGGCGCGAATATCCGCATTGCTTGACCTGCCCGTGGATGAAATGAATCCAACTGAGGTGCAGCTTGCCCTCAACGCTATCAAATAATAACGGATAAACATTGACCGTTATGTAATGGACATGTTATGTCCGCTTTATGAAATTAAATGAAGGCATAGAGTGGGCCATCCACTGTTGTAGTATTTTGGCGGCGCTGCCGCCCGATATTGCATTGTCAGCCAAGCGTTTGGCTGAATTTTTTGATCTGCCCAACCATTATCTGGCCAAGCATTTGCAAAGCCTGTCGCAAGCTGGACTGGTTTCCAGCAGCAAGGGGCCGGGCGGCGGTTATTCGCTGGCAAAACCGCCTGAGCAAATTTCGGCCCTCAATATCGTCCAAGCCATTGATGGCACTGCGGCGCATTTTCAATGCACCGAAATCCGCCAACGCGGCCCCTCCGGTGTCGAGCCGTCTTGTTACAAAAAACCATGCGGCATAGCGCGGACCATGTGGCGGGCTGAAAAAGCTTGGGCTGCTGAATTGGCCGCCGTGTCGCTGGCTGACATTGGTCAATTGGGCCTCAATGAAACTCCGCAGGAACAAATGGAAAAATCCCTGCATTGGTTTGAAAACGTACTAAAATGACTGAACAATCTAATAAATTACGACAATTGCATAAGCTCAGCGCCTTGGTTTTACTGGTTTTTATCACTATGCATCTTGGCAATCATCTATCCGGTTGGTTCGGGATCGACGCTTATAATCAGGTGCAAAAAGCGTTTCGGGTGGTCTACCGTTTTCCGCCGATTGAGATTTTGCTGTTGTGCTTACTGGGGGTTCAGATCGTACTTGGGGCAACACTGCTATTCAAATCCTTGCGCCGGGGTCGGCCGCGTGGGTTTTGGTCGTGGGCGCAAGTCTTGTCCGGGGGCGTATTTTTGTTTTTCATTGTGCAACATTTGTGGGCGTTCTACGTGGCCCGGGCTGCCTATCAACTGGAAACAGATTTTTTCTGGGCATCGTCAGTGATGGGCGGCGCGCCGTTCATTTGGTACTTCATTCCGTACTACTTTTTGGCCGTGTTTTCCGTGCTGACACACGTCGGCACTGGGGTGCGCTATTGGGTGATAGATGCGGGACATGAAAAAGTTGCAAATCAGGTCGGGATTGGCTTTATGTTGGCCGGTGCATTGATCGGCGCGGCAATTATCCTGGTTCTGACCGGTGCGTTATATGATATCCCGTTAAAGCCAGAAATGCTTGAGTATTTGCGGGATTTCTATCCTGAATATACCCCGCCAACTAATTGAGGAGACCATAATGGACTTAATTTTGATCCAGTCGGGCTTGGCGATTTTTGCTGTGCTCGGCACCCTACATTTATTCTATACAGCGCTCGATGTGCGCGATCCAAAGCGGTTTGCGCCGCGCGATCCTGATCTGTTAGGCAAAATGCAGCAAACCAGCGGACGCTTGGGTAGCGGCTCTGGTAAAAGCTATTGGCAAGGCCTGTTGGGGTTCCATTTCAGTCATTCACTGGGCCTGTTGTTTTACGCGGCAATTTTTGTGGCGATTAGCTTGGCAGCGCCTGATTTGTTGCAGACCCCCCTGTTTATGGTTTTGCTGCTAACGCCCGGCATTATTTATGGCGTATTATCGCATCTATTCTGGTTCTACATCCCATTTTGGGGTTCGGTGAGCGCCAATGGTTTGATGACGGCCGGCTTGCTTTTGGGAAATTGAAGCTAGTTCAAGCGCGCGGATGGGCCTTGGCCACCACAGCGGCCAGATGGTCTTGATCCACGGCGGCGTAAATCTGGGTCGAGGACAAAGAGGCGTGGCCCAGTAATTCTTGAATGGTCCGCAAATCGCCACCGCCAGCCAGAAGGTGCGTTGCAAATGAATGGCGCAGGGCGTGCGGGGTCAGGCTGCTCGGCAGACCCAATTGAGCGCGCAATTGTTGCAACAGGCTCTGGGCTTCTCTGGCCCCCATCGCTCCACCGCGAATTCCGCGAAACACCTTTTGGTCGCGAGCCATGGCAAATGGACATTGCTTGACGTAAGTTGCGACCGCCTCTCTGGCGGCGGGCAAAAGCGGGACAAGACGAGTTTTGCCGCCTTTTCCGGTGACCCGTAGCACGTCCGATAACGGCAAATCGTGTCCCTCTAAGGCCAAAGCTTCGGCAATCCGCAATCCC
>JAJFFR010000199.1 GCA_021776555.1 Robiginitomaculum sp.
AAAAATGCCGACCGGTGGGTTGATGATGAGGATGAGGTGCTGATCGGCACCATAAAAGCTCGTGTGCTGCATACGCCGGGGCACACCATGGGCCATGTGATCTATGTGTTTGATCAAGAAAAAAAAGCTTTTGTCGGAGACACTTTGTTTGCGTTGGGGTGCGGTCGTTTGTTCGAGGGTGATGCCGGTGACATGTGGCCCGGATTACAAAAGATCAGAGGCTTTTCTCCGCAAACCTTGATTTATTGCGCTCACGAATACACCGCCGATAATTTACGGTTCGCCTTGAGCGTTGATCCAAAAAACCCGCAATTATTGGAACGTAGCGAAGCCATTCGCCAGGCCCGCGAAAAGGGCCAACCAACGGTGCCTTTTCTGCTGGAAACAGATTTACAAACCAACCCGTTTTTGCGCCCGGATGATCCGACCATTCGTGCCGGGCTACAGATGCAAGAAGCATCTGATGTGGATGTATTTGCCGAAATTCGCCGCAGAAAAGACGGGTTCTAATCTTCAGCTTAGGCTGGACTAGTGTCTGAAATGGCGCATGCCGGTAAAGACCATGGCAATTCCGGCCTCGTCTGCGGCAGCTATTACCTCGTCATCGCGAATGGAACCACCGGGCTGTATCACGGCGATGGCTCCGGCTTCGATGACTTCAAGAAGTCCATCGGCAAATGGGAAAAAAGCATCTGAAGCGGCCACCGAGCTTTGGGTTCGCGGGTTGGACCATTTGGCATGTGTCGCGGCTTGTTCGGCCTTTTGTGTGGCAATGCGGGCCGCATCAACTCGGCTCATCTGTCCGGCCCCGATCCCGGCGGTCGAGCCGTCTTTAGCATAGACAATGGTATTGGATTTGACGTGCTTGGCCACTTTCCATGCAAAGGCCAAATCGGCTAATTGTTGCTCGGTTGGTTTGGTTTTGGTCACACACTGAAAATCGGACAAATCGTCGATTTGGCCATTGTCACGGGTTTGTACCAACAAGCCCCCGGTCAAGGATTTTACTTCCATGCCAGGCCGTGATGGCTCCGGCATAGTACCGGTTAGCAGTACGCGGACATTTTTCTTTTTGGCAAACCGTTTCAAGGCATCCGCGCTGGCAGAAGGGGCAATGATCACTTCCACAAATAATTTGCAGATCGCTTCGGCGGTTTCCAGGTCAAGCTCCCGGTTGGCGGCGATCACTCCGCCAAAGGCCGAAACCGGATCACAAGCCAAGGCTGCCTTCCATGCGTCAATTTGTTGGTCGGCGACCGCAACACCAGACGGATTGGCATGTTTGATGATGGCAATGGCAGCATTTTGGTCGGCGGGAAATTCGGCAACTAGCTCAAAAGCGGCGTGGGTGTCATTCAAATTGTTGTAGCTGATGGCTTTGCCCTGCACTTGGGTTGCATTGGTTGCGCCGGGCTGGTTTGCGCCGGTTCGGTAAATTGCCGCTTGTTGGTGTGGGTTTTCGCCATAGCGTAATTCTTCTTGTAAAATCCCGCTGAACGAGCGGTATTTTGGCGAGGTTTCGCCAACTTGGTCCTGAAACCAATTGCTGATTGCCGCATCATAATGGGCGGTGCGGGCGTAGGTTTTTGCCGCCAACCAGGCGCGCAGTTTTGCGCTTACTTGTCCGTCATTGGCTTGCATTTGTGCCAAAACGTCCCCCACGTCTTGGCTATCCGTACAGACGGCAACAAAGGCATGGTTTTTGGCGGCAGCCCGCAACATGGCCGGGCCACCAATATCTATATTTTCAATACAGGTGGCAAAACCAGCGCCGCTATCTCGGGTTTGTTCAAACGGGTAGAGATTGACCACCAACAGATCAATCGGCTGAATATCATGTTGTTGCATGGACGAGATGTGGTCTGGTTGATCGCGTCGGGCCAGCAGGCCGCCGTGGATGTTTGGGTGCAAAGTTTTCACCCGACCCTGCATCATTTCTGGAAAACCAGTCAGCTCTGCCGCGTCCCGAACCGGTAAGCCGGCATCGTTTAACGCCTTGGCGGTGCCACCGGTTGAAACCAGCTCAACCCCCATTTGGACCAATTGCCGAGCTTGTTCGACAATATCGGTCTTGTCGGAAACGGAGAGCAAAGCCCGCTTTATACGAATCATTGGCTCAATCCCTGTCTGGTTTGTGATATTCGCAACGGTGTAGGGCGTTCGTTGGTTAGGGCAAGTAAATTTTAATTACCCGGGGTGATCTGTCGCAAGGACCAGCGGACACGATTGCTGGGTTCTTGCCCGATTCCGTTTGGATCGGCTGCACCCGTAATGACGATCTGCAAGCTGCGCCGTGGCGGCGCGCCGTCGCCCAGATAAACCGATGGTTCCAGACTTAATGGCCCTGCATCGGTTCGAAACCGCCAACCTTTGCCACCGGGCGGCAATAGAAGAACATCCGAGGCGCTTCGCGAAATAGAGGCTCGGACTTCCGGGTGCAAATGAAACCGAACGGTAAACGGGATTGGTTGCAGGTCCCGGCTTTTTTCCATACCAATTGGATGTTCCAAGCAATCTTCACCACGCAAATCGGTACCCTCACGATTGAGATATAAGCGCCGATTGTGTTGCAATCCGTAGCGCCCAACATATTCACGGTGACTGGCGGTCAACCAAACCCCGCCATCATCTTCGTTCCGCCGCGCAGTCATCGGCTCTTCCCGGTCAAATAAAATGGGGCCAAGCAAGCTGGTGGTCAGCCCTTTTACTGGAATTCGGCTGGATGAAACATCATCAATGACCAAGGTGGAATGGGCGGCGCTGGTCCGGCTTGGCGTGCGCCATTGGGCGCCCAGACAGTTTGACCAACCACAATTGACAATCAGGTTTTCGGCGCGGGTTCCAAAAACAAAGCTTAAAGCACCAGCGTGTGCGTCTTGTGAGTACAATCGATCTGGTGCGCCGCCGCAATCGAACAACAAAACCGAGCGCCGGGTTTGTAAGCGTTGGTATCTGGAATGAGGGGCCAGCAAGAAAGGCGTTTCGTTTTTGACTTTGGCCGGCAAAGCTCGCCGTATGGCCGCCTTGTCGCCAACACCTCCGCCGTTGAAC
This sequence comes from Robiginitomaculum sp., assembly GCA_021776555.1. GTDB lineage: Bacteria > Pseudomonadota > Alphaproteobacteria > Caulobacterales > Maricaulaceae > Robiginitomaculum_B. The sequence goes on from JAJFFR010000199.1 coordinate 3,052, forward strand.
AAAGCCAAATCACCATTCATCAAAGTACAGAACCCGACAAAAGGCTGTAGTTTCTGGATGGTTTTTGCCAGAAATGGTGGTTCAATTGCCTCATGTTGTTTCAGCAGAGTACGCAAAGCTTCAAGCTCAAGCAGAACGCGTGCGGCAGTTTCTGGGTTGCGGCTGATATGCCCACCATCGGGCAATATCTGTTGGGACAGTTCTTTTTCCAACAAAGTAAGCCCGGTTTTTTGCAAGCCCTTCATGCCAAACAAACAGGTTCCGGCACTGGAAAGGGCAATGGCGACCCACAACCGAGTTTCACCGGTTTGGCAAACCGAAGCAACGGATTTGAGGTGGCGCAATTGCTTGCCCAGACTATCCAGCCGGGTGCTGGTGGCAACCGCATCGCCACTGAATAAAAAATGCGAGGCACCGAGCCAAGCCAAACACCGTTCCGCAGTAATGGCCGGGTTCCAAGCAAAGCGGTTCCAGCGACCATATTGCCCAATCCAAGTGTCCACGTGGGTTCGGGCTATTTCAGCAATTCCCTCGTGTGCTTCAAATGCAGCTAAATCCTGTAGCCAGCAAAACCGGTGCAAGGCCGAAGCAAAAGCCCGGGATGGGGTTGGCTTCGTCCACGCGTCAGAAATGTTAGAAAAAAACAACCGTTTTCCGGCTAAGGTAAACAAGCCGCCAGCAATTTCTTCACCGAGTGCCGGGTTCGGTGTGAACGGGCGCTCCGGCCATGGTTTTTGCAAAAGGGGCGCCGAGCCAGAAAAAACCACCGAGCGATAAATCGGCATGGCATGGCATTCGTCGCTTGCCGCTTGGCGCACACGCAAAACGCCTCCTCGAAAATAGTCTGCCAAACTGGGCTTGCTCATGTCCCGATGGTTCCGCCGTGCCAAGGGCGGGTTTTCCGCCAATACAGGCTGGATACTAAAGCTGAAACCTTAACATGAAAAGCACCGGGCCGAGGGTTAATCGAGCCGGTGCGTTCAAATTTCGTTGTTTTTTGGGTTAATACCCAGCTTGTGTATTTTTTGGGATCACCCGGGCGCGAGCGCCATACTCAACCCAGACCGGCGTACCATTGGCAATTGGTACATTGCCGCCTTGGGTAATGGTTAGGTATTCACCATCCCGGTCAAGCTGGACTGTGTAGGCAAAACCGTCGCGCTCAGTAGCGCCTTTTTCAATAGCAGAGCCTGCCAAGCCACCTAAGATGGCACCGAAAATAGCGCCGACTGCGCGGCCCGTGTCGTCACCGCCTAGCTCTGATCCGGCCAAGCCACCGATGGCGGCGCCACCAACCGTGCCGACACCGCTTTGGGTGCCTTCGATTTGAATGGCTCGTGAAGAGACAATAATGCCGGAATCTGATCGCGAAATTTCGCCAATACTGCTGCGATTATAGTCGTTGGCACCAAGGTCGGAAGCGCAAGCCCCGAGCAATAAAGCCGAAGAAAGTGTAGCCGCACCAAGTGCGCGATGAAGAGGTTTTTTATTCAACATGGGTTTTCCTATGCGTGCAAAACAGGTTTCAGCCCCCGATCCTCTATAGGTAACAGGCCAATTCTGAACAAGCGCTGAACGCGCGCAAATCTGATCAGGGTCAGGCTTTACGTAATCGCGCAATAAAGAAGGCATCAATTCCACCTTGTTCCAATAAAGAACCGGGCGGGATACGAAGCATGCCATCTTTCAAAAAGACCTCGGCAAACGCAGCTTGTTGTTGTGAGATCGGGTCCAGCGTCAGATCGCAGTCCTCTAATAATTTGGTAATAATGTCCTCGCCCTCTTGTGGCTCAGCAGAGCAAACACAATACACTAAGCGCCCGCCGGGCTTGAGCAGACGCCCCGCCTGTTGGGCCAGTAGCAATTGGTTGGCATTTAATTCATCCAGATCGCTAGCTCGGTGATTATAATGTACATCCGGGTGATGGCGAAATACGCCGGTGGCAGAACAGGGTGCATCGAGCAGAACCGCATCAAACTGGGTTTCAGAAGTCCATTTGCGGGCATCAGCACAAATTAACTTGGCCGACAATTTGGTTCGTTTCAGGTTTTCCTCGACCCGAACCATTCGGGCTTTTTTGTTATCAAGCGCGGTGACATTGGCGCCCGCAGCGGCCAATTGCATGGTTTTTCCACCAGGCGCAGCGCACATATCGAGGATGTTTTCGGTAGGTTTCGGAGCCAGAATATGAACCGGCAAGGCAGCACCTAAGTCTTGCACAATCCAGCCGCCCTCATCATAGCCGTCGATTTTCTCGATCCTGCCACGAGTGGACAGACGAACGGTCTGTGTACCCAGCTTTTGGCCCTCTAACTTTGTCGCCCATGCTTGTGCGTCTTTGAACACGGTGAGGTCAGCAAATGGAGCCTCGATCAGGGATTGAGCAGCGTGTTCTCGCGTGCCCTCGCCATATAGTTTGTCCCAATTTTCGCCGGGCCAGTCCGGGATGTTGAGAACGAGCGGCACATCAGCCAGCAATTGTTGTTGCTCGCGGGTTACGCGCCGGAACAATGCGTTGATCAACCCCTTATAGGGGCGGGCGGCGCGCCAACGGCCAGCCAACCCAACAAAGGAATGGACCACGCCATGTGCTGCTGATCGCAAGAACAGCAGTTCAGCAATTCCAGCTCGCAAAATTTGACGAGCCGTTTTGGCTTGTCTGGGCAGGGGTTTGGCTAATAGCGTATCGATGATCGCATCGACCTGACCCAAACGGCGCAAGGTGGTGCCGGTAATGGCCCGAGCCAGCGCCCGGTCTTTGACCGGTAAAGCCAAAAAGCCTTGATCACCGGCAAAAAAATGATCCAGTGGCAAGTGGCGTACAAACACCCATTCCAAAGCGCGCACCGCGCAACCGCGCGGATCAGGGAGATAGGGTTTGTCGTTGTTTTTTGTCATGCAGGGTCCATACTCGCCCCAGCTTGGGTCTGTAAAGCCGCCAAATGCATGCTTGCCCACGAGATTGTAGAAAATGAACCCCAAGACAAAAAGCAAAAATTCCGACAAAGAAGAAAGTTCGATCACACATCGCAGAAAGCAAGCGGCGGCTCGAGCCTTGGCCGAAGCACAAGAGCGGCGCGAAGCAGCAAAAAAAACCAGCGGTTCGCAAGAACAAATGCCAACCGAGACCGGCGGACCGCGCGGTGCAGAGCCGACCCGTTACGGGGATTGGGAGCGCAAGGGCATTACCAGCGATTTCTAAACAGACTCATTTAATGGTACGCTCCATTTAGCAAATGACGGCAAGGTGATAACTGGAACCAGACTCCAATGGCGTGTGGCAATTCGCTTTTTTGGGACAGACGTTTCGGCATA
>JAJFFR010000200.1 GCA_021776555.1 Robiginitomaculum sp.
ATCTTGCAAAAACTCTCCACTCGTGGTGCTGAAAATGATTTGTTTCACGCACGCCATAACCTGTCTGCCATGTTGGAAGAAATAAGCGCCGCACAAGCTCCTTCACAGATTACGCTACGCACTTTGGTCAATTCAAAAGAAACCGGCAACCCAACACCAGAACCCAAATTACAACGCCAACCGGAGATATTACACGCACTAACCGCGTTTGTTGAAAACGCACTTAGCTTTGCAAACTCTGCTGTGGAGATTACCGGTCGTTGGGATGCGGACTGGATCACCATTACTATTTGTGATGATGGACCCGGTTTTGAATCGGCTATTTTGGAAAGGTTGGGTGAGCCGTTTGTGACTTCCCGCAGCGGCGGAAATGCCCAAGGTCAAGGCGGCATGGGTTTGGGGTTTTTTATCTCAAAAACCCTGATTGAACGCACCGGCGGCCAGATCGTTTGCGGCAAAAGCCAGTCCATGGGTGGCGCGATGGTTCAAATTGTCTGGCCTCGCGCAAAAATTGATCTCAATTTGACCAGCTGACTAGATGGCATTGTTTGTTGGGCGAACCCACCCTATGCTAAATGCAACAAGTGTCTAATAAAGGAACCAGTTTGGTGACAGAATTTGAAATTCCAGAAGATCACACCTTATTGATACTGGACGACGATGCACCGTTTCGCACGCGACTGGGTCGCGCATTAACCGAACGAGGTTTTACCGTCAGCGCAGTGGGCACAGTTGGCGAGGCCAAGGATATTGCCCGGCTCAATCCACCGGCTTTTGCAGTGCTTGATATGCGCCTTGAAGATGGCAACGGCCTTGATGTGGTTGATGTATTACATTCGCACCGAAGTGACTGCAAAGTGGTGATGCTGACCGGTTATGGCAATATCGCCACAGCGGTTGCCGCCGTAAAAGCTGGCGCCGTTGATTATCTAGCCAAGCCAGCCGATGCCGATGATGTGGTCAACGCATTGCTGGCAAAAAAAGATCAAGCCCCGGCCCCACCCGAAAATCCGATGTCAGCCGACCGCGTTCGGTGGGAACACATCCAGCGCATCTATGAGCTTTGCGGCCACAATGTATCTGAAACCGCACGCCGTTTGAATATGCACCGGCGTACCTTGCAACGTATATTAGCCAAACGCGCGCCGCGCTAAACCTAGGTTGGCTTCATGACAGTACTGCGCTTGTTTTCCACGATGGCAGCCATTGCAACGTTCTGGTTTGGCGCGACAGGTGTACGGGCAGATGCCAGCCGAACCAATCGGTATCACCAACAATTATACTCGTCCTTGACCATGCAGGATGCGGGGGAGACTCTGGATCTGTTGGGTCTGCCCTATCATGCCGAAGCAGTGAACAGTAATGGCGTGGTGGCCAATACTCGTTTGGTTGTCGCCGACGGGCTGGTCTGGTTTATGTACGGATATAATTGCAAGGGCAGGATAGAATCTTGCCCTGAGCTTCAACTGCGCGCCGTGATTACGTCAGAGCAGATATCCGCGCAATCATCGTGGGATCTGGATCACTGGAATCGCCAAAATCGCTTTGTGCGCGCCTACCAATCTGGCTCCGGTAAAGCGGTTATTCTTGAAATGGATATCTATTTGGCCGGCGGTGTTGCCCTGACCAATATCACCGATCAGATATTGTTGTGGCGACAATCCTTACGCGAGTTTTCGCTCTATTTGAAAACGCCATGATCCGGGTGTTGTTTGTTTGCCTTGGCAACATTTGCCGCTCGCCAACTGCCGAGGCCGTGTTCCGAGAACGGGCCAAAATAGCCGGGCATCAGGCGCTTGTCAGTTCTGCCGGCACGATGGATTGGCATGTTGGCAATCCGCCAGACCCACGCGCAATCGCGGCGGCGGCCAAGCGTGGCTATCATATGTCGCATTTGCGAGCGCAAGTTGTTCAAATCTCGGATTTTGCCGAGTTTGACTATATTTTGGCAATGGATCGACAAAACTTGGCAGACTTGGAACAGATATATCCGGGCGCTGGCACTCGCCCACTCTTGTTTTTGAGCTTTGCGGCCGAGACCGGTCAATCCGAAGTACCAGACCCGTATTATGGCGGGGAAGATGGGTTTTCGGACGTGTTGGATATGATTGAAGCGGCAAGCGACGGATTGCTCTCAACTTTTTGATGAAAAAGTAACAATTCAGTAGTGGCCTTTTGATACAACATCCTCAACCCGATTAAGAACAAAAACGGGAAACGGGGAATGTTAAGCAAAATTACCATCTGCAAGCCAGAGGAACTGGGCGAAGCTGACCGCAATCGTTGGTCAAGCGCCCAAAGCGCTCAGCCGGTATGGAACAGCCCGTTTTTGCATCCCGAGTTTGCCAGAATTGTTGCAAGGCGCCGCGAGGATGTGCGGGTTTTAATCGCCGAAGATCATTTGGCTAACCGGGCATGGTTCGCCTTTCATCGTTTGAAAAACGGATTGGCCAGACCGGTCGGTGCACCGGTCTCTGATCATCAGGGCATGGTATCGGAACCGGGGTTTATCGAAGATGTAACCGAGGTTTTGTTTGAGGCTGGCATCGGCGCTCTGCCCTTTTCGTCATGGAGTTCACCGACCAAAGAGTTTTTAACCTTTGCTACACACAACGAAGATTCGCATATATTGGATTTATCCAGCGGACCGGATCAATACTTTGCCGAGCAACAGCAACAGCACCATAAATATTTTAAGAAAATGCGGCAACGCGCCCGGGGTGTCATCCGGGATTATGCAAATGCTGAGTTTCGTTTCGATATTCAAGATCAAGAATTACTGGAGCGATTGTTTCAGTGGAAGCACGATCAACACGCCCGGACCCATAGCCTCGATGTTTTGCATATCCCGTGGGTCAAGGCTTTGCTGGAAAACGCCTATGCATCCACCGATCCGGGTTTTCGAGCGGTGTTGTTTGGATACAAAATCGGTGGCGAATGGGCCGCAGCCGAGCTGGGTTTGCTGGCCGGAGGGGTCTATCATTCGTGGATCGCCGCCTATGACGAAAAGTATTCGCGGGCTTCACCCGGACTTCTTTTGTTGCACGGCGTAATCGAACAAGCCGACAAACTAGGGATCAAACAAATTGATTTGGGCCGGGGCCACAGCCATTACAAAAAATACTATGCAAGCTCGCTTTTGCCCTTGCATGCCGGTTGCCTAATTGGAACGGGACGTGCAGCTCGGCACCGCAAATTGGTGTTTTCATTGTGTGACGGTTTTGCCAAATTGCCGCTTGGCAAGCTAGCCCGCCTGCCCGGCCGACTGGATGGATCGCTCGAGTATATCGGGGCTTGCCATCCGGCGCGTAGCGATCAGTTCAGGGCATTCGGCGGAGCCATGGCAAGAGTTTTGAAAAACCAGACATAAAAAAACCCCGCTGATGAACTGTAGCGGGGCTTTTCTTCATTTTTGTTGATTTGGGCCTTACCAGATACGAACCCGTTTTTCTGGAGCCAGATACATGGCATCGCCTTCTTTGATGTCAAAGGCCGCATACCACTCATCCATATTGCGTACCACGCCATTGGCCCGATACTCAGACGGTGAATGTGGATCAGAGGTTAAACGATTGATCAGGTTTTCGTCCCGATATTTGCGGCGCCAAACTTGCGCCCAAGCCATAAACACTCGTTGGTCGCCGGTATACCCATCGATCACCGGAGCTTCTTTGCCACCGAGCGATAGATGATAAGCTGCCAACGCAAAGGTCAGACCGCCCAAATCACCAATGTTTTCACCCATGGTAAACTTGCCATTGACGTTGTGGCCTTCCAGTGGAGAGAACTGGTCGTATTGAGCACCCAACACCGCAGCGCGTTCATCAAACGCTTCGCGGTCGGCATCGGTCCACCAATTACGCAACTCGCCATTGCCATCAGATTTTGAACCCTGATCATCAAATCCATGACCCATTTCATGACCAATCACCGCGCCAATACCGCCATAGTTTACGGCTGGATCAGCGTTTGGATCAAAGAACGGAGCTTGCAAAATAGCGGCTGGAAAGACGATTTCATTGCGGGTTGGCGAATAGTACGCATTCACCGTTTGCGGGTTCATAAACCATTCGGACTTGTCAATCGGTCCGCCCAGTTTGGAGATCTGGTCTTGCCAACCCCACGCTTGTGCAGCTTTAGCATTACCCAACAAATCATCACGGCGAATTGTCATGGATGAATAGTCTTTCCAACGATCCGGATGGCCAATTTTCGGGCTAAACTTGGCCAGCTTTTCACGAGCTGCCACTTTGGTGTTAGCTGTCATCCAATCTAAACCATCAATCCGGTCGCCCAGAGCAGTGCGCAGATTTTCAACCAATTCGTCCATTTGACGCTTGGATTCTTTGGGGAAATGTCGCGAGACATAAACTTGCCCAACAGCTTCGCCTAATGAGCCATTGACCACACCAACAGCCCGTTTCCAGCGCTCGCGCTGTTCCGGTTGTCCGTTTAGGGTTTTGCCGAAAAATGCAAAGTTCTCGTCATCAAATGCTTTTGGCAAGCTGGTCGCATTAGCCGAGAGCACATGGAAGGTCAGATACGATTTCCAATCCTCAAGCGAGGTGTCTGCAAAGATTTTTGCAATGACCGGAAACGCACTTTTTTCTCTGACAACATAAGAGGTTTCAGTCAAACCAGAACTGGCAAAAGCATGGCTCCATGGATATCCCGGCGCAAAAGCTTCCAGCTCTTCCAAAGTCATTTTGTTATAGGTCAGATCGCGGTTACGGCGTTCTACCTTATCCCAATGAGCTTCAGCAATTTTGGTTTCCAGCGCCATGATCGCGGCTGCTTTAGCAGCGCCATCTTCAACATCTGCCAAGGTCAGCATATTTTCCATATGGGCCAGATACGCGGCACGTATCGAGACGGAGCGCTCATCATCCTTGATATAGAAATCCCGATCCGGCAGACCCAAGCCTGCATGAAGCAGATAAAATGCATACGTATCTGTCTGCTTGCTGTCGATATTCACAAAGCCACCAAATGGACCATTGGTTGGCAGGTCCGGACGGGACATAATCGCCACGATATCTTCATGAGACGTTGCGGCGGTAATTGAATCCAGATCGCCCTGCAGGGGAGCAAGGCCAGCCGCCTCTATGGTCGCCTCGTCCATAAAGCTGGCATATAGATCGCCGATTTTCTGCTCAACAGATCCTTCGGCTGCACCTGCCTCAGCCGAATCTTGAATGATCGATCGCGCTTGGCCTTCTGAACGCTCGAACAAAACGGTAAAGGAGCCGTAATTGGTAAACTCAGCTGGAATTTCAAACTCATCCAACCATTTGCCATTTACGTGACGAAAGAAATCATCGCCCGCATTGATCGTTGGTTTCATTTTATCCAACTCGATACCCCAAGCACCAAGCTCGGCAGGTTTGACTTCGGCGACTTCGACAACTGGGTCGCTTGCCGCCTGTTTGCTCTCACCAGCCGGGTTACAGGCTGCAAGCAAGGCAATCACGGCACTGGCCGCAAAAAGATGTTTCTTCATGTAAAATCCCCTTAAAAGTTTCGGCCCATGATAAATAGTCATGGCGGCACAAACAAGATGCGCCGCCATGAACAAGATTACAGTTTGGTTAGATTACTCTGCCGGTTCAGGAATATAGGTATCCACTTCCTCGTTCGGATCAAAGTTATCGAGGCTTTCACCAAATCGATGTTGTGGCACACCAGTCCACAGGAAGATGAAATACCTGCGAATGTCGGCGCCGATCGCATACAGAGACGGTACCAAGAACAAGGTAACGAACAATGCGAACAGAACACCAAAGGCCAGAGCCAAACCAATCGGGATCAAAAACGCAGCCTGAATGGAGCGCTCCATCATCAAAGGCAGCAAACCGATAAATGTGGTGAGCGAGGTCAGTAGAATCGGCCGGAACCGTTCCACACCCGCTTCAACCAGCGCTTTGGCTCCGCCCATGCCGGTGGCTCGTAATCGGTGTACATAATCAAGCAACACCAGATTATCGTTCACCGCCACCCCGGCCGCCGCCATCACGCCCATGAACGAGAACAATGTCATACTGACACCAAAAACCAAGTGTCCAACCACGGCTCCGGTAAAGCAGAATGGGATCGCGGCCAACAAGATCAACAGAGGTTCTCCATAGGAGCGGAATGCCACCGCAACCAATATATAGGCCACTCCGATCGCGATCAGGGACAGGATCAT
>JAJFFR010000003.1 GCA_021776555.1 Robiginitomaculum sp.
TTCGCAGGTCTCACGCATTACTTTTGCACGTGGATCAAAGTTTTTATAAACCCGATGACCAAAGCCCATAAGCCGGAATGGATCATCTTTGTCTTTTGCTTTAGCAACATATTCTTCAATATTTGACTCATCGCCGATCTCATTGAGCATGATGAGTACCGCTTCGTTGGCCCCGCCATGCGCAGGCCCCCAGAGCGCAGCAATTCCAGAGGCAATACAGGCAAATGGGTTGGCACCTGTAGAACCCGCAAGACGAACAGTGGAGGTTGATGCATTTTGCTCATGGTCCGCATGCAACATAAAGATTTTGTCCATCGCTTTGGCGATGGCGGGATCAAAGTCGACATTCCCAGCGGGCGTGCTAAACATCATATGTAAGAAGTTTTCAGCGTATCCGAGGTCATTACGAGGGTACATGAAGGGTTGACCAATCGAATATTTATAGCACATAGCCGCGATGGTCGGCATTTTTGCAACCAATCGGAGTCCGGCTGTTTCACGGTGATACTTACAGGTAAGATCCATCGAGTCGTGATAAAACGCTGAAAGCGCCCCTACAACACCGCACATAATTGCCATTGGGTGCGCATCTCGACGAAAGCCGTTAAAGAAGTGGCTCATTTGGTCGTGAACCATGGTGTGGTTGCAAATTTTTACGCGGTAATTTTCACTTTCTTCTTTTGTTGGAAGATCTCCATGAATCAATAAATGACAGAGTTCCAGGTAATCTGAATGCTCGGCAAGTTGCTCAATTGGATAACCTCGATGAAGAAGAACACCATTGCCGCCATCTATGTACGTGATTTTTGAATCACATGCGGCGGTTGAGACAAAGACAGGGTCGTAGGTAAAAACACCTTCTGATACCAAGCTTCGTACATCAATTACATCTGGGCCTTCTGAACCAGAATACATGGGTAATTCGACGGTTTTGCCATTAACCGATAACTGAGCTGTTTTATCAGTCATGCTGCTCTCCTGTTCCTGAGATAGAGTGATGCCAGATTATGTTCTTTTGAACACGTTTCTGATTAACTAAATGTATCCCGTATTATGACAAATAGCTTAGTCATAGTCATCCTCGTACAGCGGTTAAACTGTTCGAGTCTTAGCACGAGCATGTTTGCAAAAAGGAGCTTCACTATAGGGGCTAAATTCCATTTGTCAATTTAAAGGCTGGCACGGCGACACTCAGAATTTTTTAAAAAATATCTGTTTGTTTTTTACCTGCTTTGTCCCTATAATTTCTCGCAAAATAAAAGTTAGGGAGTCTCTGGATAGCCCTATAACGTCCCTGACGTTGCATACAATAGCTTTTCAAATTCTTGAGAGAGTAAATGTGCCGTGAACGATAAACGACCTGTAAATCTTGATTTAACACAATTCGATTTTCCCCTGCCTGCCTTGACCTCGATTGTCCACCGAATCACGGGCGTCGCTCTTTTCGTTGGTGTCGCGTTTATGATGTACGCACTAGAGCTATCTCTGAGCGGTGAAGAAGGCTTCAAGTTAATCGGAGAGTATCTTGATAGTTTTCTGGCTAAGCTGATTTGCTGGGGGATCGTGTCCGCACTGCTTTATCATTTGGTTGCTGGATGTAAACATTTGCTGATGGATATTGGGATTGGCGAAACATTGGAGGGGGGTGAGCTTGGCGCGAAAGCGACAATCGCTATTTCTTCGGTGCTTATAGTATTGGCAGGAGTTTGGATATGGTAACAAGTGTAACGAATTTTGGTCGAAGTGGCCTATATGACTGGATGTTCCAGCGCGTTACTGCGGTGGTATTGGCAGCCTACACGGTCTTCTTATTGGGCTATCTTTTGATGAATCCAGATTTGACATACTCCCAATGGAATATGCTTTTTGAATCGATCTGCGTCCGCATTTTTTCTCTGCTGGCACTTCTGTCTATAGGGGTTCATGCCTGGATTGGTCTTTGGACGATTGCGACTGATTATATCAAACCAGCCGGTTTTCGGTTTATTTTTCAATCGAGCTGCGGCCTGATCATGTTCGTTTATTTGGTCTGGGGTATTCAGATTTTGTGGGGACTGTAAGTAATGTCAAAATTTAGAACATTAAACTACGACGCAATCGTTATTGGCGGCGGTGGTGCCGGGATGCGTGCGGCTCTTCAACTGACCGAGTCGGGCATTAAAACAGCGTGTATTACCAAAGTTTTCCCAACCCGGTCTCATACCGTTTCTGCCCAAGGTGGAATTACCTGTGCGATTGCCAGCTCGGATCCAAATGATGATTGGCGTTGGCACATGTACGATACCGTTAAAGGATCTGACTACATTGGTGATCAGGATGCCATCGAATACATGTGCACCGTTGGCCCACAGGCCGTTTACGAACTCGATCACATGGGCTTACCTTTTTCCAGAACTGAAGAAGGCCGTATCTATCAGCGTCCTTTCGGGGGACAGTCAAAAGACTTTGGTAAAGGCGGACAAGCTGCCCGAACCTGTGCGGCGGCTGACCGAACCGGCCACGCCTTGTTGCATGCCCTGTACCAAGGGAACCTCAAAGGCGGCACTACCTTTTTGAATGAATGGTATGCAGTTGATTTGGTAAAAAACCAAAAAGACGCAGTGGTAGGTGTGATTGCGATTTGCATCGAAACAGGTGAAACCGTTTATATAAAAGCAAAAGCCACCGTAATGGCTACGGGTGGATCGGGCAGGATTTATGAATCAACAACAAATGCCCTGATTAATACCGGTGACGGCGTAGGCATGGCGTTGCGAGCTGGTTTCCCTTGCCAAGATATGGAAATGTGGCAATTTCATCCTACAGGTATCTATGGGGCGGGCGTTTTGGTCACAGAAGGATGTCGTGGTGAAGGCGGTTATCTGATCAATGGTGATGGCGAACGGTTTATGGAGCGCTATGCGCCGAATGCCAAAGACCTTGCAGGCAGAGATGTGGTTGCACGTTCCATGGTCATCGAAATCCTTGAGGGGAGAGGTTGTGGTCCCAAAAAGGATCATGTTTTGTTAAAACTGGATCATTTGGGAGAAGAAACACTTACCCTGCGTTTACCCGGCATCTGTGAACTGTCCAAAACATTTGCACATATCGACCCAGTGAAAGAACCCGTTCCAGTCGTTCCTACTTGTCACTATATGATGGGGGGCATACCAACGAACATTGGTGGTCAAGCCTTGACCCGCGATTCGAACGGCCAGGATTTGGTTATTGAAGGGCTCTATGCCTGCGGT
>JAJFFR010000021.1 GCA_021776555.1 Robiginitomaculum sp.
TTTGCCAAAATGACCAGATCAGCCTGTTTTCCCACCGTGATCGAGCCTTTTTCGGCTTCTTCAAAATACTGAACCGCACTGCCCATAGTGATGGCATAGAGTGCTTCATAAGCTGTGGCGCGCTGCTCTGGTCCCAAAATGTATCCAGAACGAGTTTTTCGGTTCACGGTAACCCAAACCAAATACATCATGTCAGGTGGGACAATCGGTGCATCATTGTGGATGGTAAAAGGCAGGTCGCGATCTATCGCCCAACGAATAGGGCTGATATTTGTGGCTCGCTCTTCACCCAGAATTTGGCGGTGCCAATCGCCCCAAAAATATGGATGAGCCGAGAAAAATGACGGGATCAAGTCCAAGGATTTGGCGCGGTCCAATTGATCTTCGTGCATGATCTGCGCGTGTATAATTACTGATCGGTGGTCCGGGTTTGGCGCCTCGGTTAAGGCCGCCTCCATACCATCCATCATCATATCAATTGCCGCATCCCCATTGGCATGAACCAATACGGGAACCTTGCGGGCAATCAATGGTTTCAACCATTGCTGATATTGTGCAGGAGACATGGTTGGCGAGGTTTGAAAATCAGCGCCCTTCCCGGCTGGCGGCTGGGTATATGGCTCTCTCAAAAACCCAGTTTTTCCTTGTATGGAGCCATCTAACACAAACTTTATGCCGCCAAGCTTAAATCCATCTTGGTAAGATGTTGCCAAAAACGCTGTGCGCTGATCTTGGGTTAGCAGAGCAGCAAAGGGATAGGCCACCAAATCCACAGGAAGAGGCTCAGTTGCCGCAAGCTGGCGGTAAACATCCACGTCGCGCATCGCCGCCGCACCATCTTGTACCGTGGTGATTCCATAACTGGCATACAAATCCAAGGTCCGTAGGGTTTGATCGGCAAAACCGTCACTATTGGCCAGCAATCGCTCAAAGATTATCGGTTGTGCCGCAGTTTCTTCTAATATGCCGTTGGGTTCCTGTGATCCTTCAAAGCGCCGGATATGACCGCCGCTTGGGTCCGGTGTGTCCGTGCTTATTTTATGATGGGCCAGTGCTAAAGAGTTCACCGCCGCAAGGTGGGCCGAAACATGGATCAGCAATATCGGGTGTTGATCCGAAATTGCATCCAGATCAATACGGTTTGGGTGACGTTGTTCGGCCAGCAGGGATTCGTCATATCCATAACCAATAACCCATTGGCCCCTTGGGATATCTTGCTCGGTAATGAAAGCACGTAATCGTGTCTGTAAATCCGTGATACTAGTTACTTGCCCCACTGGCGGAGAAGACAAATTGGCAAAGTCCAGAATTCTGGCCTGAATGGCTAAATGCCCATGTGCATCAATAAAGCCAGGTAAAAGTGCTTTTTCGCCCAAGTCGACTATTCTGGTTTGTTCGCCCTGATAGGCGTGCATTGCAGCAGCGGTTCCAGTTGCAATGATGCGATCTGCACGTACTGCTACGGCTTCGATCTGACTGCCATCCATTGGTATAATGTGATCACCCACAAAGATCGTATCGGCTGGTAAGACTTGTATTTCTTGGTTTGGGTTACATGCGACAACCAACAGGCACAGCAAGCCCAACAAAACTTTCCAAGTGGAATGATCTCGATACGCGTTCATCTGTGCCCCGTCTGGTTGTGGTTCTGGGGCAGCTTCACATGAACCTGAAACAAAGTCACGGCTCTGGAAGAACAGCGCACGGAAGCTGGGCGCCGCAATGGCTACGACCTGATCAGATATTTTGGGAATGAGGGAAAAGAAACGAAATGGCGCGAGTGACGGGACTCGAACCCGCGACCTCCGGCGTGACAGGCCGGCACTCTAACCAACTGAGCTACACCCGCGCATCTCGTTTCTTGCCGCGCACGAAAGGCGCTGCAAGACAGGTGAGATAGTGCCATGCTGCCGATCCGTCAAGACGGTATCTCACTCAGAAGCAGGAAAAAAGAAAGGGGTTCCGAACTTACCCGACTGTTAGGGGTTTTCGGCCGTTTTGAAAGGAAATGGTGGGCGATGAGAGGCTCGAACTCCCGACATCCACGGTGTAAACATGGCGCTCTCCCAACTGAGCTAATCGCCCATTTCATTTCAAACCATCAGTTTGGCAAAACCAATTCCGACAGGGACGCGGAATATGACTATTCTGCTCGAAACTGCAAGTGCAAAAATGAAAAAGGGCCAGCATTTGCCAGCCCTTTTGCAGTCATTTCGGTAAATACTAGCAGTTTACGCAATCCTTGAACGATTTACCTGCTTTGAATTTAGGACGCTTGGAAGCTGGGCGCTGAATCATTTCACCTGTGCGAGGGTTTCTAGCCATGCCAGCTGCACGATGTGCAACGGTAAAGGAGCCAAAACCTGGCAGGCGAACTTCGCCACCATCACCCAAAGTTTTTTCGATTGTACCAAACACGGCGCTTACAGCTTCTACTGCCTGTGCCTTGGTCATGTCGCATTCTGCTGCGACGCACTCTGCCAGTTCACTTTTATTCATTAGAGAATCCTTCCAGATTTATATGCGCCGAATCAACTGCGCTGATGTGGTATTGTCGTCAAAATACCTTATTTTGCAACGTTTTTCACAGAAAAATAGAATAATAAACTGTAAGGAAGATTAGTGAGTAATCACCGCATTATCATCATCGTCTGATCCATCAGCGCTTGCAGGTCCGGTTTCATCCAGCGTTTCATTCCACTCAATAGGAGTGAGTTTGCTAACCAGCGCATGAGAAAGCACCTCGTCCAACGAGCTAACCGGGATGATTTCCAGTCCATTTTTGACATTATCTGGGATTTCTTCAAGGTCTTTGGCATTGCCCATTGGAATCAGAACTGTTTTGACACCGCCGCGTAATGCAGCCAGCAGTTTCTCTTTCAAACCACCGATCTCCAGCACCCGACCGCGCAACGTAATCTCGCCGGTCATGGCAAGGTCTTTTCGCACGGCGATATTGGTCAAAACTGAAACAATAGCAGTTGCCATGCCAATCCCGGCAGATGGTCCGTCCTTGGGCGTGGCACCTTCTGGTACGTGTACATGAAAATCACTTTTCTTGAACTGCTCGGCCCGAATACCAAAACTCGCGCCTCTTGAGTGAACATAGGAGTTCGCAGCTGAAATGGATTCTTTCATCACATCGCGCAAATTACCAGTGACCGTCATCCGCCCACGACCTGGCATTTGAATGGCCTCAATGGTGAGCAATTCACCGCCAGTTTCTGTCCAAGCCAAACCGGTAACAATGCCGACTTGATCTTCCTTGTCGGTCTCGCCAAACGAGTATTTGGGAATGCCGGCAAATTCAGCCAAGTTATCAGTGGTAATGGCCACTGATTTGCAATCACCAGAGGCGATCTTTCGAATAGCTTTACGGGCTAAATTCGCTAGTTCGCGCTCCAAGTTTCGAACTCCTGCTTCGCGAGTATAAAGCTGGATCAATTTGCGCAAAGCATCGTCATCCATGGACCACTCATCAGCCCGAAGACCATGGTTTTTAACCTGCTTAGAGGTCAAATGACGTTTGGCAATCTCAATTTTTTCATCCTCGGTGTACCCCGAAATCCGAATGACCTCCATGCGATCCATCAAAGGACGCGGTATATTCAGCGAGTTGGCCGTGGTGATGAAAAACACATCGGAAAGATTGTAATCTACTTCTAGATAATGATCGTTGAAGCTAGTGTTTTGTTCAGGATCGAGCACCTCTAACAACGCTGCCGATGGGTCCCCACGAAAGTCGGCACCCATCTTGTCAATTTCATCAAGCAAGAATAATGGATTGCTGCTTTTTGCCTTTTTCATGGATTGAATAATCCGGCCGGGCATCGAGCCAATATAGGTTCTGCGGTGGCCGCGAATTTCTGATTCGTCCCGAACACCACCCAACGAAACCCGAATGAAGTTTCGACCCGTAGCCCGCGCAATCGATTTACCCAACGAGGTTTTACCAACCCCGGGAGGACCGACTAGACACAGGATCGGGCCTTTGATTTTTTTGGTTCGAGCCTGTACGGCTAGGTGTTCCAGAATCCGATCTTTGACCTTCTCAAGTCCAAAGTGATCCTCGTCCAAAATAGCTTTGGCCTTGGCTAAATCCATTCTGGCCCGAGTTTTCTTACCCCACGGAATACCAACCAACCAATCGAGATAATTACGAACCACGGTCGATTCGGCCGACATTGGGTTCATTTGTTTCAATTTTTTAAGCTCGGCTTCCGCCTTGGTTTTGGCTTCTTTTGATAGCTTTGTTTTTTCGATTTTTTCCGCTAGTTCATCGGCTTCACCGGGCGTTTCAGTGCTCTCGCCCAGTTCGCGTTGAATCGCTTTCATTTGTTCGTTCAAATAGTACTCGCGCTGGGATTTCTCCATTTGGCGTTTGACCCGTGAACGAATTTTGCGCTCGACCTGAAGGACGCTAATCTCGCCTTCCATCTTGCCCAACACGCTTTCCAAGCGCTCCATGACGTCGGAAATTTCCAGTAATTCTTGTTTTTCTTTCAGCTTAATCGACAGATGCGCCGAGATGGAATCTCCCAATTTTGCAGCATCTGTGATATCTCGAACTGCGGTTACAATATCGGGCGGGATTTTCTTGTTGAGTTTTACGTAACGCTCAAAACTATCAATCGCACTGCGGACCAATGCGATGGTTTCTGGCGTTTCGGCATTCTGGCTGGCAATGGGATCAATTCCAGCTTCAATATAATCATCAACCAACTCGAAATTTTCCGCCCTAGCACGCCCCTCACCTTCAACCAGCACCTTTAGGGTACCATCGGGCAGTTTTAGCAATTGCAAAACTTTGGCGATGCAGCCGGTGTGGTGCAATTCTTCTGGACCGGGGTCGTCCGTGCCAGGGTCAAGTTGGGTCAATAAAAGGATGCGTTTATCTTTTCCCATCACCTCTTCCAGCGCTTTGACCGATTTTTCGCGACCGGCAAACAAGGGAACAATCATATGAGGAAATACGACAATATCTCTCAACGGTAATACGGGAAGTTTCTCGGTAGAATCTGGCATAAAGTTACTCGATATCCTTTTTTGGCCGACTTTTTCTAATTCTGTGTGTCACGTGAAGCATTTTGCAACACGGAAGATAACACAGAGTTTCCACTAAAAAGCGTGAATGTCTCGTGAATAATATCGGAATTGATCCATTGGAGCGCAAGGGATGCACTGTCATTTCAGGTAATAAAAAAGCGCACCTTAAAGGCGCGCTTTCCCATTTTTAATGAATTGATCTGGCTTATGCCGATTTGGGAGCCTTTTTGGTCTCGGAATAGATCAGCAAAGGTTCCGCATCACCATCAATAACTTCGGCATTTACTACAACTTCCTCAACACCATCATGGCCAGGTAGATCAAACATGGTGTCGAGCAAAATGCCCTCCATGATGGACCGCAGCCCGCGAGCACCGGTTTTACGTTTGATGGCTTTTTTGGCAACAGCCGAAAGTGCATCCTTGGAGAACGTCAATTGTACGTCTTCCATGGCAAATAGACTCTCATACTGTTTCATCAATGCGTTTTTCGGTTTCGTCAAAATCGTGATCAACGCGTCTTCATCCAGATTTTCCAAGGTGGCAATTACCGGTAGCCGCCCAATAAACTCAGGGATCAATCCAAACTTCATTAAATCGTCTGGCTCAACGCCTTGCAGCACTTCGCCGATTTCTAATTCAGTTTCGTCTTGCACATCCGCGCCAAAGCCAATGCTGGTACCGCGCCCACGCTGGGAAATAACTTTTTCAAGTCCGGCAAATGCGCCGCCAACTACGAACAGAACATCCGTGGTATCCACCTGCAAGAACTCTTGTTGTGGATGTTTGCGGCCGCCTTGTGGGGGTACCGATGCAACGGTGCCTTCCATGATTTTCAAGAGCGCTTGTTGCACGCCTTCACCGGACACGTCTCGCGTAATAGACGGGTTGTCTGATTTGCGGCTGATTTTATCAACTTCATCGATATAGACGATACCACGCTGGGCGCGTTCGACATTGTAATCAGAAGCTTGCAGTAGCTTCAGAATGATATTTTCAACATCTTCGCCCACATAACCGGCTTCGGTCAGTGTGGTGGCATCGGCCATCGTAAACGGAACATCTAGGATGCGCGCTAGGGTCTGAGCCAGCAGCGTCTTACCGCACCCGGTCGGACCAATCAGCAAGATATTGGATTTTGCCAATTCAACGTCGGAATTTTGTGCGGCGTGATTGAGCCGTTTGTAATGATTGTGAACTGCAACCGATAACACCCGTTTTGCTGTGGCTTGTCCGATCACGTAATCGTCCAGTACTGAGCAAATTTCCAATGGTGTCGGCACGCCCTCTTGGGTTTTGACCAATGAGCCTTTGGCCTCTTCACGGATGATATCCATGCAAAGCTCTACGCACTCATCACAAATGAACACGGTTGGTCCAGCAATCAGCTTTCTGACTTCGTGCTGGCTTTTGCCGCAGAACGAACAGTACAGCGTACTCTTAGAATCGCTTGTTTTATCAGACTTACTCATACTCACTCCTGTCAGGTCGACCCTGAGTTTTTACGCTTTTCGCCAAAATTGGCGCCAGATATTTTTGTTGCAACGAAACCTTGCAACAAAGTCCCTGCAAATATGATGCCGACTTGATTATGGCCAAAATGGGAAAAACCCGTTAAATCCGACCAGATTTTCATTTCATCACCGTTATTCAGACGGATCAAGCATCATTTATGACTATTTCTTACCCTTAGGCTCCGCTTCCGTACCGCGTTTTTCATACACATGGTCAACCAAACCAAAAGCTTTTGCCTCGTCAGCTGACATGAAATGATCCCGGTCTAGAGTTTGTTCGATGGTCTCATATTTTTGACCAGTGTGTTTCACATATATCTCGTTAAGGCGTTTTTTGATTTTTTGAATGTCCTGCGCATGGCGAACAATGTCCGATGCCTGACCCTGAAACCCACCAGAAGGTTGATGCACCATGATGCGGGCATTGGGGGTTGCAAAGCGCATCCCTTCCGCACCACCGGCCAAGAGAAGTGATCCCATACTGGCTGCTTGTCCAACACAAGCGGTTGAAACTGGTGAGTTGATGTATTGCATAGTGTCGTAAATCGCCATACCAGCCGTGACCACACCGCCCGGTGAGTTGATATACATCGAGATTTCCTTTTTGGGGTTCTCGGACTCTAGGAACAAAAGTTGCGCCGTAATCAAACTGGCCATGCCATCTTCAACCGGTCCGGTCAGGAAAATGATCCGTTCTTTGAGCAATCGTGAAAAAATATCATACGACCGCTCACCCCGGCTGGTTTGATCCACCACCATCGGAACCAAGTTCATCATCACTTCATGCGGGTCATTCATCATTCAATCCTGTGTCTTATTGCGTGCGCTGTCATCATTGTCCTTAGGTGCATATTGTGTGTTGCCCCTAGATTCGCAAGTGAAACGCTAGAATGTGGTAAATTGGTTAAGACCACGTTGTATTCAGTGTTTATCCACAACAAAAACGGCCAAGGGTTATTACACCGCTTGGCCGTCTGAAACTTCGTGTGGTTGTTCGGATTACTTTTTTGCCGCAGCTTTCTTGGTAGCTGGCTTTTTCGCAGCAGCTTTTTTAGCTGGAGCTTTTTTAGCAGCCTTCTTCTTGGCTGGAGCCTTTTTTGTTTCCCCGGGCGCATCATCGTCGCTGAACAGCTCTTCCTTGGAGACTTTAACGTCTTTTACGTCAGC
>JAJFFR010000201.1 GCA_021776555.1 Robiginitomaculum sp.
TAACCAACTTTGCTTATTGAAATCATGATGATTTGTTTGGAATTCGACGCGAGATTTCCTCAACTTTTTTTTGCAACTTTTGCATTTCATGGTTTGTTTGATGAATGGCATCCCAAAGAAAATCTGTTTCGGACTTATCGAGTGATCGAACTGTATCTTCCATTCGTTTCCAAAAATTAGGTTTTGTTGGGGTGATATTTGATTTTGACATGGGTGTTTCCTTTTGGTCAATTCGCCAAATCCAAGTTGATTGGCTCCAAGTTTAGATGAGGAATTTTATGGTTGGCTAATGTGGTGGAGCCGATGAGCTGCCTTCATTTATAGCCGAAGCGGTCTTAGACTTTCTGCTAACAATTATTTTTGCACCATCGGCAATAGATTCAAATTGTGTGCTTTTGCCTGTCGAATCCACTCAGGGTCTTCATGTGCGAGGTGATGTTTGTCTGTTGCTGGATGGTCACGAAACTGTTCCCATTCTTCAGTATCAAAGGGCTTGGTTCTCATCATTTTGAAGATAAAGGCGATTGTGGATAATTTGTTGCCGGTTCGCAAACTGGGATCAATCAAGGCTGGCCTGTTAAAATAGCGCCGTGCGGTATCCTCAAAAGACTCAGGTTTGGTGCCTGTGACTAATTCCACATGCGAAGTTACCTCGCCAAAAGCAAATGCGCCGTTTCTTAATTCTTCTGTGAAATGTTTAACTTGAGATATATCAAATCTGGAAAAACCCAAGGCTTGGGCCGCTTTAGTAAATGTTTCGAACGGCACATCTTTATAGGTCACTTTGCGACCCAGCACTTTGGCAAATATGGTTGCAATATCTGTGGGGTTCAAAAGTTTTGGTCCGGTGGGGTGGTAACTTTTACCAATATGCTCCTTTGGATCAGCCAATGAATATGCCGCAACACGGCCAATGTCCTCGTTAGAAGGGGGGGCTGTATAACCATTCCCCAAAGGAGCCATAAACATGCCCATGTTTACGATAGCGGGAAGGCCCAAGAAATAGGTAAACGCAAACAGACCAGGATTGATATGAATTACATCAATAGACGGCATCAACCGGTAGATATGATTGGCAATCCAATGGCTGCGCGAATGAATGGATTTATGCTCTGCGATGGTATTCCAGCCACTCATTAAAGCAACAACCTCCAATTTGGCCTGTTCTGCAGCGATGGCAAATAACATCATGTTTTCTAAAACATTCGGGGCAAATGGCGGGCAATGATAAGCGCGAGACACGCCTTTCATCGCCTTTTGAAGGTCTCTAAAAATCAATTGATCGCCGACAAAAATCTCAGCACCGGCCTTTTGTAAGGCCTCAGAGCGTGCATCAAGACGGCGAACCATGGCCCGTACGGGAAAACCCAGTTTCAGAAGTTGGAAAACAGCTTCGGCACTCGTACGGCCAGCTGCGCTGGTTACCAATATTTTTGGTTTTGACATGAAAATTCCTTATTGACGGGGGAGGAGGAACACCTCAAACGGGTAAGCTTAAGGGTCTGATAATCGTTGTGATTGGGGACTAGTTACAAGCCGATACTCACGGTGCGAGTGGTGCTGGCGCAATGACTTGGCGAACCGTGCCGTTTTTCACGTCGTAAACCAGACCGGAAACTATGATGGCGCCCGGTATTTCAGGCGCATTGCGCAGGCGCTCTACATCCTCACGCAAGTTCATTTCATTGTTGGTAATTGCCACTGATGATACGTCAACGCCGGTCTGTTTTTTTAGCGCTTGTTGGAAATCTGGATTGGCAAAACGTTCGGCGCCGCATTGGGTGTGTTGCATGAGAACCAGCTCGAACGGGTTGGATTCACCGCCATCCAGCATTGAAACCATAAAGGCTAAGGTTGCCACCTCTTCAATCACCGCTTGCGTTACTCGACCGCCTGTATTTCGGATAACTACCGCATCGCCGAGATCAAGCTCAAAAATGTGAGCCGGATCAACGCGAGCGTCGGCACATGTAAGTATTACGGTGCGCAATTTTGGTATGATCGGCAGTTCACCAGCCGCAAATGTATCTGCAAATCCACGGTTTCGTTTTTGTAGTGTTGTCGTGCTGGACATGGGGCATTTCCTTTATCATTTTTGACATTTTCGCCCGGTTTGCTGAGCGACAGTTGTTATTAGCAACTAATGATTTATGTTTGATCGTTGTATTTGTCAACTAATGAAAGAAAATTACTTAGACGATCAAAATACCTCTGAAACGAGAGGGAATGGGCGCGTAAAACCCGCTTGTTATTTTAGGTTTTTGGAAATTTTGTTGAGAGTGGCCGTAGTGATTTCAATATCTCGGGCGTTGATACCGCCAAGGGCGCGGCCTGCCATTTCCTGAACAAGGGGAAGGGCCATTACTCGCGTTTTTTGTCCAGTTTTGGTAATATAAACGATTTGCTGGCGACCATTTTTTGCATGATTCTTTCTATGGATCAGCTTCTTGTTTTCCATTCGGGTCAGAATACGGGTAATGTTGGTTTTATCTTTGAGCGATTTTTGAATCAGCTCGGCTTGGTCAGTTCCACCTTCTTTGATCAAAAACAATATGATCATTTCCTCCGGCGTGATATTCAAGCCGTGGTCTGAAAACATAGCTTTCATCCCACTTTTGAATAAGTAACTGGAATGGTGCAACGCAAAACCAATGGTTTCTTCTAAGTTCGGTTGTGAAGTCATTGTGGATGAGTATTAAAATTTCAGCCACTTGTCATTTGAAAACTCAATTGTACCACCAAACCTGTTTTTTTAATTATATTATTTTCTCACCGATATCACCTTATTGGGCGTCCCACTCAATCCCAACCGTTTCCAGATCAAAAACACCGCCGGAATGACCAGCAGGGTCAAAACCGTGGCGCTGATCATGCCGCCGACCATGGGGGCGGCGATGCGGCGCATGACTTCGGAGCCGGTGCCGGTGCCTAGCATGATGGGGAGCAAGCCGGCGATGACTACGGCAACGGTCATCATGATGGGGCGGATGCGCAGTAAGGCACCATCAAGGATCGCTTGGCGTAGGTCACCCAGGTCAAAGTTGCGGTTTTCCTGTTCGGCTTCGGATTGCCCGGCGGTCAGTGCTGTTTCGAGGTACAACACCATCAGCACACCGATCTCGATGGTTACTCCGGCCAACGCGATAAACCCAACGCCAACTGCCACCGACATATTGTACCCAAGGATTTCCATCAGCCATACGCCACCAACCAATGCTAAAGGCAGGGTGCCCATGATGATGATCACCGGTGCAACCCGCCTGAAGTTCAAAAACAACAGTAATAAAATAATGACCAACGTGCCGGGCACTACGATTTTGAGGCGTTCCTTGGCGCGCTCCATATATTCATATTGCCCAGACCAACTTAGTGAGTATCCGGGGGGCAGGGTCAGACGATTGGTGACGGCTTGTTGGGCTTCGCGCACATAAGAGCTGATGTCGGCTCCGGCTATATCGATGTATATCCAGCCATTGCGCCGCGCGTTTTCACTGCGGATTACGCCGGGTCCGTCTGCAAATGAAATATCAGTCAGACGACCCAATGGAATTTGGGCACCAGCGGGAGTGACAATTGGCAAGGTTTTGAGTTTTTCAACGCTATCGCGATAATCGCGCGGGTCGCGCAAATTA
>JAJFFR010000202.1 GCA_021776555.1 Robiginitomaculum sp.
CCACGTGTCCAATACGTCCGGGTCTTGGTACACGTCCACTGACTTAATTTCACCAGCGCTTTGCCCTCCACCCCAAAGCTTTACATGTCCTTCTGTGACATTAATAGTAACCTCTGGCCCATAATACTCCTGCGCCTGCACGCGCATTTCGTCCTCGGTTTCAGCGACGAAAATTTTGTTCGCACCAAACATTTTTCCCGGATTCTCTAATTCTTCGCGGGCCATCCCATACCAAACCGGGATGCGATGTCCCCACCACAATTGCCGCGAAATACACCAAGGCTGAATGTCTTCCAGCCAGTTGAAATAAGTTTTGGACCAATTGTCCGGTACAAATTTGGTGGTGCCATCTTTGACCGCAGCCAGCGCTGGTGCGGCCAGAGTTTTGGCATCCACATACCATTGATCAGTCAGCATTGGCTCAATCGCCACGCCGGATCGATCCCCGGTTGGTTGTTGGATAATTTTGTCTTCGATCTGGATCAGCAGGCCCAGCGCATCAATATCGGCCACCACGTGTTTGCGCGCTTCAAACCGGTCCATACCAACATATTTGGCCGGCATGATGTCGCTGGCGGTCATGCAGCCCTTTTCATCCATCAGGATATACATCGGCAAATCATGGCGTTTGGCGACTTCATAATCGTTGAAATCGTGCGCGCCGGTGATTTTCACCGCGCCGGAACCTAAGTCCGGGTCCGGGTGTTCATCGGTGATGATCGGAATATAGCGATCGGCCAACGGTAAGAGTACACGCTTGCCAACAATCGGTGCGTATCTGGCATCGTCCGGATGTACCGCCACCGCGCCATCGCCCAGCATGGTTTCTGGCCGGGTGGTGGCAATCGAAATATAATCACGAGTTTCCCATTTGGTCGGCTTGCCGTCTTCGTCATGCTCGATCGGAAATTCGTAAGTTTCGCCGCCCTCTAGCGGATATTTGAAATGCCAGAAATGCCCCTGCACTTCTTTGGCTTCCACTTCCAAATCCGAGATGGCCGTTGAAAAATGCGGGTCCCAATTAACCAGACGCTTGGCCCGGTAAATCAGGCCTTCCTTGTGCATTTGCACAAACACTTTGCGGACCGCTGCCGATAAGCTGTCATCCAGCGTAAAACGCTCGCGCGACCAGTCACAACTGGCCCCCAAACGGCGCAGTTGGTTGGTGATTTTGCCACCGGACTCGGCTTTCCACTCCCAGATTTTAGACACAAATGCGTCGCGGCCCATATCACGGCGCGATTGATTACCGTCAGCGGCCAATTGGCGCTCGACCACCATTTGCGTGGCAATCCCGGCATGGTCCATGCCCGGTTGCCACAATACGGATTTACCGCGTAACCGCTCAAACCGGATCATCACGTCTTGCAGCGTGTTGTTCAGGGCATGGCCCATATGCAAAGAGCCGGTAACATTGGGCGGCGGGATGACGATGCAATAGGCCTCAGCCGCATCATCCTCTTTTGGTTTGAATGCGCCTGACTCTTCCCACTTTTCATAAATTTTGGTTTCGGCCGTGGCCGGATCAAAGGACTTGTCTAACATTTTGGGCAACACTCAATGGTTTTTGGCAATGGTTCTTCGCACACAAGCAGAATTACTCGCCCGGGTGACGGGATCAACTACAAAATCAGGGAATAACAGGTGAAAAGCGAGCAAGTGTGAGAGCGAGCCTCACACTCGGGTATGGCGCACCACTTTATCAATCGCCGCTTCAACCTTGGCCTCAACAATTGCTGGCAAATTGGTATCAAGCCAATCTTTGAGCAAAGGACGTAGCAATTCGCGCATCACGCCCTCAATGGTTTGGCCGTCCGTATCTGCCAATTTCATGGAAGATGCCAATGCACCCAATGTTCCAGCCGATGCTGCTGTCGACGCCGCGCTTAGCAGTTCGTCTTCGTCAATATCGCCAAGCGGCTCTACTGCCGGAGCTTCCGCCTGAACAGGTGCCGGTTCTGGTTCTGGTTCGCTCTCATCATCATCAAAAATGATCAGATCACCTTCCTCTTCGACTGCCTCGGTTAGCTCGAGAACTTCTTCTTCAGGCTCTGGCTCTGCGGCCATCACTGGCTCTGGTTCTGGCTCAGGTTCAATTTCGGGTGGTGGCGGTGCTGGCTCTGGTTCTGCAACCATTTCCGGCTCTGGTTCTGGTTCCGGCTCAGGGGCAGGTTCTGCGACCGCTTCTGGTTCCGGTGCAGAGGCCTCGGCCTCGTCAGCTGGATCCGCTTCATCGTCTTCTGAAATGATTTTTCGAATGGAGGCTAGGATTTCCTCCATCGTCGGTTCAGCTTCTGCGCCTTGATCTGCCATATTCCCCGGTTCCGATTCGATTTGACCTATCGCACGCTAATGGGTTTAGGCACGCCCTGTCTAGTTTCAATCGTACCTGTAACCCACCGGATTTATTGGCTATTGGCTCGAAACACCGGAATTGACTTCGGCAATCCCCAGATTGCTCAGGTCCAAACGACCCGATGCCCGCAGCAAGCCATAGGCAGCAACCAGCGCATCACGTTCAGCCGACACCAAAGTCAGTCGCGCATCTAGCAATTCTTGTTCGGCATCCAGCACGTCCAACGTAGTCCGCAATCCAACAGCGGCCTCTTGCTCAACACCCTCATAGGCCAATTGATTGGCCGCAACTTGTTCCTGGCTAGCCACGATCACCGAACGCGCCGCCATCAGATTATGCCAAGCATTTGAAACTTGTTCATGGGTGATCCGCCGGGCTTGCAATACGCCGATACGGGCTTTGGACGCTTGTTCAATCGCTTCGCGGACCCGGGAGCGGTTCAAACCGCCGGTAAATATCGGCATGGTGAAATTCAGCGCCGTGGAAACGGAATCGGATTCTGCACCGGAAAATCCAGCATTATTGGCCGTGCTGGCCCGCGCCCCCAAGGTCAGCCGAGGCCGCAATCCAGACTTGGCGACCGTAATTCCGTGTTGCGCCGACAATTCGGACAATTTCGCATTGATCAACACCGGCGCACTGTCTTCTGACCAGATAATCGCTTCTGCCAAACCGGCCGGTATATTGCCCGGCAAGGTGGCTGCTTCCAACGTTCCCGGCGATTGGCCCATGGTCCGGGCGTAAGCCGCGCGCGATGTGGCTAGTCCTGCTTTAGCTGCTGCCAATTGCGAACGAGCACCTGCGGCGCGGGCTTTGGCTTGAGAAACCCCGGTGCGGGTAATTTCGCCAACTTCGAACCGATCCTCGGCTGCATTTAGTTGTTTTAGCAATACATCGACATTGTTCGAGCGGATCCGCACCACTTCGGAATTGCGCTGTACATCGACATAGGCAGTGACGGCTTCCAACAAAACCTGTTGCTCTATATTGCGTAAATTGTTGCGGCCAATATCCACATTGACCTGAGCCAGATCAATTCGGCCCCGAATGCCGCCGCCTGCGTACAAGGTCTGGCTACCCGAAACGCTGACTGAATTGGGATAATAGGTTTCCAGAGAGGTAAAAATTGGGCTGGACTGTTTCAAACGTGTTGCGCCAACACTGCCATCAACTTGCAAGCCGGGCAGACGTTCGGATCTGGCCTGAACGAGGCCTTCGTCGATAGCCCGCAAGCCTGCACGTTCGGCTTGCAATTGCGGATTGGAAGCAAAGGCCAGTCCCAAGGCTTGCTCCAAAGTTTCACTAGAAGCGGCACTGGCGAAAGTACTACTCGCCAGCGCGGCCAGAATTAAAATCGTTTTGTTCATCTTGGCACTCTCGTATCTCGAACCTGCTCCCCAGCCGGTACTATATGCCATATGGACGGTTTTGCACGAAAAACCACCCCACATATGTGTTTAGCTATAATGCAAATTGTCGCACCGGCTCGAACCCCGGCAAATACGGGGTCATCGCATCAAAAATAACCCGTGAACCAATCACCCCGCCGGATCGCAAATAAACTCGGGCCTGTCCGGCCACGCCGTCGCGCTCAATCACCGCCAAACGACCGCCGTCGGCCAATTGTTGTAGCCAAGCATCCGGGGTTTTATCGACTGCGCCGCCAACAAAAATGACATCAAATGGTGCCTGGTCTGGCAAGCCGGCACAAAATGGCCCATTGATCACCGCAACATTGTCGGCATCCACGCGCCCGACATTGGTCTCGGAGCGGCCAGCCAGATCGCTATCTTGCTCCAAAGCCACCACCGTTTCGGCCAGACGCGCCATAACAGAAGCAGAATAACCAGTTGCGGTGCCGATATCCAACACCAGATCGGTTGGCTGGATTTCCAAAGCCTGAAGGATTTTGGCAAAATCCCTTGGTTTCATCAAGAACCTGCCATCGGCTACGGCCAGATCAATATCGCTATAGGCGGCTGCGCGGCGGGCCTTGGGTACAAAGCTTTCGCGCTCCACGGCCAACATCGCCGCTTGAACCCGCGTATCGGTCACATCGTTGACCCGAACCTGACTATCGACCATTGCCTGTCTGGCCAGTGCTGCATTGCTCATTTTGTTTGTCCTATTTCACGGGTGATCTTAGCCGATTCCCTGTCCTTTATATCCCGTTGATGCGGTTTCATGCAATCAGGCGAATTCACGCATTTACCTGCGCGGTTTCGGGTTGTATAGGAGCACTCCAATTTGGCGTGATGATCGCCAAACCAACATGCTGGCCCTGTGGCGGAGTGGTGACGCTGGGGATTGCAAATCCTCCTACCCCGGTTCGATTCCGGGCGGGGCCTCCATGTTTTTTGCTGGCACCACCAGCAGACATTATCCCTCAAAATTGAGAAACAACGCTTTTTGTGGTACTCTCTTGCCGATCACGGTGGAGAATCGCATGCGCGCAACTGGTTTTAGATTGGTTTTACTGGCTGGATTGATGTCGGCATCAGGGGCATGGGCGCAAGATGCACAAAGATGCTCCACATTGCGAATTGAACTGGCAAAAACTGAGCAGCGATTGCAGGCCATTGATCCGCAATACAAGCAGGGACAAAACTTGGCACTGGCCACGGACACTTTGGCCGGTTCAATCAAAGCACTAGAAGGCATGTCAGGAGACGCCGATAAAGCCACAAAACAGCTCGAAAAAATCCTGAAAGCGGCACGTGGCCGCCATGCCAAGCTAGAGGCAGCGGTTGAGGACGCCATGAAGGCTACTGGCAAACTGTCGAGCCAGACCAAGGCCGTTGTGGATCGTCTAAAACAAGCCAACACGTTTTTGGATATTGCCCACCGGGCCGGGACCGCCCCCAATGCCACAGAATTGGCCAAAGCATTTGATGATTATTACCAAGCGATCAAGGAACCGCTTGGCCCCTTGATCAAAACCATCCCGATCATTGGTGGATTTCTGGACGCCTATGGAGAGGCCGTACATTCGGCTGCCATGTCCATCGCAAAGATTGAATCCATACAAAATGAACGGCGCCAATTGTTGTTGGAGCTGACCGGCAAGGACTATTATCGCAACCCAACCAAAGAAGAGCGCGAATGGGACCGATTAACGGCCATTGCCGCATCATTACAGGCCGAATTGAACGACCTTGATTGCGATGAAGAACCACCCGAGCCAGAAACCCCAGATGTGCCGCAAGAAACCCTCGACAAATGCCAAAAGAGCGCCGGCCTGTCAGATAATTATCAGGATGAAACGCGCGAATTATATCGGAAAATTTCCGAGATTCGCGCAGTATTGTCATATGCTCGATCTGCTCAGGAGCGCAGCAGTCGCCGGGTAAAGGATTTGCAATCTAGCATTGACATTCTTGCTCCCTTTTCAAGCAGAGGTCGGGCGGAGTTAAATCAGTATCACAAAAGAACTGTGGATATGATCCGGGCTTTGGGCCAAAACAATCAAGTATCAGCAGCTGCTTATCCACCTCAATACCCAACTGAAACCGAGATAATTATATATCAAGAACAATACTTGTCTGACTTCAAAAACAGTACGGCCTACCCCTATATCATTGAACACTTGAAATCTGTAGAGCGCCTGCGCCAACAGGACAAAAAACTGGACAAAAAAAGGGACCAATTGGTCGATGCCAAAAAGCAAAACGCTAAACACTTGG
>JAJFFR010000203.1 GCA_021776555.1 Robiginitomaculum sp.
ACATGATGAAGATCTTTGATAAGCGGCGAACAATCACGTAGCCCGGCTTTCAATTCATTAACATCAATATCTGATGGTGCCCCTTCCAATAAGATATGGCCAGTATCGCGGATCAACCGGAAAGCGGATACACCGATTAACCCGGCAACCACGAGTGATAATAGCGGATCAATTTGTGTCCAATTTGTCAAACCTATCACAATCGCAGCAATGATCGCCGCTACCGACCCCAGGAGATCACCGACGACGTGTAGCAAAGCACCGCGCATGTTTAAGTTATGCTCATTTGGTCGGTGCAAAATCATAAAGGCGACGACGTTTGCAACAAACCCGGCGACAGCCACCCAAAACATTAGGCTGGCGTCAACAGGCGATGGGTTGAAGGCTCGATAGATTGCTTCGTATACGATCCAAAGTAACAAGACCGCCATCAATACGCCATTGACGAAAGCGGCTAAAACTTGCGCCCGGCGATAGCCGAAATGAAGTTTTGTGTCGGCCGGCCTCATGGCAAAAAACTGCGCGCTAACTGCCAATGCTAGGGCAAACCCATCCGTCAGCATATGTGCTGCGTCTGCGAGCAGCGCCAAGGATCCTGACAAAATTCCGCCAATAACCTCGACCACCATGAAAATGAGGATAACGGCCAGAGCACACAGCAACCGCTGCGTGTTTCCTTGATGCTCGTCGCCATTATGATGGTTGCAATCAGCCATGCGCCTGCCGGTTTTTACCTATAATAAGAACGCCCTGATATGCCACATTTTCCGACAATAGTCTCTCCCACAAGGCCAGGGCAAGGTTGGAACCCATCTGAAACTGGGATTTTAGAGGATTTAGCAATCATTCACCAACTTTATGACGAAGAAATAGATGGTGACGTGATAACATTTTATTTGCTATCCTCCCGCCAGAAATCGACTACAGACTAGAGTAGAGTAAGCGCCGCTTGCGGACGGGGTATCAAAATTGGTCGGGGATAACGGAGCCATATTAGGGCTAAACGCTAGCCTGCTTGCAGCTGGCATTAGTGTTGCCGGTATCTTTGCCGCAGCCCGTTTTGGCGTGTGGGTCCAGCAAAACAGCTCGTATCTATCCGCATTTGCTGTCGGCCTATTAACCGTCGCTGTCATGTTCCATTTGATTCCCGAAGCGATTGAGCATTCGCGAGGCGAGGCTTTAAGTTGGGTCGCTATTGGTTTTGCGGTGATGGTGCTTGTGGGTATCGCTGTCCAAGTTTCGGTCAATGGACGTGCCGAAGGAGCAGCCCTTACATTTGGTTACGCCTCGATCATTGCCCTTGCCTTTCATTCCCTGCTGGATGGCGTCATCTATGCGGCTTCATTTCAAGAAGAACCATTTACGGGTTGGCTTGCAACCGGTGGCTTGTTGTTCCACGAATTCCCCGAAGGTGTGATCGCATTTTTTCTGTTGCATCAAGCAAAACTTGGTATGTTTCGGTCAATCCTCCTCGCCCTTATCGCGGCGGCTTTCACCACAGTCGCTGGTACAATTGGCGCAAATGCAATCCTAGATCTGACCGGTGGTTTACCCATGGCGGCGATGCTTGGTGGTGCCGCTGGTGGACTAATCTATGTATTAATTGTTCATCTGGGGCCCCATGCCAGTCAAGCACCCAATAAACGTGGCTATCCGATTGCGAGCATTGGCGTGGTCGTTGGGACGATCGCGGTCGTTATAAACATGCTCGCCGGCTACCACTAGCTAAGCCTAAGATCGACATCCCGCGATGCCTGCAGCCGGTGCAACAATACTCCAGCCTTCGGGTGCATGAACTTTCACAAGCCCTTGCTCTAGATATGAGCCGCCATCAAACTCGGCACCAAATTCGCTCGATACCTCTAGGCGAAGCCCCGTAACACTTTCAAATTCTTGATACTGGTAGATTCCAAATCCACTATCACCATTACCGCCAATTCGCGTGAAGGCGATGACGGCATCATTAATGACGATTTCCGCCTCTTTCCCAGACACATAGCGAAAAACCGGTGACGGTCGATTGGCGTCGAGGGTCCATAGGATCATACCGCAGGATCGGTCGGGTAGCTGAGTTTCGGTCAATGCCCCTAAGGTTTGGCCATCAGCGCTTGCGGCTACCAATGGTTCTTCGGATTGCACGGGCGAAATAGCGCTTGTCTTTTCACTTTTTGACAGCCCCAAAGAGGAACAGGCGGAAACCAAACCGAACCCCAACACCAAAGAGAGCCTTGCCGCGTGAATGAGTCGTTGCCGCATTTATTCGCTCCTCTCAAAAACCAAAACCTGTGCCTTCACTAACCCGTCATCATTACGGCTGATATCGGCAAAGGCCACGTTAACACCATACTCCGTTTGCAGCATGGATATCCATTGAAACAAAGCATCGCCAGAAATATCGGCGGGTTGTATTTCTATCTGACCGTTTACAGCAGCGCCGACACGAATAAGCTCTATACCCACATTCGCTGCCGACTGGGTTAACGCTTGGCGAAGTGCGACTTGATTGCTCGGTCCTGCTGCCGCATTGCCCTGCCCTTGAGCGGCCGCAGTGGCAACCAGCTCAAATCCATCGCGCGCCTGTTCAGCTCGTATCGTTTCGCTTTCGCGCCAGTCAGTAAGTGGGGCCCAAGTAAACTGCAAAAGCAAAAATGCCGCCATGAGGGCACCCAGTACCGCCAACAACATCCGTTCGCGGGACGAAAGATCATTCCACCAACCGGTCATGATGCATTCACCTGAAGTTCACCAATATAACGGTTGCCTGATCGGCGCACACCACCCGCTTCAGAAACGCTTATGCCACGTCCCAACAGCTGGGATTTTAATGATTCTAGCGCATTGATATCTGAAAAACTCAAATTGACTGAGTATTCGCCACGGGCCGCATTATAGCGAATACGGTCGATCTGAATTTGATCGTCGCCATCAATGGCATCTGCAAATGCGGATGTCAGGGACAAAAACCCTGGCCCGACACGTTGGGCCGATAAAATTTGACGTGCGTGACGGCGCGGATCAACATTTGCTGATTCAGGAAAGGCAGTGCGGTGTACCTCTAAGGCTTGTTGATTGAGGCGTTCCGCAAGTCGCGCTGAACGGTTACCTTCGGCAATGGTT
>JAJFFR010000204.1 GCA_021776555.1 Robiginitomaculum sp.
CGTTTCATTGCCCGGCGAAAAGCCATCCGGCGTTCCAATTGTTGTGCAATACCATCAGCAACCAAAGTCGCGTCCATTTCTGGCTTACGCACTTCAATCAGGTTTACAAAAACCTCGCCATCAACAAATTTGCTAATATCCTGACGCAGCTTCTCAATATCCGCACCTTTTTTCCCGATCACCACACCCGGACGAGCCGTGTGAATGGTAATCCGGCACTTTTTGTGCGGACGCTCGATTACAATTTTCGAAACACCAGCCTGCTTCATCCGCTTCTTAATATATTTGCGTAGCTTCAGGTCTTGATGCAGCAAATCGCCGTATTCGCGCGAGTTTGCGTACCATCTGGAATCCCAGGTCCGGTTAATACCAAGACGAAGTCCGATTGGGTTAACTTTGTGCCCCATCAGGCAGCCTCCTCTACTTCACGAACCACGATTGTGATTTCCGAGAATGGTTTCAGGATTTTGGCAGAACGCCCGCGCGCTCTAGCCCGCCACCGTTTCATCACCAAGTTTTTGCCGACGAATGCCTGCACCACAACCAATTGGTCAATATCCAGACCGTGATTGTTTTCCGCATTGGCAATCGCACTTTCCAGACATTTGCGAACGTCCTTAGCAATCCGCTTGCGCGAGAATTGCAGTTCGTTTAACGCCTTCTCAACCTTCATGCCACGAATAGATTGCGCGACTAGATTGAGTTTCTGACCCGAAGTTCGCAGCATCCGAGTTTTGGCTAGAGCTTCCAGCTCACCAACTCGACGAGGATTATTCTTACTTGCCATAACGATTAACCTCGCTTCGCTTTTTTGTCGGACATATGGCCATAGTAAGTCCGCGTTGGTGCAAATTCACCAAGTTTGTGACCGATCATGTCTTCAGTGATCACCACTGGAACAAATTTATGACCATTGTGTACCTGGAAGGTAACGCCAACAAATTGTGGCAGAATGGTTGACCGGCGTGACCAGGTCTTAATCGGTCGTTTGCGAGTATCCTCAAGGGCTGTTTCAACCTTTTTGAGCAGATAACCGTCAACAAACGGACCTTTCCAAACAGAACGTGGCATCTCTTAACCTCTACCGCTTTTTCTTCAGGTGACGACTGCGAACAATCAATTTGTCCGAAGCCTTGTTTTTCTTACGGGTGCGCGCACCCTTAGTTGGTTTACCCCACGGTGTAACCGGGTGACGACCACCAGAGGTCCGTCCCTCACCACCACCATGCGGGTGATCAATCGGGTTCATGGCAACACCACGAACCGACGGGCGGCGGCCCAACCAGCGATTGCGACCAGCTTTACCCAAATTGATATTGCTATGATCTGCATTAGAAACTGCGCCGATCGTAGCCAAACATGTATCCGGGATCAGGCGCATTTCGCCAGACTTCAAACGAACTTGAGCAAAACCGCCATCACGACCAACCAATTGTGCATAGGCACCGGCTGAACGGGCGATTTGCGCGCCTTTCAAAGGTTTCATTTCCAGATTGTGAATAACCGTACCAACCGGGATCTTGCGCAAAGGCATACAATTGCCCGGCTTGATGTCCGCACCATCCATTGATGAGATAATGGTATCACCTTCACCAATACGCTGCGGCGCTACGATGTAGCTTTTTTCACCATCGGCATATTCGATCAGCGCAATAAAGGCGGTCCGGTTCGGATCATATTCGATCCGCAACACCGTGGCGCTGACGTCGAATTTGTTCCGTTTGAAATCAACGATCCGGTAAAGACGTTTGGCACCACCACCCCGGCGACGCATGGTGATGCGCCCGGCATTGTTGCGCCCGCCTTTTTTGGACAGACCTTCGGTCAGCTTCTTTTCCGGGCGACCTTTGTACAAGTGAGAGCGATCTACTTGTACCAACGCACGGCGCGAAGGCGATGTCGGATTGAATGTCTTAAGAGCCATCTTCCTCGATCCTATCTACAGGCCCGTCGTGATGTCGATGGAATGGCCTTCCTCGAGCGTCACGATGGCTTTTTTGACATCCACTCGTGTACCAAGGCGTCCGCGAAACCGTTTGGTTTTGCCCTTAGTCAGAATGGTATTCACTTTGGAAACTTTGACCTTGAATAAAGCTTCAACGGCCGAGGCAATTTCCTTTTTATTGGCATTTATGGCAACCTTGAACACCACTTTGTTGTCTTCCGACATCAATGTGGCCTTCTCAGTAATCACCGGAGCCAAAATTGTATCATAGTGTTGCGCACTAATCATTTGAAGCGAGCCTCCAAAGCTTCCAGTGCCGCTTTGGTCAGCACTAGTTTATGACGACGAAGTACGTCGTACACATTGATCCCAGCAATGGGCAGCGCATCTACATTGGGTAGATTGCGTGCAGCCAGTGCAAAGTTTTCGTCCAACTTCTCACCACCGATGACCAGCACATTGGTTAGACCAAGCTTTGCCAGCGAATCTTTGAGTTGGGTAGTTTTTGGCGCCTTCATGGTCTCGCTATCGAGAATAACCAACTCACCAGCACCCGCCTTGGCGGAAAGTGCATGTTTCATGGCCATCAAACGAACGCCACGTTGCAATTTGTGTGCATGAGAGCGAACCACGGGACCGTGAGCGCGACCACCACCAATAAAGATATTGGAACGACGCGAACCGTGCCGGGCGGTACCGCCACCCTTTTGCTTGCCCCAACGGGTACCGGTCAGAGAAATCTCGGAACGACCCTTGGTTTTATGGGTGCCAGCCTGACGCTTGGCCAGCTGATATCGCACCATGCGGTGCAAGATATCTTTGCGCGGTTCCAATCCGAAAATTGTCTCGGATAGCTCAACCGTACCAGCACTCTTCGAGGCTAATGTTGTGACGTCGAGTTTCATTGCCCGTCATCCTTTTGTTCAGTTGCAGCTTCAGCCGGTGCTTCTGCTGGAGTTTCTTCGGCCACAGGCTCGGCTTCACGCATTACGCCCGGTACTGGCAAATCCATGCCCGGACCTTTGACTGCATCGCGAATTTCGACCCACATGCCTTTGGAGCCAGGAACGGCACCACGAACCAGAACCAAATTGCGCGCATCATCAATACGAACAACCTCTAGGTTTTGCTGGCTACGACGTTTCGCACCCATATGGCCGGCCATTTTCTTGCCCTTGAACACCTTACCAGGGTCCTGACACTGACCAGTTGAACCATGACTACGGTGAGAAATGGATACACCGTGTGTCGCCCGCAAACCGCCAAAGTTATGACGCTTCATGGCACCGGCGAAACCTTTACCAATGGTCACACCCGCCACATCAACTTTTTGTCCAGGGACAAAATGCTTGGCGGACATATCCGAACCAATTTCAAGAAGGCAATCTTCGGACACCCGAAACTCAACCACTTTACGTTTTGGTTCAACTTTGGCTTTGGCAAAGTGACCACGCATTGATTTGGAAGTACGCTTCACCTTGGCAATTCCTGCGCCAAGTTGCACCGCAACATACCCATTGTCTTCGACATTGCGCGTGGCAACGACCTGACAATTATCAACATGCAGCACAGTTACCGGAATAGCTTCACCGTCGTCGGCGAAAACCCGGCTCATGCCCAGTTTTTTTGCAATAAGACCCGAACGCATAGTTACGCTCCCAGCTTGATTTCTACATCAACACCAGCCGACAGATCGAGCTTCATCAGCGCGTCTACGGTTTGTGGCGTTGGATCAACAATATCCAGAACCCGTTTGTGTGTCCGAAATTCGAACTGCTCACGGGATTTCTTGTTCACATGCGGTGACCGGTTCACGGTGAATTTCTCAATCCGTGTCGGCAATGGAATAGGTCCACGAACCGAAGCGCCTGTGCGCTTGGCTGTGTTAATGATCTCCAGTGCTGATGTATCAAGCACCCGGTGATCAAACGCCTTAAGGCGGATACGAATATTTTGACGGTCCATCTTGGATTCCGATACCTCTATTTGAACAAAAGAAGCGGCGCCAAAGAATTTCTCCTTGGCGCCGCCTACATTCCTTACTCGACGATTTTGCTGACGACGCCGGCACCGACGGTGCGGCCACCTTCACGGATCGCAAAGCGTAGCTTGTCTTCCATGGCGATCGGCTGGATCAGCTCAACATTTACGTTCACATTATCACCAGGCAT
>JAJFFR010000205.1 GCA_021776555.1 Robiginitomaculum sp.
GGAAACATAAAGATGGTACCTTCCGGCCTCAGCCTGAAATCCGCCAACGCCATTTGGTCCTACAGCACCGTCTTTGGTTACCCAGTTGCGAAAACTGGACTGTTTGCGGACAAATTTTCCCTTATTGGCCTTGGTATCATACCATTGATCACGCCAGACACCGTTTTGTAAAACTCCCATAGGATTTCTCCTTTCTCCTTGTTTTCATCGACTATTATTTAGGGGCAGCACATTTTGTTAAAGACCTATGCGACGGTCGCTCTTCGCAATGGGAACATCATTGGCGCTCATATCACGGCGGCGCATCAGGCCGTCATCGTCAAACTCCCAATGCTCGTTTCCATGTGTGCGGAACCATTGGTTGGTTTTGGCATGTCGCCATTCATATTCAAAGCGCACAGAAATACGGTTTTCTGTAAAAGCCCATAATTCTTTCATGAGCTTATAGTCTAACTCTTTTTGCCATTTATCTTGCAAGAAAGATTCAATGGCAGCGCGGCCCGTAAAAAACAAATCGCGATTACGCCATTCAGAATTTTCGCTATAGGCTAGAGCTACTCTCGCTGGATCCCGTGAGTTCCAACCATCTTCGGCAGCCTGCACTTTGGCAATTGCTGTTTGATGCGTGAATGGCGGGATGAGTTTAGTTGCAATCATGTTGAATTCTTCGCTCCTGCGTCAGGTAAGTACCGGGTGCAAAGTCCGTTTTTGAACTCAATCAACAATGTAACCTCCGATACTTTCAGTTAAAAAGGGGAACCCGACCGGTGCTTGTCCGATCGGGTTCTGAGGGTGATCCTGCTGCAAGGGGGGGAGCTAGCACGCAGGATCGGGGGATTGGTTACTTCTGGTACGCGGTATGAATGGCCGCAATGGTTTCGTCGGTCGGACCAACATGGTTGGCAATCATCCGAAAGTTGGTTAGCGCGGCGGCATAACCATCCAGACCGGGCAATTGCGCGGCGGCGGTGGCGTCTGAGACAACTAGGACTTCAAAGCCTTGTTCCATCAGTTCACGCATATGGGATTCCGTGCATAGATTGGCCGACATTCCGCTTAGAATGATTTTGTCGATCCCGGCTTTGCGTAATTGCAGGGCCAGATCGTTGGTTTCGGGGCCATAAATCTTGTGTGGGCTGGTGACCACGGTTTTGCCATCGACAATATAGGGCTTGTATTGCGTTAGCCAGTCAGCGCCGGAGCCTTCAAATCCATCCAGAGACAAAGTATCTTTGCGGTCGAACATACCGATATTGTGCATTAAGCGTTCTAGGGCGCCTTCTGCTTTCCAGCGATGGTCATGTGGGAAATAGTAATGGGGCGAGACAAAAACTGGCATGCCAACGGTTTTGGCCGTTTTGAACAGGTCATCGATATTAGCAACTGTGTTGTTGGCAACAACGCTTTTTCCAACCACGCCCCAAGCGACACCATCGGGGCTTAGAAAATCATTTTGCGGGTCGGTGACCACCAAAGCGGTTCTGGTTGGATCAATCTTCATACCCGGGTCAGGCAGACCAGCGGCTTGGGCCGTATTTGCAACGATCAGTGTTAGAAAAAGTCCAAACACCACTATGTTCAGAATTTGTGATCCAATGTGCAGGCTTCTGCGTTCCAGTTTCATTTTCACTCTCCTCGTGACTCACCTGTTTGGTTGGTCGGTGTGAGTGAAAGGTAGGTGATGCGTGGAACCTGCAAAATTCGGAATTATACCTAGGGGGAATTACCTATGGTTTTGGCAATCGGTAACGGCTTGCAAAAGCGCGTCGTGACCAAATGGTTTTTCCAATATGGTGGTGATTCCGCACTTTGCCGCGTGTGCTTTTAGGGTTGGATTCGGTTGCCCTGTTATTAGGATAATTGGAATTAAGTTGTTTTCACGTTGCAGGTGTTTGGCAATTTCCAAACCTGACATTTGCGGCATGTGCGTATCAATAATCAAGCAATGAGCCTCGGATCGTTTTGCAACGCTAAAAAATAGAGCGCCAGAGCAATAAACCTGTACATCAAATCCAGCGGATTCCAGTAAAGCTGACAGAGAATCCCGCACGGCAGTGTCATCATCTATGATAATAATACGTTGGTTCATGCCGTAGTATTAGGTCGGCTATCCTTGCAAAAATATACGTGAATACCCTTAATTTGCAGTTGGTTGGGAAGAATCAAGAACGCCAGCTTCTATCGCCATGCGAACCAGATGGGATAAATTTCGTGCATCCATTTTTTCGCTTACTCGTGCTCTATGAATTTCTACAGTGCGAGGGCTGATGCCCAGTTCGTAGGCGACAACCTTGTTAGGGTGTCCTGAGGCAATTTGCACGAGCACTTCATATTCGCGGGGGGTTAGTTTGCTGATCCGTTTTACCAAATCATCACGCACCGCTGCGTCCTTGTAAATTTTTGCCCCGATATTTAATGCCCGGCGTACAGCCTCGACCAATCCATCCTCATCAAATGGTTTTTCTATGAAATCCAGTGCGCCGCCCTTCATGGCCCGTACCGCCATAGGTAAGTCACCATGGCCGGTGATAATAATAACCGGAAGAGTAATTTTTCTTTTTGAAAGGCAGTCCTGCACATCCAGACCACTCATCTCAGGCATACGAATATCAAGTATTAAACACCCGTTTTGAGATGCGGTGATCTCGTCCAAGAATACATTTACTGAGGCATAAGGTTTAACAGTGAAGCCAAATGAATCCAGTAACGCGCCTAGGGAATCACGTACCGCATCATCGTCATCTAGAATAAAAACGGTCTGGTTCTCAAACATTTTGCGTTTCCAATTCTGGCAATGTCGGTAAGGTGAAGCAAAAGGTTACACCTCCGTTTTCGTTATCTAAGGCGGAGATTTTCCCCTCATGTTCCTCGACGATCGTTCGGCAAATAGATAGTCCGACGCCCATGCCTTTTCCTTCGCCTTTGGTTGAGACAAAAGATTGAAATAGTTTTCCCTTTAACGCATCTGAAAGCCCCGGGCCATTATCGCGAACGCACACTTTAATCATGCCATTCGCATCTGGCTCTGTGGTTATTTTTAGGCAGGGATTGACCGTATCTTGCAGCGCTTCTAGTGCATTACGTACCAGATTGACAATTACTTGCTGTAATCTAATTTTCTCAACCAAAATATGGGGTAAATCGGGTGCCAGAGTGGTTTCAAGGCGAATGCCAGAATCACTCCCCCCCGGCAAAATGAGTGCAACAGCCTCTTCAATAATAGTGTTGATACACTCGAAGGTTCTGTCCGCATCCTCTTTCTCGACAAACTTGCGCAAGCTGTGAATGATACCGCCTGCACGGCTGGCTTGTTCAACAGCTTTGTCCATGTAACCAATTGCCTTGTCCTTGGCCTCTTGGTCTTCCGTATCGAGCAGTCTTCGAGATGCCTGCGCATAATTCATCATCGCCGTTAGCGGTTGATTTAATTCATGTGCCATAGCGGAGGCCACTTCTCCCATAGCGCTTAACCGCGAAACATGGTGCAGATCACTTTGCAAGTTCCGCTCTCTTTGCTTGCTGGTTTCCAGCGCTTTTTCGGCGGCTTTGCGTTCAGATATATCGCGAAACGAAACAACCGCGCCAATCAGTTTACCACCATCCCAGATCGGGGTGCTGACATATTCCACCGGAAAACTGGTACCGTCTTTGCGCCAAAATACTTCATCGGAGCACCTATGTACCTTGCCATCATTAAAGGCGGCATAGATTGGGCAGTCATGAACCGGGTAGGGGCTGCCATCAGGGCGGGTGTGATGCATCAACTCATGCTGGCTAGATCCCAACATTTCTTCTTCTGAAAAGCCTGACATATTAGTTGCCGCAGGATTCACAAACATGGTTTTTCCGTCGGTGTTGATCCCGTAAATGCCATCACCCGTTGCGGCCAGAATTAAGTCACGTTGACGGCGAAAGGTTTTTTCATCCTGCGTTGACGGTGGTTTACGTTTCACGCGTGCCCTCTCAAATGGTAAGTTTGATTATAATTAACAGAAACTATGCCCACATAACAACGGACAAAGAGCCTTGTCAGCTAGGTCATGAATTTTATGCAAACGAAACAAACTGTGTTTATCTTCAGGATAGACTTTTTGTAAGGCACCTTTCGATGGCGATGATTAAAATTACTGATTCAATTGTGCTGTTTGATGGCGAGTTGCAAGAACGTTTCGTG
The DNA here is from genome assembly GCA_021776555.1 of Robiginitomaculum sp. Classification (GTDB taxonomy): domain Bacteria; phylum Pseudomonadota; class Alphaproteobacteria; order Caulobacterales; family Maricaulaceae; genus Robiginitomaculum_B. The sequence goes on from JAJFFR010000205.1 coordinate 4,175, forward strand.
CGTTCGAGCGGTCCCGGAGGGCAAAATGTGAATAAGGTTGCAACCGCTGTGCAACTTCGCTTCGATGTGGCTCAATCCTCTAACCTACCCGAACGGGTGCGTGAAAAAATTTTGAACTTGGGTGATAGTCGTTTAACCAAGGATGGGATCTTCATCATCTTCGCTGATCGTCATCGCACACGGGAGATGAACCGCAAAGACGCCCGAGATCGGCTGTTTGATGTCATTCGAAAAGCTGCCCGTGTCCCAAAAAGGCGTATCCCAACTAAACCAACTTTCAGCTCAAAAAAACGCCGCCTTGATAGCAAAACCAAACGCGGCGCAATTAAGAAGGGGCGTCGCGGTGCAATCGATATGGATTAGGGGCTGTCAGATTAAAAATGTTCCTAAGCACAAAGTTGGGCTTTTCCTGTTTTGAAGAATGCCTCCTGAAACTAGTTGCTCAAAGCAGATATGATTGTGGGAAATTGTTGGCCAAAATAATAAAGTAAAGCGCATAGGCGCGCTAAATTATGCTTTACAGTGCCCTCTCATATTCCAGTGACAATGTTATATTTTCTAATAATGTAATTTTTTTTTGCATACTCAAATCTAATGCATTAGATACCAACATACTAGAATGATAAAACACACACTTGTGCGTAATCTCTAGGAAACCGGCTGGTAGAGTAAATGTAGGAAACAAAAATGAGATATAACTTATTGTGGGCCATGAGACTGGCCGTCTTTACGGGTTTAATTTTATTAGAGTCAACCAATATGGCTCACGCGGATGTGGCTAAAGCCTCCCCGGTAGAAATTGAAAAATATCCCGACCAAACCCAAGAAAAACTGGTTGCTAGCTATGATTCATTAATGAAAAAAAATGAAGAAAATGGCTTCTCAGGTGTCGTATTGGTCGAAGATAGAGGCAAACTTATTTATAATAAGGCTTTCGGGTATGCCGACAAGAAAAAGGAAATCAAAAACACACCAGAAGCATTATTCGATATAGGGTCCATCACCAAGCAGTTCACGGCTGCAGCCATTTTAAAGTTGATGGAAAACGGCAAGCTTTCCATGAATGACCCCTTGTCAAAATTCTTTGATGGGGTACCTGCCGACAAGAAAAACATCACCCTTCATCAGCTACTGACCCATACTTCCGGGATTTCCAAATATACTGGTGACGATTATGAATATCTGTCATCTGAAGATTTTCTCAAACAGGTTTTCAAACGGAAGTTAAAGGCAAAACCCGGGAAAAAACATATCTACGCCAATGCCGGCTACAGTCTTCTTGCCATGATTGTTGAACGCGTTTCTGGCCAGTTTTACGAAACATTCCTCTATGAAAATATTCTCCACCCGGCAGGGCTTGAAAACACAGGCTATATGAGGCTTGATTACAGTCAGTATGTTGTTGCACAGGGCCGTAATTATAGGAACAACAAACAGTGGGGGTCCAATGTTGAACGCTGGACGGAAGCTGGTGGGGTTTCTTGGCACTTGAAAGGCAATGGCGGTATTCTGTCGACCACACTTGATATGTATAAGTGGCACCGCGCCATCCAGACCGCAAAAGTACTCAAACCTGAAACGATCAAATTATACCAAGCGCCACATGTTTTAATGCCGGACTCTACACAACATTACGCCTATGGATGGGGAATCTCCAACAGCGCCAATAGTGGCAAAGTTGTAAGGCATGACGGTAGCAATGGTATCTTTTTTGCCATTGTTCGACGTTATGTCGACACCAATACGGCAATCATTTACATGACGAATGAGGCAAGCCCAGGTGCGAATAAACTGATCAAGGAACTGGTTTATATTCTTCGCTTTCCGGATTACGAACCGGAAATAATTCAAAACCCAACGCGGTTTGACCGATTAAAGTGCAAGGTTAGTTGTTAACCGGGCGTCCCCCATGAAGATACCCTACGGCTGGGGCCTTGGCGCATTGATTATATGATCTAAGGCAACTTGCCTGTAAGCAGGGGTCGCAATCGCTGCGATGACAGTTTGAAATCCAATCGTCACTTGCATGGAAAATTGTGCCGTGTTCAGGCCTTCTATGGCCCAGGTTATGAGCGCCCCAGCAAACATTTGAAACAATTGGCTGGCAACCAAGTCCGCACCAATTTCGGGCAGAAATACGCCTTGGGCTTCAGCTTCTTGCATTAGTTCGAGATATAGCTGGTGGGGAGACTGTTCATAGGACTTATGGGCGCTGAGGCTAATGGCATTCACCCCCCGAATAACTTGCCGGTACGCGTCCTCTTTTGCGGTGAATTGCTGAACCAGAAAAGACCCAACCCATTCGGCGCGCTCAACCGGATCAAGATTTTTTTGGGTCAAGCTGAGCGCTTTTACCTCCCTCATGGTCACATTTAATAAATGCACCAAAATATCATTACGGTTGCCGATGAGATTATAAAGCGTTGGTATGCTCACGCCTGCTTTGTCGGCGATTTCACTATTGGTAATATCGTGGAGTGCTTTTTGGGAAAGCAATGTCATCATGGTTTCTAAAATCTGATGCCGTCTTGCTTCTTTTTGCGTCTCCCGGAGGCCAGATGGTTGAGTAGTCTGCATGATGTTTATCACTTATTATTTTATTGCAATAAAATATTTTATTGATATAAAGTTTATTTGTAACCCAAAAAAGCGCGGGTGTCACTGGAGTAGGTCAATTCACTTCAACCGACTTTCGCTATGATGGCTAAACCATGGAGAGGTCCATTATGAAGTTCATTTTGACATTGTTATTTCCGGTTGTTTTTGCGTTGGTCAGTTGTAATACCACCGCGCCAGTTTCAACAACTATAGAGGCAAGCCAAATGAGTAACAAAGACGTTGCAGCCCGTTTCTTTGATCAATTCAGCAATGGCGATATTGATGCGGCATTTGGGCTGGTCAGTGATGATGTTGCTTGGTGGGTGCCGGGTGATTTACCTTTTTCGGGGACAAAGACCAAAGCGCAATATATGCAAATTGTCGGCAGCATTCAAAACGGCTTTCCGAACGGATTGAAACTAGATGCTACTTCAATGATCGCCGAGGGTGACAAGGTTGCTGTTGAGGTTTCCTCGTTTGGCGAACATGTGAATGGGAAAACGTATACCAATACCTATCATTTTCTGATGACCATGGAAAATGGCCAGATAACCGAGGTTAAGGAATATATGGATACGCTGCACTTATTTCAGTTGATACAACCCTGATTTATCCCCTATTTGGCTGCTACACTATTTCTTGCGTTTTTTTCGAACCAGTCTTGCCCCACCGTCCGCAGCCGGTCTGCCGGTAGGTTTACGCCCAGATTTGTGCTCAGCTTTGTTTTTGGGTTTTGCTTTTTGCATTCGGGCGGCGGCTCGCGCCAGCTTCTTTTTGTGAGGTTTTTTACCGCCCGACCTTGTTGCGTCCGGGTTGAATTCGGGGGCTATATCTTGGTTCATCCCCTCATCATAGTCACCTGACCGCTTGGCAGATTTCTTTTTGTAGGTCGATTTATCCCGAGGCTTATATTGAGGCTTTGAATCTGGTGCGCTAAAATCTGGTTGCGCATCCAAGCGGCGGGCGGTGATGGCCTTTTCGATTTTCCCCTCTGGGCCAATCGTTGTGACAAAGCGTTCGACACTAGCTTGAGCGATCTCAACAAAAGTTTTGGTTTCGCTGATTTTAATTGCACCGATGTCTCTCTTGTCTAACCCGCCTGATTTACACAACATCGGTAAAATCCAACGTGGCTCTGCCTTTTGTTTGCGCCCCAGATTAAGCGAAAACCAAACGCCATTTTCAAAATCCTTGCGGCCCCGTGCTTTACGCGGCCCCGCGTTTGAATTTCTATCACCACCAGAACTGTCCCTTGGCTCATAGCTACTTGGCTTCATCAATTCTTCTGGGGCCGTGTGGGTCGCCCGGTATTGTCGGACAAATGCGGTTGCGATCTGTTCCGGTGCATGAGTCTTTAATAGTTTTTCGACGATCTCGACCTCGTTTTTGGCGGTCGGCGGGCTTAACGTAAGTTCGGCCAATAAACGCTCATTATCGCGAGCTAGCACATCGTCGACGGAAGGGGGCGCAGCCCACTCGGCTTTGATCTTGGCGGCACTAAACAGGCGTTCGGTGCGCCTTCGCCCGGCATGAGGAACGATCAGCACGCTCACCCCTTTGCGCCCGGCGCGACCCGTGCGCCCGCTTCGATGCAGGAGCGCTTCTGCATTTTTGGGAAGGGTGGCGTGGATGACCAATTCAAGGTCTGGTAAATCAAGCCCTCGTGAAGCCACGTCTGTGGCGATGCAAACTTTTGCCCGTCCATCACGAAGAGATTGCAAGGCATGACTACGTTCGTTTTGGCTTAGTTCTCCCGATAAGGAGACAACTGAAAACCCACGATTATTGAACCTACTGGTCATGCGATTTACCGCAATACGGGTATCGCAAAAGACAATGGCGTTTTTGGCATCATAATAACGCAAGACATTGATGATTGCATTTTCCTGGTCGGTCTTGGCTACGTTTAGCGCGCGGTATTCGATGTCTAGATGTTGTTTGGCTTCGGTTGTCGGGTTCACGCGCACTGCGTTTTTTTGATATTTTTTGGTCATACCAAGAATAGTTTTTGGCACAGTTGCTGAAAACATCAGTGTCCGGCGCTCTTCGGGTGCGGCGCTGAGGATTAACTCTAGCTCTTCGCGAAACCCCATCTTCAACATTTCATCGGCTTCGTCCAAGACAACGGCCATCAAAGTACTCATATCAAGGGATCCGCGCTTGATATGATCGCACAGGCGTCCGGGTGTCCCGACCACGATATGCACGCCCCGTCCGAGCGCTTTGCGTTCATCGCGCATATCCATCCCACCGACACAGGTTGCGAGCCGGGCATCGGTTTCCTTATACAACCATTCAAGCTCCCGCTTTACCTGCAGTGCCAGCTCTCGTGTCGGCGCGATCACGACCGCCAAAGGAGCCTTTGTGGGTGCAAAACGATTGCTTTCGCCAAGCAAGGTCGGGGCAAGGGCCAAACCAAAAGCAACGGTTTTGCCCGAACCGGTTTGTGCCGAAACCAACAGATCAACCATTTCTAAATTCGGCGCAAGCACGGCCTCTTGAACAGGGGTAAGGGCTGTATAGCCACGGTTTGTCAGCGCCGCAGTTAACGCCGGGCGCACATTTGGGAAATTTGTCATCTGTATCCTTTGGGGCATTGTCCAAGCAAAACCACTGAAATCTAAAAATTTCTCATCCCAGTAAACTACAATGCAAGTTTCCGCCATCCAGAACCTTCTAAAATATACCTTCCAAGTTTTATAATCCCACGCCAAATTTCCGTAGGCAGGCAAGCCCAACGCCTTGAAACAATCAAACGGATTTGGCATCCTTAGCCTGTGCGAAATACAGGTCTTGTACCCAGCTATTTTGTGCTGTCAGTACTCATGTTAACTCTGAACCTGCCCCTGCGAGGAAGACGATACCATGTTGGTCCATGATTTCTTTTTGATCTTGTTGTTGGTCTTGGTATTGGCGCGCGTGTTTGCGGAAATTGCTTCTCGCTTGAAAATCCCGGCGGTATTGGGAGAGTTATTGGCCGGTGTCGTACTGGGTCCATCCTTGCTGGGTTGGGTGGAACCGGTTGAAGCGCTGCGGTTAATGGCCGAAATCGGGATTATTTTACTTTTGTTTGAAGTCGGCTTGGGTACAGATTTTGTCCATCTAGCCCGTACTGGCCGCAAATCATTTATTGTGGCTTTGCTTGGCTTTGCCCTGCCATTTTTGATCGGATTTTCCATCGCCTGTTTGGCTTTTGGCCTGCCGGTTCTGGTCGCACTGTTTGTCGGCGGTACGTTCACGGCAACCAGTATCGGGATTACCGTGCGTGTGCTCGAAGATATCGGCATTTTGCATGAAAAAGTTGGGGAGATCACGCTGGGTGCGGCGGTGCTGGATGATATTTTTGGGGTTATCCTGTTGGCCCTGCTTTATGAATTCGCCACCCAAGGCGGTATTTCCTTAGCGAATGCCGGCAAGGTTTTTATCTTTGTTCTGTCGTTCTTTTTGTTTGCACCGATTGCTGCAAAACTAATGTCGACCTTGATCAGACGGATCAATCGCACCAGCACGCTGCCCGGCCTGTTGCCAACGGCGATTGTTTCGCTTGTCCTGTTTTTTGCATGGCTCAGTCATATTTTTGGCGCGCCTGAACTGTTAGGCGGTTTTGCGGCTGGGCTGGCTTTGTCGCGAAGGTTTTTCCTACCCTTTGGATCGGCATTGCAGGCCGATCCAAACTTTTCACATCAGATAGACAAGCAAACCCAACCCATTGTGCAATTGTTCTCACCGATCTTTTTTGTGGTGATCGGTTTGTCGCTGGCCTTGCGCGAAATTGACTGGAGTTCTCCATTTATCTGGCTGTTTACGTTTGTGCTTTTTGCCAGTGCCGTGCTGGGAAAAATGCTGGGCACCTTGGCCTTAAAAGAAACTTGGCATTCCAAAATCATGATTGGTTTGGCCATGACCCCACGGGGCGAAGTGGGGCTGATCTTTGCTGAGTTGGGTAGACAAAGCCAAGTGCTAAATAACGAAATTTATGCCGGAATTGTGTTGGCCATCGTGCTGACCACTTTAGTGCCACCATTTATCATGAAATGGATGCATGGCCGAATGCAATCAGGTCAGGAAAGCCGACAATAACAAGTGGCGAATAACCTACTCAATTAGGTTTTCTGCCATGATTTCGACCAGCGAGTTCAAACCATGATCCCATTTCCAATGCTCAATGCTGTCGTCCATCGTCAGGCGGCAGTTGGCGCAAGACGAAACCATGGTATCGGCACCGGTGGCCTCCACCTGATCCATTTTGATCTTGAATACTTTATGACGCAGGTCTGTGGCGCTAGCCATGGCCTGTACCCCGCCGCCACCGCCGCAACACCAATTGAAATTGGCTGTTGGCGTCATTTCACGAAAATCTTCAGCAAAATCATCCAGTAAATACCGAGCAGCATCAGCCGCCCCGCCGCGCCGGGAAATTTGGCATGGATCATGATAGGTGATCGAGCCTTTCAATGGTTCCAGCTTGAGTTTGCCGGCACGTTTCAAATCGGCCAAGTACTCGGTAATATGCAATACCTTGAACGGCAATTCGCGGCCCAAAATGTTGGCTCCAGACCAACGCATCACACCATAGGCATGCCCACATTCGGGAATAACCAGTGTTTTGACGCCCAGTTCTTCTGCGGCGTCGACAATGCGGCTAACACCCAGTTTAGCTAGATCCATTTTGCCTGACAAAAAGCCGAAATTGGTCGCTTCTTAGCCCTTGGTTCTGAAAGTCCAGCTATTACCGGCAT
>JAJFFR010000206.1 GCA_021776555.1 Robiginitomaculum sp.
AATTCACCCGAATGGCTTTGCGAACCACATCAATGACGCTGTCATCAGACAGGGCATGAATACCGGCTTGCACAAGGTCTTTGACAACAATCATTTGCTGTCCGCCCAGTGTGATGAGCGCACCATCGTCGGCTAGCCCCAAACTTTCAGGGGCTTTGCTAGCAATTTTAGCCAGATGCTGGATAAATCCGAATTCGCCGGCCTGGTCCAGCCCGCCGCTCACGTCAATTTGCTGGGTTGCGTTACTTGCTTGCCTATGGCGTCCAGAGTGGCGTTCACAAACCCGGATTCTTTGGCGTCAAAAAAAGACTTGGCGATTTCGACATACTCATCAATGACCACCGCTATTGGTGTGTCAGTCATGACCAACAATTCGCAAGTGCCACACCGCAATATGGCCCGCAAAGTCGCATCGACCCGGCTGAGTCGCCAGCTCCCGCTTAAGTGATCCCGAATGGCTTGGTCAATGTTTGATTGATGTTGCACCAACGTCTCGACCAGTTTGGTAAAAAACGTCAGATCAACATCTGATCCATCCAGATGTTCAGGCTGCAAACGTTCCTGCAAAAATTCTTCAATCACCCCACCCGCACCACGTTTGGTGATTTCCATTTGATACAGAGCCTGCACTGCAGCCAGCCGGGCATTATGTTTACCCGGGGCTTTGCGTTTATAATTTTTCTTAGGCTTTGACGTCATTGGTTTTGTCCAAAATGTTCAGGGATCGGATACTAAAGGCAGGTCAGGCTACGCCGCTCAATCGCCAAGTTTTTCATCATCGATAAACCGGGCAAAGTCTTTGGTCTCGCTAAATTCCTTGTACACGGACGCATAGCGGACATAGGCGACTTGATCCAGATTGGCTAGCGCCTCCATCACCAGTTTACCGATTTGATCAGAAGGCACCAACGGATCGCCTTCGCTTTCCAGCCGCCGCACAATGGACGACACCATGTTTTCAATCCGCTCAGGGTCCATCGGGCGTTTTTGCAAGGCAATGCCGACCGAACGCATTAGTTTTTCGCGATCAAAGCGCACTTTTCTGCCTGATCGCTTCAGCACGGTTAGATCACGTAGCTGCACCCGCTCAAATGTGGTGAACCGTTGGCCACAGCCTTGACATTGCCGCCGCCGCCGGATCGCCGCGCCTACTTCGGCGGCTCGAGAATCTTTAACTTGCGTATCCTCATTGGAGCAATAGGGGCAGCGCATTGGTTTAACTCCCGTAAATCGGAAAGCGTCGGGTCAATTCTAACACCCGCTCTCGAACCTTGGCTTCAACTTCAGGATTACCATTCGGGTTCTGTACCAAAGCGTCCAACACTTCGACCATCATCTCCCCAACTTGAATAAATTCGGCTCGGCCAAACCCGCGCGTGGTTGCAGCTGGTGAGCCAATCCGAATTCCAGACGTGATGGTTGGTTTTTGCGGGTCGTCCGGCACGCCATTTTTATTGCAAGTCATAAAAGCACGTTCCAACGCCGCTTCTGCCGACTTGCCAGTCAGCCCTTTGGGACGCAAGTCAACCAGTGCCAGATGGGTATCTGTGCCGCCTGAGACCAATGAATAGCCCCCGGCTTCCAGTACATCAGCCATTTGCTGGCAATTCTCAATGACGGCGCGGATATACGTTTTGAATTCGGGGCGTAATGCTTCGCCAAAGGCCACGGCCTTGGCTGCTATGACGTGCATCAAGGGTCCGCCTTGTAGGCCGGGAAAAATGGCTGAATTGATTTTCTTGGCAATGACCGCATCATTGGTCAGCACCATCCCGCCACGCGGGCCGCGTAGGGTTTTGTGAGTGGTCGTAGTGACCACGTGTGCATGAGGCAATGGACTGTCATGATGCCCCGCAGCCACCAAACCGGCGATATGGGCCATGTCCACCATCAGTTTGGCACCAACCTCATCGGCAATCCGCCGAAAGGCAGCAAAATCCAACGCGCGCGGATAGGCCGAACCACCAGCAATGATCAGGCTGGGTTTGACCTGTCGGGCTTTGTCCAGCACCCGATCCATATCAATCTGATCGGTTTGTGCATCCAGTCCGTATTGCTCGGCTTGAAACCATTTACCCGATAAATTTGGCCGCGCGCCATGGGTCAAATGCCCACCGGCATCCAGTGACAGGCCCAAAATGGTTTCGCCGGGTTTGACCAGCGCCAGCAAAACCGACTGATTGGCTTGGCTGCCAGAATTGGGCTGCACATTGGCAAATCCAGATGAAAACAGCTGCTTTGCCCGCTCAATGGCTAAATTTTCCACCCGGTCCACATATTCACAACCACCATAATAACGTCGGCCTGGATATCCTTCGGCATATTTATTGGTCAGCACCGACCCTTGGGCCTGCAACACGGCTTGCGAAACAATGTTTTCAGACGCGATCAGCTCTATTTGCTGGTCTTGACGATTTTGTTCGGCGGTAATGTGCGCAAGTACGGTTGCATCCGCATCGCCCAAGTTTTGATAAAAAAACGTATCGGTATTTCGGTTCATATCAGCCATGGCATCATTTCCACTTTTGTTCATGACGGGCGGGTAAATCAGTTCCTACTCTTAATGGGCCATCTGGTTCAACCATTTCTTTTGCAATCAAACGCGCAAACACATGCCCCACGTCAGCAAATAGAACATAGTGAATACTTATTCACCTCATTCATACAATTTACACTATTAACAGTAACCCATTTTTATAGTTCATGTATAAATTCTGCTGTTTATTATTGTCAGTCTACATAAAGTATATAACATGTGGCAAAATATTGGACAAAAGTTCCATTCGCCGCAATGACGGCGCATAAAAAGAGAGCGCGCAAATGAATTCGACCGTACTGGACGATAAAGCCAGCAACAATGTTCTAACCTTGGCTGCCAAAATCGTTTCTTCTTACGTCAGCAATAATAAGGTAGGGGCAACAGAATTACCTGATATCATTCAGTCAGTGTATTCCTCGCTCCTTGCCTTGGGGAATGAAAATAGCCCGGAATCAAAACCAAAAAACCCGGCGGTTTCGATCAAACGATCGATCACTGACGAGCACATTATTTGTCTGGAAGATGGCAAGAAGCTGAAAATGCTAAAGCGGTATTTACGCACCCGCTTCGGTTTGTCTCCTGATGAATATCGCAGGAAATGGGGCCTACCGGCCGACTACCCAATGGTCGCACCGGCCTATGCGAAACGACGCTCTGAATTTGCAAAACAAATCGGTTTGGGTCGTGGCGTGGGTCGGCGTAAAAAATAACGGGTTAGTTGAACAGAAATCCAAAATCTATTCTTGCTCGGCAACGAGTTTACTGACCCGTTTCCACTCGCGATCATAAAACCCGTAATCATTGTTCAATTGGGGCACCAAATCTCTGGCTTGTTTCAGGTCTTGTAGAGCACGTTCATATCTTTTCATATTGAGATGCAAATACCCTCGCATCGAGTAGGCTTGGTAGAATTTTGAATCGTCACCAATAACCGTCGATAATTGCCCCAACGCTTTTTTGAACTCTCTGGCCCGCAGCATCGCTTCTGCTTGGCGAAACCGCACATCAACTAAATTTGGCAGGGCTGGTTCACTAACGAAAGACGATAGAAGCGCAATGGTCCCCAGTGGCGGCGTATAGTCATATTCAGGCGCGAGCCAGTGTGAGATAACTTCGGCCAGACATTCACCCAGGCTATGAGCTGCGTAAACGCTAGGCAGACCGGTTTCCACCCGCACTTTGTCCTCAATCTGTTTTCTTCGGTCCCCCAACGGCAGAGCGGCTGCTGTAGACGGGGTTAGCCCTTCCGATTCCAGCAAGGCAATTGCTTGCCAAATTTTGGGTTCAAAAATCTTCCGAAACGCCTCGGAGTTTGATAGTCTGTCATAGCTATCCGCAGCATGTACCATTTCATGAAATAATACCCGGTAAGAATAGTCCGGATGGGCAAACATAATCTCGTCTATTGCGATAATCTGTGTACCACCTTTTGCATAGTTCGGCAGATCAGCTAGATAGACTGCAATGGTTTCATCGGATGCACCACGGGACAATAACCCGGGCGCCAGCTTATTGATTTTGTGAAAAAATTCTAAAATGGACTGCGTTGCTCTGGTGTCCAAGTAATGGTTTCATAGGTCTGCCCATGCGCCTCTTGTGAGTCAGGTTTCAGGCTGTCTCGGAGTTTTACTAGCTCCTCAACCTCGGTACGCAACACGAAAGACTCGGCCACCTCCGCAAGTGGAGTTTCTGAATTCTTTGGCAAAAAAGAAAAAATGCCAATCATCAACAAAAACCCAATGGCAAAGCCAACGATCATTTTGATTATTTTCATGCAGCGCCCCGAAAAGTTCGCATCGTGTTACAACCTCGACCTTGAACCACTAAATACCACAAAAAACAGTGAGCGACCATCAATGCACAATCTTGTGCCGATATTTACCGCTTAAACAATGATCCCGCCCCGATCTCCAGCCTTGGGTTCTCGCCCTAATCTGCGCTCCAACTTTCGCGCTGCAATCTGGCGCGCATAGTCCTCATTGGCATTTTTGGGTGCCATAATGCTGACTTCAATGCCGCTTTGCACATCTATAGCGCTGACTTTTAGCGTATCGCCACAAGCAATGGTCTCAAAGATAATTTCACGACGGGCGGCCGGATCACTCACGCCGCTCTGGCGGATAAACCCAGTTGGTCCCAAACTTGGCGCAGCGCACTAACCAACTGCTTCATCAGCACATCGTCATGCAACGGAGACGGCGTCAAACGCAAGCGTTCGGTCCCCTTAGGCACCGTTGGGTAATTGATTGGCTGAACGTAAATACCATGGTCTTGCAGCAAAAGGTCACTTACAGCTTTGCAGGCCACAGGATCGGCCACTAACACTGGCACCACATGAGTTTCCGATGGCATGACTGGTAAATTGGCTTCGCG
>JAJFFR010000207.1 GCA_021776555.1 Robiginitomaculum sp.
TGCCTTGATTAAATCTATTTCTTGTTTCGGTGTTTTAATCCCGGTCGTCGATTTTTTCTTAAATGCGTGTACGACCCAAATCTCTTTTCCGATCTGAAGGACGTACACAGCCCGATAAGCATCTTTCCGGTACTTAAGGGCGATTTCAAAGACCCCTGCTCCCAGCCCCTTCATTGGCTTTGAAATCGTACCTTTCTCGCCCTGCTGCGCTAAAGTTAGTTCGCCCAGCATTTTTCGTTGCGCCTCAAGAGGAAACGTTTTGAAGTTCTTTAGTGCGGCCTTAAACCACAAAACGTCTCTTAAGGCTTTCAACATAAGTAAAGTGTGGCAAATTTGCCACCTTTTGTCAACACTTCCCCTTGGTAAGCATTCTTTTTTCTTTTTTCCGGCCTCTCAACGCCCTGAGAGATCCGGTATCTTTCCCAATATTTCCTTAGTGAGACGGTAGACTGACATTTCCTCCGTGCCGACACTTTCAGAGCACCATAAGGGCGAGCTGAGGTCAAAGGCCGCGTAGCGGGGACCAGACCCACGCGCATGGCCGTAGGCCAGAGCATGGGGAGGACCCACCCTTTGAGGGAAGTGAGAACGTTGGTATATTTTTTGTCGGCATTGGAAGGAAGAATTTTTCCTTCTCGAAGAGAAGGTTCATTAAATTTAAAAGAGCGACGATCCGTTAGGATCGTGTCCTTTTCATAATTCTTTTTTTGTGAGGGTGGTTTTTCCACAATTTGGGCCTGACAACTACAGGTAAAGACTATAGGTTTTTTAACTATAGGTTTGTACCCCCGATTGATCGCGAATTTTTATCGAGAATTACCCCCGATCGATCGCGAATACTACCCCCAATCGATCGTGCATAACTTCCTTTAAACACAGGGTTTTCCACAATGAGTGAGAAATCAGGCCCGGCCAATGAGCTTTTTCCGGACGGGCGGCAAGCTGTTAAAAAGGGTCATTCCCCTACCGTCTAAATGAAATTTAGCATCGGGGTAAACAGCGTTAACCTGCTTTAAAGATTCACGGAATTTCTCTTTAAATTTGCACATGCGGATATAGTCTGGCCCGAATTGATCCTTTAAATTTTTCCACGCAATAAAGGCTGCTTCTTTTTGATGGACCCTGTGAAGCCTTTGCGCCAGCCAACAATACATATCCAGAGCTAAAGCAGAATGAGCCAAGGCCCCTATCGCTCTTTCATCCAAGGGAACAGCATGTTCTGATAAGCTTTCAAAATATTCTTTAGAAAGGTTAATAGTGGTGTTCCAAAAAACTTTTTGGTTTTCATGTTTTGGGAACCACAAATCAAATTCTGTGACGATATGGCCTTGGGATTGTCTGTAGTGGTCGCCAAAATGTGCACCCATTTTGATTTCAGCACATGACAATCGCGCCAATTGATCCCTGATAGTGGTAATGTTTCGGCCATGAGACGCAAGGCCGATGCGTTTCACAAATGCAGTTAAACTGTCCTGAACTTCAATCTGAGGAGATTTTGTACGTATTGCTTCACCGTTAAGAAAGGCCATAATCAGCCGGGGTTTGGGTCCGAAAGGAAGTCCTAATTGCCTCCATTGCCCCGCTTCGTGATCGTATATTTCTCCGGCACGGATACGCAAGGAAACTTTCCCCTGTGTGCGGTCCCATGTGGTGATTTCTGCACCGGGGTTTTTATAGGGCATGGAGGTCTGGCAAAGAACCGAATGCTGGTAGGTAATATTTCCCAGTTCTTCCTGTTTGATATTAACAGCGGCCTGTATCACCCGCATTTTGCTTTTTCCGGGTTTTTTTATTTTTGGAATGGCTTTGGAAATATGAGAAAAGCCGGGGAAGCTTGATTGTTTATCGTCTGGCATGGACAGCCCTTGGAGTTTTTAAGGAAATAACGAATTAAAGATTTAACGATTTCGTTAAATTTGGGTTTGTTGTTTGTAGTTTTCAAAACAAATTTCTAACAACTTCACCATAGGCATGTCCCGATCATTAGCGAAACCCTTAAATTCTCGCCTGAATTCGTTTTCCACTTTAAAATTAAGAGGGACTTGTTTGTTTGAGGGGTTTTTGGTCAAAGTCTCCTTAACGATTGCCTCCTGCGGCGGTTCGCCTTTCGGATTGATCTTTTTCTTTGGTGGTCCACCTGTATTAGCCATGTTTCAATTCTCCTTGATCTTCTAATAGTCGTGCACGTTTAGAAATTTCTCCTACCAGCAAATCAGCTTTTTTATTAAGACTGGAATAAAGCGTTTCGGTGGGAGATGCACCAAGCTCTAAGGCCCGGCGAAAAGCGGTCCTTTCAGGGATAGCCCCATTTAAAAGGTCATATCCAGATTTTTGAATGTACTCAATAGCTTCTTGTTCTTCGGCTTTACTGTCCCCTACCCTGCTAAAAGCAATTAAAATCCGGTTTCTTGGGACGCCCTGTTTTTTGAGTTTATGAGCTAAGGTAACGGCGGGTTCCATATCTTCAATGGAATGACTGGTCGGCAAAATAATGAGGTCACAAATTTTTGCAATTTGATCGGTTTGTTGGGTCGCGTGTGGCGCACCATCAAAAATAATTAAATCATATTGCCCTATATTTTTCTTTGCCGCGTCTACGGTTCTAAATGGCTCTGCCGCAATTTCAGGTTTACGGCCTGAACTTTGGCGTTTTTGGACCCACCTAACGCTTGTGCCTTGGTCGGTGTCCATATCGGCAATCTTAACTGACCATTCGTTATAGGCATATTCTCGCGCCAATAGCCGCGCTAATGTGCTTTTTCCAACTCCGCCTTTTTGGGATACTACGCCAAAGATCAATGACATGGAGGTTCCTCCTTTTCGTGAAAGAATATACCACGAAATAACGAAAGCCCGAAATCCTTTTATAACGATTTGGCGAAATAATGAATTAGTTATTTCGTTAAATCGTTAATTCATTATTTAACGGCACAATTATCTTTCACGGCCCCGATCTTTACTTTTCTCACGCCTACGCTTTAATTGCTCAGCAATACGGTCAACCCTGTCACGCTGTAAACCCTTTATTTGCTTCTGTGTTTGATCCTGTTGGCCATCTGTATCACTTTCCCCACGTTTACTATCCTTTTGTTTATCAGTGGAAGATACTTCATTAAAACGTGTTTGTAATCGTTTCTCAGGTGCATGTGGCGGTTTTTTCTGGCTGGATAAACGTGAAGCCCAATCATCACTTTCACGGCGATCTCTAGCCTTCTGAATGCCCTTTTCTAGGCTTTCAGATTTGATGCGTTCTTGCGCCATAATTGCCACTTTCCGGTTCTGTTCCTGCTGCAAAAGTTGCTCACGTTTAAGGGCTTCTGCTTGGCGAATTTGTTCTTGTTCACGCTCAAGACGTTCAAGTTCACGTTTTTCACGATGCGTGGTCAAAGTAATATCACGAATAAATTTACGCCAGCCATCAATAGCCAAATTACTGGCAACATCATCATGCTTAGCAGTCAGATGTTGCTTGGTATCGCCAAATTCTGCATCAATGGCATCCTCAAGCGCTTGCATCCGCACACCCAGACCAACTTGATACTGAGCAAGACTATGCTTGCTGTCCATATCAATTTGTCCCCGTTTTTTATCTGCCCAGACATTAAACTTGCGCTTCTCAAAAGCAATTTTTGCATCGATCAGATTATCGACCCGCTCCAAGTCCGACCGCAAACCGTTGCGACGAAGAATAGCGCGATTCTCATCGCCTCGATGAGAAGCACGCCCATCGCGTTCAATCTCGCTAGCGATTGGCCCCAGATGACGTTGCGGCTCACGCATTTCACCTTGATCCTCAAGACTGCGATGATCCACTCGGCACGGAAGGCCCAATTGTTTGAACTCGCGGTTCTGGTAGTTGGCCCACTGCTCGCGCCAGTTATCGACTATGTTCGTATCGTTCCATTCGCGAGCCTTTTTCCCGAATCCCTCAGCGGTCAACTCACGCATAGTGAGCATGATATGCGCATGAACATTACGTTCATCGGCCATTTCATGAGGGGAGGGGCCATGTACCGCAATATCGGCAATCATGCCTTGCGATACATGTTGCTCCTGAACAAAGCGCCGCACAAGATTAACCTGCTGATCGCGGGTTAATTCATGCGGCAAGCTCAATTGCATCTCGCGGGAAAGCTGTGCGTCTTTACGACGCTCAACAGCTTCTACCGCATTCCACAATTGAGCGCGGTCACGCATCCATGTCGGCGCGTTTTCAGGAGCTAAAATTTCTGTGTGAAGTACACCCTCTTTCCGGGTGTAGTCGTGGATCATTCCGGTGCGTTCATCTTCGATACGCATACCAGCGCGATAAGCGGCGGCTGCGGTTGATGAACGACCTGAGCTACGGCCAATAACTTTTACAGAAAGTCGATATTGCGCCACACGTACACCCATGAAATTTTAAAAGCCAATTTCGGCAATTGAGAAATTAGCCTTGCGGCTACAAAGCATTTTCTTTTTTGTCGCTTGCGACCGCACACATTGCTCGCAATGTATAAGTGCGCACTCCGCGAAAACTGTGGAAAACATTCACTCACATAACTCTCCATAATTATTTACAAATTAATAGTTTACAGAATAGCATATTTTTTGCCATAATAGCAATTAAAGGGAGGAATCGACATGGCAAAAACACCAAAAGAAAAACTAGCAGAATTAGAAAGTGCTAAATCCAAGATACAGGCTAGAATTCAAGCTGAAAAAAGCAAGCTCAGAAGCAAAGAAAGAAAAGACGAAACCCGCCTTAAAATCATTGTCGGATCGGTCGTACTGGCACACTCTGAACATGATGAAGGATTTAAGGATTTACTCTGGACTATTCTCAAGAACCGCACGACAAGAGAAACCGACAGATCATTTCTCGGACTGCCAAAATACGAAAAAACCGATTAAACTAATCACCATTTCATACTAAAAACCTACCTGAACTTATAACAATGAAAATATATGTTTGAATTATTTTTCAAGCTGATTGCTGCAATATATCTTGCAAAGGCCTATGGACAAGAATTATCAAAAAAATTCGAAATTATTCCATTCGCACATATTGGAAAAACCACTTTCCCAAACGACACTACATTAGCCGGATATACCGAATTTTTTCTTTTGGTCGGAACATCTTGGTTACTCATAACCGCAGCTCTAACCATCATAAAATTTGCAATCACCGGCGGGATTAACCGCTTTAGTACGACAAAATTTATGCGGCGTATTCAGGGAGTAACTGCCGAAGTCTTTATGGTCGTTCTGATTGTTATTATCAGCGCGTTAATACTACCCGTGGCGACATCCTTTTATGACGCAATTACAGAGGAAAGTGAACTACAGAAAATTAAAAACGAAATAGAGGACGCAGAGGAAGAATGGACATCATCTGGTTATAAAAGAATAGAATGGGATTTCCGAGAAAATGAAAGGCGAAGTATGTCAAGAACAGGGGTTTCCTTGCCCCATCCAACCCTATCGAGTTTCTCAAAGCGGGTTAAATATTGTCAAAGTTTAAGTAATAAATTGTCCGCTAGGACAGAAAACTGCGGTCACTATAAAATGTTTTCTGAACCTTATCCTTTTGAAAACCCTAGTCTGCATAAGCTAGTAGGCTTCTATAGAGAATATGAATACTTACTAAAAAGAAAAAATGAGCTTGAACACCCCGTAAAACCCCTCAAACAAAGATCAAACGAAAATGACCGCACCTATTGGGAACAAGTCTCCCTTAAATATAACGCACACAAAGGAAAACTGTTATTACTGGCCTTATTTCTCTGGGGTGTTAACCGCTTTTCCTTCAAAGAAGACTTCTCCAACGTTTACGCAAAAATCTTGCGTTTCTTCGATGAAGGACGCATGGGTTTTGGCGGTTCTGCCCGTTTTGCCAGTATGTTCGAAGAATGGGGCAGGGGCTATAAAAAAGGCGCATTATACATGGGCCGTTCGCTCTACAATCCTTTTCAAGAAATTGGCCTAAAAGACGATGCACACATGCTCACTGTCGCCGCCTCACGCGGCGGCAAGGGCGCAACAGCCATTATTCCCAATTTATTGCTGTGGGAAGGCTCTGCGGTCGTGATCGACCCCAAAGGCACCAATGCCCATGTCACCGCGAACGCGCGGAATGATATGGGCCATGATGTTTATCTGATTGACCCATTCAAGATTGCTACAGATAAAGGAGCCAGTTTCGACCCCTTTGATGGTCTAGACCCTAATGACGATTTGGTGCGGGAGCGCATTGCGAGCATTGCCGATGCACTCGTCATACCGGACGATGACGCCAAGGACAAACATTGGGATGATGGGGCGCGTACCATCATTTGCGGTCTGATTTCTCATGTGCTGAGCACACAAGCAACACCGCGTCTTTATATGATCCGCGATCTTATTAACCAGTTGCCGGAAGCGCAAGACCGCTTGTGGGCCGAAATGTCACAGAATAAAAAGGCCGGGGGCTACGCCATGGACGCGGCAAACCGATATATCCGTGGTTCAGATACCAATGAAATGCTAGGTATCATGTCAAACGCGGATAAACACACAGAATGGCTATCAAGTACGGTTATGCGCCGCGCTACTTCCGCAGCAACATTTAAACTCAGTGATCTTAAAAAGAAGCCCACCACCATTTACCTCATTATCCCGCCCCGCGAATTAGAACGGCATAACCGTTTATTACGTCTGTTCATAAACTTAATGATTGATACCATGGAGCAAGGAGGCCGCTCAAAAATACCTGTACTCATGATTATGGATGAGTTTCTCGCGCTTGGAAAGATGCCGGAAATCGAAGATGCATTTGCTACCATGGCCTCATATAATCTGACCCTGTGGCCTTTCGTCCAAGAACTGGGCAAATTGAAAAATATGTATGGTGGTAGCTTTAATTCTTTTCTGGCCAATTCTCGGGCCGTACAGGTCTTTGGTGTGTCCGATCCAGAAACAACAAAATACATATCGGAACGCTTGGGAAGCAGACCCTTAAGCACGCTCGGTAAAATTGCAAGGTCTAATGAAAATGTAGCACTACGTACACCTGATGATATTGAAAAAGACATTAGCAAAGATAGCGGCAGGCAATATATAATTGAAGCTGGAAAACCGCCGCTATTACTGGAGAAAGTACCGTATTACAACAGTGCGCCGATTTCCTTGTTCGGCGCTAAATTCTGGCAATATTTTTCCCGTTTCCATGGTAAATATAGAATGGACCCGGATCATAAAAAATAATTAATACTATGGGCACAGATTTTAAAGACAATTCCAAGGATATTGCCGGTGACAAAACCATGCCGCTTGAAAACGGCCCGGTTTCAAAAATTGAGAAAAACCAACTGGAAAAAGAACGTGATAAACCAAAACAAAACCTAGAATATACCCCCGGTGGATCACTCGAACAAAATACACATGAGCGTACTTCTAAACAACGTGAAAACCGTATCAATCACATTGAAAAACGCTTAAAAAATGCCCGTGAGAAAAAACAGCTTAAGCGTAATTTTGATCGGGAGTCCTGACCCCTAAATTTGCATTCTTTACCTACTTTATGTCATGTTAAAGTATGACATTTGTTACAGAAAAAGAAACAGAAGAACTCCTGCAAATAGAAACCCGTGATCTACCCATGCCCGATGGGACAATACAACCTTATACGGGTTTTCACATCATGTGGAATTCGCTTGATTACCTGATTGGGAATTACGATCTGGAACTGGAATGGTTCGTAAAAATGGCGTCGACCGATGCCGAGGAAATGGACCGGACTTTTGAGCAAGCATTTCGTAATACGATTGCCTATGTCCGGCAGGAATATAAAAAAGCTTTTGAAAGTTAATCAATTCGCTTCTACCGTATCCCTCAATTAAAGACCCTCGCCTTTTTAACCCTTAATATTTGAAGCTGGTGCATAAGTCCTGATATATGCACCATATCTAAAAGCCCCTATTTTTGGGGTCTGAACATGGTGCATAATTTAGGTGCAAGTTTCAAATAAACTTTGTAAGGTGAAGGCATGCTTATAGGTTATGCCAGAGTTTCATCCACCGACCAAAATCTAGATCGCCAGATAGCAGCTCTGCGCAATGAAGGGGTAGAAAAGATTTATCGCGAGAAAGCTTCTGGGAAGTCGCTCAAGGGCCGTCCACAACTTGAAAAGGCGATTGATGCCCTTGGCACTGATGACGTGCTGGTTATCGCTGAATGGGACCGGGCGACCCGCTCCATGCAAGACGGGTGGAATATCATTTCCCGCGTGGCGAAACGCTCCGCCTTGGTGAAGGCGCTCGATAAGCCGTGGCTGGATCTCACTACAGTCATGGGGAAAGCGCTTTTGACACTGTTTTCGGCAATGGCGGAAGATGAGCGCAACCGAATTATTCAACGGGCGGCAGATGGCAGAAAGATAGCTCTAGAAAAGGGCGTGAAATTTGGTCCAAAACCAAAGCTAACCGATCATCAAATGGAAAAAGCGCGAGAACGTAAAGCGGCAGGGGAAAGCTGCCGCGATATTGCTAAGGACTACAATGTTTCTCGTTCAACGATCGTGCGGCTGTGATTTCTATACCGATCATTATCACTCTGTTTGCTTAGCCAAATCTAAAAGCACCTGAGCGAGAGCCGCAACAACAAACATATCATCAACGCCTTTTTCTAATAGTTTATTAACCGCATCTTGTATTATATTTATACTCTCGATTGTGGGACTATTCATACGGATTTCTCCATCTTTCCAACTTTCCAACTTTCCAACTTTCCAATTCCCCATCACTTTTTCACAGAATAAAGAAACTTAAGGCTCTGTTCAAGGGTTTAAACAACATTCCAGACAGGCGTATTCGGCTTTGCTTGCGGCATTCTCATTCAGAAAATATAGGTAGGGGAAATTCTAAACGAGGATTAAAAAATTATAGGGGCTAAAATTGAGAGCTATCGGTGAGAACCAACATTTTAATCAATAAAGACTTTGGTGATTTCTTCAACCGATTGAACAACTTTTTTGGATATAGAGGGAATATTGTCAAAAGATAACCCTAAAAATTCGATTACTTCTGAATCAAAAGGCTGGGATTGATACGGCCCACTACTTCCCAATTGGTTGCTTTCCACTATGTAGTTGCCAACGTAAAGTATTGCCGATTCTTTGGTGTTATTTGGGGCCTTTAAAGGGTCATGATGAAAAGCAATTGCTTCCGAAAACTTTTCTGGAAGTTTCCACATTCGTACCAGTGCCTCTCCCACTTGGGCGTGGTCAAAACCTAAAACATCTTGTTCTGCATCGATGAGATTTAAACCCCATTCATTGCATCGCTCTAACGCCAGAGCGGCTTTTTCAGAGGCCGATTTATAGATTAACAAAGCGCCAATGTCGTGAATCATCCCCAATACATATTGTTCTTCCGGATCACAGATGGATAGGGTCGTGGATAGTTCTTTGGCGGCTAACCCACAAGCAATGCCATGGGTCCAAAAAGATTCCATGGTGACGTAATGTTCAGGAATATTATTAAATTGCGAAATGACTGAGGAACACAGAACAAGTTGTCTTAAATTGGTCGTTCCAATAATACCAATGGCTTGGGAAATATTTAAAATTTTGTTAGAAAATCCATAAAATGGACTATTAACAAGAGTTAGAATTCGTATGGTTAAACCCGGATCTTGCTCGACCAACCTGGCAATCCCCTCTGAAGTTTCATCAACGTCATTGAGCGCATCCATTATTTGATAAAAAATAGCCGGTAATGAGGGGATTTCGCTTGAATCTTTAATTAAATTTTGGAGTTGAAAGGACATGGTCAATTTAAAAATAAGAAAATATTAAACATATAATTTACATTATACATAAATGTACTTAACTGGCAAAGAGTTTAAAGATTTTTTGATAACTTGGAGACATGATCCTCAATCGCTTGTCTCATCCCCTCTAATGTAGCCATTTGATGTTTTACACCTGATTGAATAGCTGACTTGGGCATAAAAGGGGCAATAGCAGTCCCTGGGTCTTGAATCAATATCTTCCCCCCCATGTCCGCCGCCAATTGCGCCCCATGAGTGCCATCACGTCCCAGCCCAGTTAAAATAATACCTAAAAAGTGTGGTCCCAATGATTCAGCGGCAGAACGAAATAGCGGGTCAGCTGCTGGTCGCAAAAAATGCTCAGGAGGACTGTCAACTAATTTAAGTTTATATGTTTTAGGATCGATGCATAAATGATGGTTTCCGGGCGCAATATAAACCTGTCTACTTTTAGGAAGTTCTCCATCTTTTGCCAACCCTGCTTTCACTCCCAATTCCGAGTTGAATCGCTCAGCTATGGACTCCAAACACCATTCAGGGCCATGTTGGACAATAAAAAAAGCCGCTTCACTAGGTAGGGTCCATTTATTAAATATTTGTTTAAGGGTCTGTGGACCTCCCGTACTGACAGCAATACCCACTCCTATAAAAGGCGGTTTCTTTCTTTGCGTATCCAAATTTTGATGGACAATACTGGAGGCGTTATTTTTTGATCCCTCATAACACTTATATAAAGTTTGGGCCATTACTTTATAATCGAGCGGTTTTGTTAAAAAAGCATATACCCCTAAATCCATGGCTCGCTTTCTCACTTCATCGAAACCGTATGCCGTGGTCATAATAATTTTTGGTTTAGGATGAATTTCAGCCTGAACACGACTCACCAATTCCATACCGTTCATTATTGGCATGTTTAAATCGGTCACAAGAATATTGAAGGGGGAATCTTTTAAAAGTTTTAAAGCTTCCTCTCCATTGGATGCAGATTCAACAATCCAATTACTGTTAGAGAGTACCCGCTTTAGAATTTCAAAGGACTTTGTTTCATCATCTACAAGAAGGATTTTCTTTGTTTCCATTTTTTACCCACACTAAGACGAGATAGAGGATTGGATGGCTATCAAAAGCCTGAAATAAAATGAATGAGTAAAACAACCAATTCCCTTAACGGATGATTTCCGCATTTTATTTAAGAGTGTTTCTATATCAACTGTTATCACTCGTTATAGTTTCTAAATCGACCACAATTTGCAATTTAGATAAGATCCATGCTATTTAGCTTTCTATATTCAGAAAGATATGAAAATGAGCTTGTCGTTAACTTTCATGCAGCGTGCGCCTTTGCGCC
>JAJFFR010000208.1 GCA_021776555.1 Robiginitomaculum sp.
GTTTGCCGTGTTGTTTCGCTCACGCTAGTCAAAGGAGAAGCGACGCGAAGCCGACACTGGCCCAACTTATCCTCGGGCCAACCAGAAACAGGTTTTTATTTTTGGAGTTTTTCGCGCTTAAATTGCCGCAACAAACAAAAATGCTCCAAAAATCAGCACAATGGAAAGGCCGTTGAAAAGTGCTTTTTGCCCGGAAACCCAGCTGTGTAGTTTTCGAGTTTTAGAGATTTTCGTCGAGGGCCGAAACAGGGCGCGCCCAAAGGACTGGAGAGCGGGAGCACCCCTTCCTTCTTTCGCGTCGCCCCGCCTCGACCGGGTCATCCAAGACCGCGCGCGTCCAGTTTGGATTGGACGAGGCTCCGTCTTGTGTGCATTTCCAGCCTGCAAGTTCATGAGTAACCGGTCCCATGATTAGCAAGTCAAGTCAATGAATAATTATTCAGTTGTCTTTTTGTGCTCGTTTCGCTAGACCAATATTTGAAGTTGATCGGAAGTTTGATGGCAAAAAAACAAGTCTCTGGTAAGCGCACGCCCCAGAAGGAAACTCGCCGGAAATTGCTGGCGAGCGGTGCTGCTGCGTTTGCCAAATCTGGCGTCGGTGGCGCCCGTATTGCCGAGATCGCGCGATCGGCCGGGATTGCTGTGGGCACATTCTATTTGTACTTCGACGACAAAAACACGCTGTACAAAGAGGTTATGCAACAGGGGACGGAACAGATCATTTCGCTACTGGTTGGCAATGCCAGTCGCGATGAACAAGATGGGCTTGATACGGATAGAGCGCGCAACATCCGGGCCATGACCAAAGTCGTTGAGTTCGCACGGGACTATGGCGACCTGTTTCGATTGCTGTTGTCTCGTGGTGGTCCGGATGATCCCCTGCAACGACAACTAGTTGATTTAATTGCGCAAGTGCGATTGGAGCAGTTAGAAAAAGGCAAAAAAAGCGGGCGGTTTTATACCAATGTCCACCCGGAAATTACCGCTCGCGGAGAAATCGGCTTTGTCTATCATGTTCTGGATTGGTGGTTATCCAATCCCGACAAAGCCAGCCTTGATGAGCTGATCCAGTCCTTGGTTGATATCCGGATGTTCGGGGTGGAAACCCGGCGACCAGACTAATCCGGCTGCTATTGTGGCCCCGGTTCGGGTTCAGATTGCGTGGCCCTTTTGGGTGCCAGTTTGTGCTTGCCGATATAATGGCGCATCTGGTCATAGGTCAATTGCAAGCTTTTGGCCGCATTTCCCGTATGTTGGTGGTGTCCCGACATGGCCCGGCGCAATAAAATCCGCTCAAACCGGTTTACTTGGTCGGCAAATGATTGACCCGCCTTGGGTTCTGGCAAGGCTTCCAGTGCCAGAGTAGATTTTCGCTCTGGCGCAGAAGTCTCCACCGGCCTTGGCCGCCACGGCGAAGCAAACGGATCCAGCTGAATTTCGTCCACGGTTAGAACATCAGAAACCTGTTGTGCTTTAGCCCGGTGAACGTTGCGCTCCACTACGTTTTTTAGTTCGCGGACATTGCCCGGCCAATGGTGTTTCATCAAAATCCGCATCGCATCCATCGAAAACCCACCAAACCGTTCCTGACCAAGCTCTCTGACCATCTGCGTGGCAAAATGCTGCGCTAACACCGGTATATCTTCCCACCTGGCCCGCAAGGGTGGCAGAGTTACCACTTCAAAGGCCAGTCGGTCCAACAAGTCGGCCCGAAACGTGCCGCGCCCTACCTCCTCTTGCAAGTCAAGGTTGGTCGCCCCTAGCAAGCGAACATCACAGCGAATGGTTTCGTGCCCGCCCAGCCGTTCAAACTCACCGTATTCGACGATCCGCAAAATCTTCTCCTGCACCCGCAACGATGCACTGGCGATTTCATCCAAAAACAATGTCCCGCCATCGGCCCGCTCAAACCGACCCTTAAGTTGAGCATTCGCCCCAGTAAAGGCACCGGCTTCATGTCCAAACAATTCGGATTCCAAAAGTGTTTCAGAAAGTGAGGCACAATTGACCACTACATAATTGCCCGACCAGCGCGGCGACAAGAAGTGCGCCCGGGCTGCCATCAGCTCCTTGCCAGTTCCCCGCTCGCCAATAATCAGCAACGGTCGATCTAACCCGGCGGCGCGGGATATCTGGTCCAAAGCCAGCAGGAACTCGGGCGATTGGCCAACCAATGCGGGTAAGGAAGCGGAATGTTGCATATGTGTTTTTCACATTATTTGATGTGATTTACAAGGTAATTGCGTGTTTTTCACAGATTTATGAAAAAACATATTCGTAAATTATTTTAATAGTGTTGTTTTTCAATAAATTAGCTCTTTTTGAGGAAACTGGCACGGCATTTGCTATCTATTAACCGTACTGGCCCTTGTGGTTGGTCGATGAGAAAATAACAGCCGAAAAGGGCAAGCCATGACGAAAGAATATGACCCCTATGAAGATGCACGACGCGAGCGGGCTCAAGCAACAGATGATTGGCGCGAAACCAGCTCCCGGTTCTGGCGCTATTTACGGACCCGGCCCATGGAAAGTTGGGGGTTTTTCATCGCCGGACTGCTGCTTGGCGGCATGTTTTTCTAGGCAAAACCTAGTTTTTTAACGTTCAAGACAAGATTATTTCAGGAGACTTAACATGGGTGTATTTTCGCGAATGGGCGACATCATCAATTCAAACATCAATTCAATGCTGGAACGGGCCGAAGACCCGGAAAAAATTGCGCGGCTGATTATCCAAGAAATGGAAGATACCTTGATTGAGGTTCGCACCGCAGCAGCCAGAGCCATTGCCGACAAAAAGCATGTGGCCCGCAAATTGACCAAGTTTCAAGCTGCCGAAAACGAATGGGCTGCCAAGGCTGAACTGGCTGTAACCAAAGGCCGCGAAGATCTCGCCAGAGGCGCCTTGCAGGCCAAATCCAAGGCAGCGGCCATGGTGGACATCTTGCAGAATGAAATGAAAATCATTGATGAAGCCATCGAAAAAGCCGAGCGCGACATGGGCAAATTGCAGGACAAGTTGGATGAAGCCAAAGCCAAGCACAAAGCTCTGTTAATCCGCTCCAATACCGCGCAAAACCGCTTAAGAGTGCGTGAAACGGTAGCCGACCACAAAATCGAGGACGCGCTGTCCAGATACGCCTCGTTGGAACGCAAAGTGGATGAGCTAGAAGCACAAGCCGATGCGTTTGATTTGAACCAAGGGAAAAGCTTGGAAAACCAATTTGTTGAACTGGAAGACCAAGAAAGCATCGAAAAAGAGCTAAGCTCTCTCAAAAGCCGCATGGCCAAAAAGAGCGCCCCAGCCAAAGAAAAGTCTGCGGCCAAAGCCTGATTGTTCTTGTGAAGAGGACCCCTGATTAGAGGAAAAAAGAATGATGGACGTTTTAGCAATACTGGCCCTGACCGTGGTCGCACCAACTTGGATTGTGTTTCACCATATTACCAAATGGCGTGATCAAAAAGGACTTTCGGCCGATGATGAGCATATGCTCGAAGACCTTTGGCGTAGCGCTCGACGAATGGAAAACCGTATTGAATCGCTAGAGGCCATTTTGGATGCGGAAAGCTCTGATTGGAGAAAAAAGGATGAAACGTAGGCAAAGCAGACGCGCCCACAAATCAAGCCGTCGCCACAATTCATCTCGAAACGAAAGAACCGAAGGAAGCAAAATGAATAATCAAGAATACTCCCGCCCACCCAATCCGCATCGCCTGCACCGCAACAAAAATAGTGATGGTTTGTGTGGGGTTTGCTCCGGGTTTGCGGACTATTTCAACCTGGACGTAACTTTGGTTCGCTTGGGGTGGGTGATCTCCCTGTTTATCCTAGGGCCGCTTTCGATCATGGCTTATTTCGTCGCCTACTTTATGATGCCAACCCGGCACTGTGTTGAAAATTTACCAGAGCTGAAGCCGGAAGAAGATGCGTTTTGGCGTGGCGTGGAACGCCAGCCCCACACCACCTTTTCCAATCTTCGCTATCAGTTTCGGGATCTAGACGACCGTTTGGCCGATCTGGAGCGTTCGGTAACTTCCAAAGAATGGAAATTACGCCGCGACTTTCGCGACATCGAAACCTGATTAAGCCAACCAGCAGCTCTGTGAGGGACACATCATGCTCAGTAAAATTTTAGCTTTCTTACTTGTCGGGTTTTTGGCCGCACAACCCAATGCACCAACCGGAAATGCAAACTCGGCCCAAATTGCGCCAGCTATCGCCGAGCGCGCCGTCATGACCACATGCATTGGCCCAATGACCCTACAGGCCATGCCGGAAAACCGAGGGTTGCTGTTGGTTACCTTCGGGGCTGGTGGTTGTTCCGAAGAACCAACATACGGCTTTGGGTTGCGGTTTGGCCCCACCCAACAACAAACGCTGCCCCAGACTCTAAATCTGGAACAGCGCGCGATCCATCAAGACGCACCGTAAACCAGGCGGCTAACTGACAGCATTTACGGAGAGTTCGCGCATTTGTGTGTTGGCAATTGCCAATTTAGCCAAGGTCCATTGTCCCCGGTCCAACTCCTCAAGCGCCGCATGTGCGTGCTCTACGGCATTAGCATTGACCGACACAAAGGAACCCAAGGCTTGCCCGGCCCATTTTCGGTCCGGATTTTCGCGACCATCGCCAAGTTCAGTCGGCGATAACGAAATGTGTGCCATTGCGGCGCGGGTTAGGCGTTGCTGGGCACGATAAAAATCTTCGATCAACCGACGCACTGCCAACCGGTCCCAACGGTCAACGGCCTCTAATGAACTAGCCGCACCGCGCAACCGGTCGAACCAGAACACATCGCCAAAGCCGTGATACAAACAGGCAACGGACAATAACGACCAGTTTTCCTGCAAAGACAGATCAATCACATCGCTACCAGAAATCAAAGTCCGCAAGTACCCAACCTTTTTGGCCAAATCACGCGGCACACCGGTTTTTTCCAAACCCTGCGCCCGGCGACTAGCGTTTTCAATTTCGTAAGCAGAAAGATATTTGCTGATATTCTCGCCAAGCGCCTCGATCCCGGAGCTATATTTACCCAAAAAAGCACCCAACCCATCGTCCAGCATTTTACTGCGCCGGGCCAACCAATAGCTCTGACGCCGCAAGACCTGCATAATTTCGCCGTGCAGGGCATATTGGGCTTTGGTGCTGATCTTGTTGTCCAGATCATTAGCCTGAGCCACCAACGCCTCAAACCCGTATAATTGCCGAACTCCCTCAAAACATAAAGCCGCTGTGTTGGGTCCAACCCCGGCGCTGCCAGATAATCGATAGGGAAAGGTTGGCCCACCCCGGTCGATCATGTCATTGGCTAATACCGTTGCGACAATTTCCCGGCGCAGTCGGTGGGCTTTTCGCTCATCTTCAAACGCATGCACCCCTTTAGGGAAATAGTTCTGTAGCATCCCTTCAAAGTGTGGGTCATCCGGTGCTCTGCCGGCGACCAGATCATCGATAAGTGTGTTTTTGGCATATGCCATCAAGGTGGCGATCTCTGGTCGGGTCATTCCTGGGCCGTTTTCTTGGCGCGTCAGCACCTCGTCACTGTCTGGCAAAAACTCGACTTCGCGGTCCAACCGGTCTTGCCCTTCCAAATGCTCCATAAACCGACCATAGGCATCCATGTCTTTTTGCGCACTGAACTCAGCCAGTGATAACGCCAAGGTTTGCTGGTAATTGTGATCCAACACATGGGCCGCCACATCATCGGTCATGCTGGCCAACACTTCATTGCGTTGCTCAACGCTTAATTTGCCACTTTGAACGGCGCTGTTCAAAAGAATTTTTAAATTCACTTCGTTGTCTGATGTGTCAACACCAGCCGAGTTATCGACAAAATCTGCATTGACCCGACCACCCTTGGCTCCAAAGACAATCCGGCCACGATGGGTAATACCTAAATTGGCTCCCTCACCAATTACTTTGGCTCGGACCTGATCCGCATTAGCCCGGATCGTATCATTTGCTTTGTCGCCCGCTTCCCAATTCTGCTCTTCATCTGACTTGATATAGGTGCCGATCCCGCCAAACCACAGCAGTTCAATTTCGGCTTTTAACAACGCTGACATCAACTCGGTTGGCGTAACTTCGGAAACGGTTAGGCCGGTCAATTTCTGCATCTCGGGCGACATTGGGATTGATTTGGCTGATCTGGCAAAAATGCCCCCACCCTTAGAGATCAGTTCTTGATTGTACTCTTTCCAACTGGAACGCGGTAAATCAAACAACCTTCTGCGTTCCGCCCAATTCGTTTCGGTGTCGGTCGGGTCCGGGTCAATGAAAATATCCCGGTGATCAAACGCCGCCAACAGACGGATTTTCTTCGACAACAACATGCCATTGCCGAACACATCGCCTGACATGTCGCCAATTCCGATGACCGAAAAATCTTCGGTTTGAATGTCTTTGCCCATTTCACGAAAATGCCGCTTGACTGCTTCCCATGCCCCGCGCGCCGTTATGCCCATTTTTTTGTGGTCATAGCCAACCGAGCCGCCAGAGGCAAACGCATCCCCTAGCCAAAATCCATACTCATCGGCCAGCCCGTTTGCGATGTCAGAAAAGGTTGCCGTACCTTTGTCTGCCGCCACCACCAAATACGGGTCTTCGCCGTCCCAGATCACTGTGTTTTTCGGCGGCACCACCTTGGCATTGGCATCCAGATTGTCGGTGATATCGAGCAGACCCGAAATGAAAACCTTATAAGAACGGACCCCTTCTTTTAGGAAAGCATCCCGGTCATCGGTTTTCGGGAGCTGTTTTGGAAAGAACCCCCCTTTGGAGCCAACCGGCACAATTACCGAATTTTTTACCTGTTGTGCTTTGACCAAGCCCAGCACTTCAGTGCGAAAATCATCGCGCCGATCAGACCAACGCAAGCCGCCGCGTGCTACAGGGCCAAATCGCAAATGGACCCCCTCAACCGACGGCGACCAGACAAAGATTTCGCGATATGGCTTTGGTGCCGGAACGGTAGTCAGTTCGCGGCTAGCAATTTTGATGGAGATCCGGGGCAATGCTGCGCCGTCTTTATCGGTTTGGTAGAAACTGGTGCGCTGCACAGCGCAGATCAGCCGCATCAAACGCCGCAAGACCTTGTCGTGCTCCAAACTTGCTACACTGTCCAGATTGAGCAGAATTTGCTCAATGAGTTTATCTTGGGCTTTTTTGCGAGCTTTCAGGGTTTTATGGGCTGTCGGATGAAACCGGGTATGAGCCAAGTCGAGCAATTGTTTTGCGATCGTTGGGCTTTCTGCTAACGCCTCTTCTTGTACAAACTGACTAGGGTCCAGTCCGGTTTGCTGGCGGTATTTGGCACAAGTTCGCAAAAACGCCACAGAGCGCCAATCAACCCCGAGCGACAAAATCAACTGGTTGAACCCGTCATTTTCGGATTTCCCGGACCACACCGCAACAAATGCATCTTCGACCGGCTGACGGATGGTTGATAAATCAACCGGCTCGCCATCGGCGCGAACCATTTCAAAGGCATGAACCCAGACAACTTTCTGGTCTTTACGGCGAATGGGATAGCTAGCCTCAGTCAGGACGTTCAAGCCCATTTCTTCGAACATCGGCATCATTGCTGACAGGTGCAAACATTCGCCCCGACGGTATAACTTTACTCGCAAGGCCGCCGGGCCATCTTGCTTCATCCGATAAACGTGTGCCACCAAGCCATTTTCTGCGCTTAGCTCTTCAATTTTCAAAACATCGCCAACCGCTTGTTTTGCCCCAAAAGCTTCACGGTAGGCAGCCGTAAAGGCTTGTCGATATGCGGGCAGGCGCTGGTGAATTTGTTTAGAAACCTTGGCCTCTCGGGCGCGGGTTTCCAACCGGTCGTGCCACGAGCGGGCCATTTCAACCAGCTGAAGCTCCAAATCGTCCGGATCCGGGTCCAAATGATTTTTGGGGTCCAATCCGATAATAAAGTGGACCCGGGCCAACGGCCCTTCACCAAAATGCGGGTAATAGGCGGACAAGCGCCCACCATAGGCCTTGCGCAACATTTCGCCGACGTTTTCACGCATTCGAGTGTTGTACCGTTCCCGTGGAACAAATACGAAAACTGAAACAAAACGATTGAATTGGTCACGGCGAACAAAAATGCGCGGCCTTGGGCGATCAAACAGATGTAAAATACCCCGGGAAATATCTAGTAATTCGGTCTCATTGATCTGGAACAACTCATCCCTTGGGTAGTTTTCCACAATGTTTTGCAAGCGCTTGGCATTATGGTTGGCCGCGCCGCGTTGCGCCCGCATCAGAACGCGCCGGACTTTTCTTCGGATCAATGGTACATCACGCGCCATGCGGTCATAGGCTTCAGCCGTAAACAGGCCGACAAAGCGGGTTTCGCCAATAACCTGCCCATCTGCGCGCCAGCGTTTCACCCCGATATAATCCATATAGACCTGTCGATGCACTCGGGAGCGCATATTAGATTTTGCCACAATCAACGGCGTCGGATTATTTAGAAACTCTTGCGTGGCTGGCGCCAAAAGGGATGGCTCGGAACCTTTACGAAGCACATTAGCCTCATCCCGGCGCAAAATACCCAAACCGGTACCCGGGACTACATCTGGTTCGGCATTGATCAAATTGCCTTTGACGTCCGTAGGAAACACGTATTGCCGCGAACCCAAAAAGGCAAAATGTTCATCGCGCAACCAGCGTAAAAACTCGATACATTCCGCCACTTCCTCTTCTGGCGCAGCAGACGGGGCATTGTGTAATTCTTCAATGGCCCGGTTCATGGCTTCGCGCATCGCCATCCAGTCGCCGGTTGCCAATTCAACATCGGACAAAGTAGCGCGAATGTCTTCCAGCACGTCCTGTTTTTTATCCGTACCCAACGGCTCCATATGAACCTGAATAATCGATTCGCGAATGACCGGAGCCTCATTAGAACGCAACCCATCATCGCCGCGACCTAGATCAATAACCGGATGAAACATCGCCCGGGTTTGGACGCCTTGGCGCGAAAGCTCGCCCATAACAGAATCGACTAAAAACGGTTTGTCGCCGGTGAAAATTTCCAGCACGTCACGACCAACTGGCACATCGTTTTCGCCCAATCCCGGGATAATCCGAGCCAAGGTTTCTCCGGGCTTACGAACTTCGCCAAAAACCCACAAAGTGCTGGCCATGGCCAGCGCATCTTTCATCGATATGCCTTGTAGGTCGTCGGCGACAGCGCTTTCTTGTATGCCCGCCAAAAAGTAATTGGTTGCATCTGTCAAATCGCCATTGGTTTGCAAGGCTTTACCTGCGGCGCTTTGCGCCAGCGTCAGAAATTCCTTAGCCTGAAATGCGAGATGACTGCCGTTATTTGCGCTCATAAAACCCTCCTGGATCGGCGCCAACCCAAAGACAGATCGCTTTGAGCATCTTTGCCCTTTCGGGCCTATAGATCGTCAGTAGGTACAGGAATAACGGGGTTTGCATCATCTTCGCAAGCCCTAATTTTGTAGCTGAATTTTCGTCTTGAAAGGGAGGTGGGTCGCCGAACGGGGACAGTGTCCGGCGACCCGAAACAGGTCTCGCTATGCAGGCTGGGGGGCGCACGCGCCGACCTGAACTAAATTTAGGTAATTCGTCCCGAAATCCCAAGTTTGTCGCCAAATGCGACAAACCCAAACTAGCGAGCATTTATGCTTTTGACTTCTCACGTTTGGGCAACGCAAGTTCACATACGTGTGATCAGGGTCAAAAGTTGGTCATCAAAGGCCGGGCTTCGGGCCAAGCGTTAAGCCCTTTTCTGGATGCCCGTCCATCGACAGCAAAATGGCAATCCATCTGGTACCGGTAAATTGCGCCAGCACCATCATCAACATGACAGTCAATGGGGCCGACAGAAACATGCCGGGAATGCCCCAAATGGCCCCCCAAATTGACAAGGTGAGAATCACCACCAACGTAGACAAATTCATGCTGTCGCCTTGCATTCTGGGTTGCAGGAAGGTGCCGATTGAAAACTGGAAAAACCCAACCCCAGCCGCAACAACGGCTGGTTGCCAATAGGTTTCGAACTGAACCAGAACAAACATCACCGGCAAAACCGTGCCAATAATCGGCCCGATGGTGGGCACATAATTCAGCAGAAAGATCACAAAAGCCCAAAAAAGCGCCTGATCGACCCCGACAAACTTCATTACAACCCAAGAACCAAATGCCGTTGCCGCTGCCGTTACGGTTTGTACCCACAAGTATTTTTCAATCGCTACGCGCATGGACCCAGCCAACGCTTTGGCATTGGCATATTTTTCAGGATCAGGAAACATGGCGATGAGTTTGGCCCCAAAATTGGACTGCGCCCCAAATAAGAACCCAATATAGACCGCCACAAATAGCGCATCCGAAGTCAGGCTTTGCAGGGCTTGGGCAATATCGGCCAGAAACCGCGCTGGATTGGCCCGAACCAACAATTGGTCCACGGTGGGTGGGGCATTTGTGCTAAATGCACTATAAATGGAAGAGACCAACTGGTTCAAGCGGGCCTCATAGTCGCCAGAGTGGGACACCATGCCATTGGCGGTGTCGATGATCACCACGCCGATCACTGCGATACCGATCCCCACCACCAACAAGGCCAAGGTCAGGGCAAGCCAACGAGGGATAATTCTGAGCGAGTTTTCGATCATCTCGGAAAACCCATCAATGACCAACCATAGGAACACCGCCAGCGCAAACGGGGCCAACACGTCGCGAAACCAATAAAGCGCGAAGATCACCGCAGCGCTGGCCAAGATCATGATGCCGGAGCGGGTTGCTGTATCCATTTTTCTGTATCCTCGGCCATTGCCTGTTTTATACGATTACCCGTATTCTGCCCGAAATTTGAGCAAAGAAACAAGCTAGGAAACCAGCAATGAGCGAAACTCTTTTTATTGGCGGCGCAGATGATGGTAGTCCGCAAAACTTGCTGCTTCGTGCGGCCAACCGCCATGGGCTGGTTGCCGGTGCCACAGGTACCGGCAAGACCGTTACGTTACAGATTCTGGCCCAAGGCTTTGCTGAGGCGGGAACGCCGGTGTTTTGCGCCGATGTGAAGGGCGATTTATCCGGGCTTTGTGTGCCTGGCTCGACCGACCACAAACTGCACGACAAGTTACTGTCCAGAGCGCACAAAATTGGCTTTGACAATTTTTCTTACGAAGCAGCACCAGTAATTTTTTGGGATATCTTTGGCGACAAAGGCCATCCGGTTCGAACCACAATTGCCGAAATGGGTCCGGTTTTACTGGCCCGCTTGATGGACCTGAACCCAACCCAAGAAGGCGTATTGACCATTGGCTTTGAAATTGCCGACCGGGAAAACCTGTTACTGCTTGATCTGAAAGACCTACGCTCTTTGTTGGTTTTTATGGCCGATAATGCCCGTGATATTTCGGCTGAATACGGCAATGTCACCCGGGCCAGTGTTGGCGCGATCCAACGCCGATTGCTGGTCATGCACCGCGAAGGGGCCGAGACTTTTTTTGGCGAACCGGCACTTTCTTTGAAAGACTTTATGCGGACCGACGATTTTGGCCGGGGATTTGTCAATATCTTGGACGCCACCCAATTGATCCAGAACCCTCGGCTGTATTCGATTTTCCTGTTATGGCTGCTCTCGGAATTGTTTGAAGAATTACCCGAAGTTGGCGACCCGGAAATTCCCAAATTGGTTTTTTTCTTCGACGAAGCCCACCTGTTATTCAAACACGCCCCCAAGGCTTTGCTCGAGAAAATCGAACAAGTGGTCAAATTGATCCGCTCCAAAGGAGTTGGGGTTTATTTTGTCACCCAAAACCCGCGAGATATCCCTGAATCGGTACTGGCCCAATTGGGCAACCGCATCCAACATGCGCTTCGGGCCTATACCCCAAATGAACGCAAAGCGGTCAGAGCGGCGGCCCAGAGCTTTCGGCCCAACCCGGCATTTGATACGGAAACCACCATTACCGAACTGGGGATTGGCGAAGCCTTAGTTTCAACCCTCGACAAAAAGGGCCGCCCTTCCATGGTGGCGCGCACCTTGATCCGACCGCCCTCTTCGCGCTTGGGTCCGGCTGGACAAGAAGAGCGCGACGAAGTGCAAACCGCTTCGCCGGTGGCCGGAGTTTATGACACCGATATTGATCGTGATTCGGCCTATGAAAACCTAGCCATTCGTAAGGAAAAAGCCGCCAAAATTGCCGAAAAGGAAGCAGAGAAAGCCAAGAAGGAAAAACGGGCTGAAATGCGAACCAAGCGACCGGCTCGCAGGGCTGGCACACGTCGGCGCACTTCCCGGCGGCAAAGCATCGGTGAAGCAGCCCTAAAATCGGCTATTCGCACCGCCAGCACCCAAGTCACCCGCAAATTGGTTCGCGGCATTTTGGGATCGCTGTTTCGTTGAAACCAAGTCTACCCGTTCCGAGCATTAGCTTTACCGATGCCGCCTTTCGCCATCGCCTAACTCATGGCGGCGGTCGTGGGTTGGCGCTGGCCAAGGCATTGGGCCTGACCAAAGGCCGAACGCCGGACATTGTCGATGCTACGGCCGGGTTGGGCCGTGACGGATTTTTGCTAGCCCATTTGGGCGCTAAAGTTACACTGATCGAGCGGGCCGCGCCGATCCACGCCGCCCTACAACGCGCTCTCGACGCAGCGCGGGCGGCTGATCCGTTACTGGCAGAGCCTGCTTCCAGAATTACCCTGCTAATGGACGATGCCATCACGTTATTGCCTGATCTTGCCCCGGAGACCGTTTACATTGATCCAATGCACCCGGCCCGGACCAAATCGGCTCTGGTCAAACAACCGATGCGCGATTTGCGCCAAATTGTCGGCGAAGACCCGGATGCAGGCCAACTGATCCGTTCTGCGTTGGGCTGCGCGCAAAAACGAGTAGCCGTTAAATGGCCGCGCTTGGCAACTTTACCAGACGATCTGCCAAAGCCATCTTATGAGCTGGCCGGCAAAACCACCCGCTATGTGGTTTTTATCCGATAAGGGTGAGTTTTGGGCTTAAAAAAGAAATCGTTTGGTCTGGCAGCACGGTTTTGCCGAGGAAAAGGCGTTGGATTAAGGGACTTTGCCCATTGACTTTTTATGCACCACTTAGTGTGGCGGCTTTCTAACCCATTGATTTACAATATAAAAAAGCCGAAAGGGAGCCGAAAAGAACCGCTTTACATGCCCATTGTATCAAAGCCAGCACGACCGGGAACAAACCAAAACAAAACGGAAAAACTAAGCATCAAACACTGTCAATGAGTGTGATTTCATTGTCATTTTAGCGTCAATGTGTGTCCGAGGTCTGTCGGCTTATTGTCCTTTTATTGTGTGCGGTGCCTGTGGCGTGACAATAAAAAATGACAATTGGCACAAGCCAAGACTGGACCCTCTACCGCTTGCCGATCCTTCGAGGCCGCTTCGCGGCACCTCAGGATGAGGTGGGTGATGTGGGTTCGGTTCGTTTCAAAACCTACCTCATCCTGAGGTGCGACCAAAGGGAGCCTCGAAGGATCGGCAAGCGGTATTCGTGTGGCAAAGACCGGCCCATGGAGCCGATCAGGCGTTACGACTGGAATAGGGGCTTCAAGCCTCTCGCCTCAAGCCCGAAGCAATTGCACCACCGCTTCGTGCAGGTTTTGTAAAAACCGATTACGGTCGGCTGGCGTAAACGCCGCTGGGCCACCAATGTTTTCGCTGCCAATGCCAACCCGCAAATCGTTCATCAACGCCCGGGTCGCCACTTGGCCGCCAATGCTGTCTTTGGTGAACGGCTTGCCGTTTGGAGCCAGCACAGTGGCATCTGATTTCAAACAGCGTTCGGCCAGCAGAATATCAGCCGTGATCACAACCGACCGATCATCGACCCGTTCGGCAATATAGTCATCAGCCACGTCCGGACCTTCGGCCACCACGATCTGGCTGACCAGCGGATGGCGCGGAATGCGCAAAAACGCATTGCTGACCACCACAGTTGGCACCGAGTGGCGCGCGGCCACCTTGAACACCTCACCGCGCACCGGACAGGCATCGGCATCAATATAGAGGGCCGGTTCTGGTTGTTTCATTGAACTAGAACTCTACTTTTTTGGTTCCCAAGGCTCAACCGGATTCCCTTCCGGCTCAGCAATTCGGGCAAACCGACCATTTGGATAGGTCTTTAGCTCGAACCTTACCTCGACACCCTTAGTTTGCGGGACGCTGACCAGTTTATCTGGACCTCTTGCCCGGGGAAAAAGACCATCAATTCCGGTAACATGCGACTCAGTTTTTTCCGAATCGTTTCTTTTGTCGTTTTTCTTGTACTCCACCTGACGAAACTGTTTCCAAGAACCATCCTTTTCGATCCAATCGGTAACGACCAGTTTTTCCGATGTAGTCAAAACGTACCGGGTTCGTCCCCGTTTGCCACCAAGCTCACCCCAATTAGCCATCAAAGCGGACCCTTCAAGCTCGGCTTGAATCGGCAGAAGGTCTCCATTGCTATCGGCCCAAAAAGCTGACAGGGCTGGACCTGCCTCATTTTTGTAATAAGCCAATCCGTGAAAGACAACAATTTGGCTGTCCCCGTTGGCTTTGCTGAGCCGGTAATCAACCAGATAAAATTTGCCCCCAAATGCAGGGTGCCAGCTCAAAGCTCCGGTCAGACCGTCACCAGACGGGTCCGCTGCAGCGGTCCAATCACCCTCCAATTGGGAAAGAGATAAATCATCCCCGGCTAAACCCGGACGAACCACCAGCAAAAACATGCAAATTGTAACCAGCGCTCCAATAAAGAACCGGTTTTGTTGGTTTACCATGGCTTTCTCTCCAAGACTGTTTTCCCAAAGCTTTGGGGCGGCGCGCGCTATATTACCACAAAACCGTCTTTGCGCCCAGCCAACCTTTTGGTCGGCCCGCAACCACACAAAAGCCATAGCATACTGGCGACCAAATTCAAAAAGAGAAGAAAAACTGGAGCGGGCGATGAGATTCGAACTCACGACCTAAACCTTGGCAAGGTTTCGCTCTACCCCTGAGCTACGCCCGCATCCAATTGGGGTTCTGCCTAGTTCAAGACCAGACAGGCGCGCCTTATTGCGTAAACTGGGCAGCAATGCAAGACATGGTTTTGAACTTTCATCAGCTTTTGGATAATTAGATGCCAGCCGACCGCATTTCCTTGTTTGCTTTTCTGGATAATCTGAGCATTTCGCACAAAACCAAACAACATCGCCCGATCTTTACGGTCGAAGAAGGCGCCGACATCAAGACCGCTTTACCGGGGGGCCACAGCAAAAATCTGTTCTTGAAAGACAAGAAAGGAAAGCTGTTTTTGCTTTCGGCGCTGGGGGAAACCCAAATTATCCTCAATCAGTTGCACAAAGCATTGGGGTGCGCCCGCTTGTCATTTGGCAAGGCCGAACTGATGGAGCAGGTGTTGGGGGTGACGCCCGGCTCCGTTACCGCTTTTGCGCTGATAAATGATGACGAAGGGCAAGTAACTTTTGTGTTGGACGCAGCGTTGTTGGCTTGCGATCCGGTCAATTTTCATCCCTTAAAGAATGATGCGACCACGGCCATTTCACCCGGTGCGCTGCTTAAATTTGCCCGGGCCACCGGCCACGAACCGCTTGTGGTCAATTTTGCCGCACAACAAGATGGCGCTGCCACCCTTGTTTTGCCGAGCAATTAGGGCCATTTGATCAACTCCAATTCAACCAGACAGGCATTGTACCCATGGAAACGCCCACCGATCGCCCATCCAGCCCAGACCTGATCATCGATGGCAGCGATGCCGGATTTATGGCCGACGTCATGGAAGTTTCCAAAACCATTCCGGTAATTGTTGATTTCTGGGCGCCGTGGTGCGGCCCGTGTCGGCAATTGGGTCCGGCGCTGGAAAAGCTGGTGACCAAAGCGGCTGGCAAGGTTCGGTTGGTCAAAATCAATGTGGATGAAAACCCAAGCATTTCAGGACAATTGCAAGTGCGCTCGATCCCGGCCGTGTTCGGGTTCAAGGACGGCAAGCCGGTAGACGGCTTCGCCGGAGCCTTGCCCGAAAGTGAACTGCAAGCCTTTATCGACCGACTGACCGGCGATGCAGATGTTGGCAAGGAAGTGTTGGAACTCGTGGCACGGGCCGAAAAGTCGCTGGATCTGGGTGATTTAGGCGGTGCGGCGCAAGATTATGCGGCAGCGCTTGGGCTGGACGGGCAAAGTCCGGAGGCTTTGGCTGGCATGGCCCGGGTTTATCTAGCCAATGACGATGTGGCCGGTGCCAAAAACGTACTGGAAATGGTGACCGAAGCGGATCAACAGCACAGCGCCATTGTCGCGGTGCGCGGCGCATTGGAATTGATTGAAAACGCTCCCTCCGATGAAGAGTTAACCCCATTGCTACGCGCCGTTGAGGCAGGCCCGGCTGATTTTGCGGCTCGGTTTGCTTTGGCCGAAGCCTTGTCCGGCAAGGGTCAAATGGCCGAAGCCATGGATGCGCTCTTTGTGATTTTGGAGACTGATCTGAACTGGAACGATCAAGCGGCACGAAAAATGCTGTTGAAATTGTTTGAAGCAGCTGGACCCACCTCCGAGATCACCGCCAAAGGGCGGCGGCAACTGTCTTCCTTGTTATTTACCTGATGGAAAACGTAACATGAGCCAAGCTGAGAACCCCGAACCGCGTGAGCCAGATCCAAAGTTGTTGGAACTCCTGGTTTGCCCAATCACCCATGGGCCGTTGGTCTATGACCGGGACGCACAGGAACTGATCTCCAAAAAAGCCAAATTAGCCTTTCCGATCCGTGATGGCGTGCCGATCATGTTAGAGGGCGAAGCAAGGAATTTGACCAAATGAACACAACTGAATTAGCCGCAGCCTTAAAAAAAGAACGTCTCGGGGCATATGCCCGGCTGCGCGGTGGGTTTCCCATCCCCTTGTCTGGTGCGGTGTACTGGCTGGCTTTGGCTGGCCTCGGGTTTGTTTTGCCGATGCAAAGCTGGTTCATGGCGGCGCTGTTTGGTACCGGGGCCATTTTCCCATTGGCCTTGCTGTTCGCCAAACTTTTCAAAAACAATTTTATGAAGGATAAACAGGTTTTAAGCAGCCTGTTGATACCAGCCTTTATCAGCATGTTGTTGTTTTGGCCGATGTTGGTCGCCGCCATGCAAATCGCGCCCGAACTGGCCATCCTGATCTTGGCGATCGGTCTATCGATCCATTGGCCGGTAATTGGCTGGATGTATGGACGAACCGCATTGTTCTCGGCTCATTCCATTATGCGGGCGTTGGTGGCTTTTGCCATCTGGACAATGATGCCCGAAGCCAGAATGACCTTGTTGCCATTGTCCGTGTCGCTGATCTATTTTGCAACCGTGCTGGTCATCTTGGTCGATAGCGCCCGTTTGCGCGCAAAACCTGCGGCAGGTTAAGGCAGTTCACCGCGCAACAAATTAGGCAGCGGACCAATGCCGCCCCCGGCTTCGCTAGCAAAAAATCGCCGCAATG
This sequence comes from Robiginitomaculum sp., assembly GCA_021776555.1. Classification (GTDB taxonomy): domain Bacteria; phylum Pseudomonadota; class Alphaproteobacteria; order Caulobacterales; family Maricaulaceae; genus Robiginitomaculum_B. The sequence continues at coordinate 17,467 of JAJFFR010000208.1, forward strand.
GACCTATTGCATCAACTACACCCATGCCCAGCCCGCGCAAATGGCGAATGGGCGTAATGTCGTTCGAGAACACCCGCACAAACACGTCGGTTGCCGCCAACAGAGAGGCGTTGTCAAAACGCCGACGTTGCTCGTAGGTTTTTAAGGCCGTGGCATCGGCCACATCCAGACCGGCCCGCGCCGTGTCGGCCAATACATCGGCCAATACTGCCGCATCGCGAATCCCAGCGTTAAAGCCCTGCCCGGCAATCGGATGCATGCCATGCGCTGCATCACCAACCAGCACCAAACCGGGCGCAGTATATTGCTCGACCGCCATCAAGGTCAGTGGATAGGCCCAACGTGGCCCGCACGGCGTGAGCTTGCCTAAGAAGTCACCAAACCGACGCTCCAGTTCGGCTTGAAAAAATTCCTCGCTACAGGTCTTTAAGTATTGGGCTGATGCTGGTTTTTCGGTCCAGACCAGTGATGACCTGCGCCCGGATAAAGGCAGGATTGCAAACGGCCCGGTGGGCAGGAAGTTTTCGTGGGCGATGCCTTGGTGATCTAATTCGTGCTCAATCGTGGCGACCACGCCCCATTGATTATAACCCCAATTGTGGGTGCGAATGTCGGTTTGCTGGCGCAAGGGCGAGTTGCGCCCTTCGGCCCCAACCAGCAATTGCGCGCTAATCTGCTGTCCATTGTCTAACTTGACCTGCCAGCCCGCATCGGTCCGGGTGTTGTTGGCAATTTTGGTTTCTGGGGACAGTACGATGTTTTCGCGCTGGCGCGCTTCATCAAGCAGTGCCATTCGCATATAGCGGTTTTCGACCATCCAACCGAGCGGCTCGCCCTCGTCGTCGCCAGACAGCTCGTCCCGATCAAAATGCAACAGCATCGGCCCAGCCCCACCGGCTCGTAGGCCGTCCGGGGCGCGGCCATCGCTAACCAGTATCTGGTTAATCGGACCGATATTTTTGCCGAGGCGTTTCTTGACGCCCAAAGCCCGCAGCATTCGCATATTAGCAAAGGAAATGGCCGACGAACGGCCATCAAAACTGCTGGCCAATTGGCTCTCAAAGGGAAGAGGGTCAATCACCATGACCCGCAGACCTGCACTCTCCAGCGCCAAGGCACAGGTCAGTCCGACCAGACCGCCGCCGGCAATGGCGACATCAAAGTTTTGTTTTGCATCTTCCATGGCGGCAAGCTAACCGGTTTGTCGGTGCGGGTCAGCCTTTTTATGCCGCCAGATTGCCACAGGGTAGGCGCAAGGTTTTTGCCTTTTACGAAACCGCCTTGTCCTCCCCCGCAAGCAGGGGAGGAAACCGTTTCTTACGGGTTAGGCTGGGGTTTTTCTTGCAAAAATTAATAAACCTTTACCACTTCTGACTAGGTTAAGGCTGGCTTTATATTATGGGCGAGACTTTTTATGGCGGAAATATCCTATTCTCAAGATCATGCCGGGTTTCGGTTAAGCCAGATCATTCCCCGAACGGTCCAAATGCGCCTCAGCGGCGCGTTCTTCTTGGCCTTTGGGGTTTTCTTATTTGGCGCCCTGTTTGACCATGCAGCGCTGGACCCATCGTGGAATACGTCATCGGGTCAAAACGTCACCAATTTGTTTGGTCTGGCTGGTTCCTATGCCTCTGATCTTGCTTTGCAGCTTGTCGGGTGGGGCGGTTATGCTTTTGCGCTGTGTTTTGTGATCTGGGGTGCGGTGCGATTGCTGCGGCCCTATCGCTCCAGCCTGTTTGCGCGCTCCAAGGTGTGGGCTGCGTTGGGTGCGTCCGCTCTACTTTCTGTCGCGGCTTCCGCGCTGCCAGTTCCGGTCGCTTGGCCGTTTTCCACTGGGCTAGGCGGTTTGTTGGGCGATGTGATTTATCTGCCGGTTCATCAGTTTTTGGGCGGGCCGTTTAGCGGCGCAGCCCTTGGGTTTTTATCCCTGTTTTTAGCCTTAAGCGGTTTTGTCTGGGCTTTTGCCTTACGCCGAGAAGACGCCTTACGGGTTGGTGAGACGGTCTCTAATCTAGCCGCGCGGGCTGCCAGCCAGATCGCCCGCCTGCGAAACTCAGAACAAGAAGTTCCCAAATTAAAACCGGCCCGAAAGACCCGGGCCAAGCCTTTGCCGCGAAAAACCAAAACTAAAGTTGCTGCCAAGCCAAAACGCAAAACCGGAACCCGCGCCGCGCGGGAAAAGCAACTGGATATGCCATTTGTCAAAACCTCTGATTTTGAACTACCCCATCTGGATTTGCTGACCGAACCGACCGTCCGCTCGCGGGCCGTTGATGAGACGGGTCTGCGCCAAAATGCTGAATTGCTGGAATCGGTTCTGGGTGATTTTGGGATTAACGGCCAAATCGTTCATGTGCAGCCCGGCCCAGTGGTTACCCTCTATGAGCTGGAACCTGCGCCGGGCCTGAAATCTTCGCGAGTGATTGCCCTGTCCGACGATATTGCCCGCTCGATGAGCGCCATTGCTTGTCGGGTCGCGGTGATCCCGGGTCGCAATGTAATTGGTATTGAGCTACCCAATGCCAAACGCGAAACTGTGTTTTTCCGCGATACGGTTTCTTCGTCGCAGTTTGAAAAGTCCAAAGCCAGTTTGCCGTTGGCCTTGGGCGAGACCATTGGCGGCGAGCCGTTTATCGCCGATCTAGCTCGCTTCCCGCACATGTTAATCGCCGGCACCACCGGCTCTGGCAAGTCGGTCGGGGTCAATTCGATGATCCTCTCATTGCTGTATCGTCATGGACCGGATCGATGCCGGTTCATCATGATTGATCCCAAAATGCTCGAATTGTCGATCTATGACGGCATTCCGCACCTATTGGCCCCAGTGGTGACCGATCCCAAAAAGGCGGTTTCTGCATTGCGCTGGACCGTCCGCGAGATGGAAGGGCGTTACAAGAAAATGTCCAAGCTGGGAGTTCGCAACGTGGCCGGATATAATGCCATGGTCGAGCAAGCTGCCAAAAAGGGCAAAAAGCTGAACCGCACCGTACAGACCGGATATGATCAGGAAAACGGCCAGCCGATCTACGAGACAGAAGAGCTAGAGCTAGAACACATGCCGTTCATCGTGGTGGTCATTGACGAAATGGCTGACCTGATGGTGGTGGCCGGCAAGGACATTGAGGGCGCAGTGCAACGTCTCGCACAAATGGCCCGCGCCGCCGGTATTCATGTGATCATGGCCACCCAGCGCCCCTCGGTTGATGTGATCACTGGCACGATCAAAGCTAACTTTCCGACCCGGATTAGTTTTCAGGTTACCTCAAAAATCGACAGCCGGACCATTTTGGGCGACCAAGGCGCAGAGCAATTACTCGGCATGGGCGATATGTTGTTCATGGCTGGTGGCGGTCGGGTTCGCCGCTTGCACGGGCCGTTCGTTTCTGATGAGGAAGTGGAACGAGTTGCGTCTTTTCTCAAGAAACAAGGTGCGCCGGTTTATGTGGAAGACATAACGGTCGAAGAAGTCGGCGGAGATGAAAGCGGCGGGTTTGGCGGCGTTTCCACCGGCGATGATTTGTTTGACAAAGCGGTGGCGATTATTGCCCGCGACCGCAAGGCTTCGACCTCTTACCTGCAAAGACGGTTGCAGATCGGCTATAACCGCGCCGCGACTTTGATGGAGCGCCTCGAAGACGAAGGCATGGTAAGCTCTGCCAATCATGCAGGAAAGCGCGAAATCCTGCTTCCCGAATAGTCCGATCTATGGGAGACCATGAACCGGCTCTGAACAGGCCTGCCTCATTTTGGTCGCGGAGCTGCTTCATGGTTCCGGTTCACAACAGGATAGTACAATGAAATCTGTGTTCCTTGCCCTGACCATCAGCGTCTTTTCGTTGGCTCCATATTCGATCGCGGATGAGCCGGAAACCGAGGCCATCGTGGACGCCCAGACGGGTCCAGAGGACGAAGCCCCGCAATCCCTTGAACACGAATCCGAACCTTCACCAGAAGAAATTCTGGCCGAAGATGTTGATGAAACAGAAACAGCCGAGGCCGCTACGACGGAACCCGCCCCAGTCCCTGTTGATATGGATGCCGAAATCACCCGGCTTAATAAATTCGTGCGCTCCATTCGGTCTATCGAGGGAAAGTTTGTACAAACGGCTGAAAACGGGCGGATGGAAACCGGCACCTTTTATTGGGATCGGCCTGCCAAATTACGCATTGAGTATGATCAAAGTCCGTTGCTGATCGTAGCTGACGGTCGCAATATCGCGCAAATTGACAAAGACCTAGAAACCATCGATCAGGTCCGCATTTCATGGACCCCGTATAAATTCTTGCTGCGCCGCAAATTTGACCTAACCCGAGGCATGGACTTGTTGGGCATTCAAAAACTGCCCCAGGAGACTCGGGTAACCGTGAGCGATCCAGACGAAGAAATTGACGGTGAATTTACCTTGGTTTTTGCCGAACCAGAATTGGCTTTTTTAGGCTGGACTTGGACCAATCCATTTGACGGCCAAGTTGATTTTATCTTGCGCGAAGCTGTTGAGGGCAACCAATTGGCCAAGTCGATGTTTGTTATTCGCGAAGAAGAGCGACGGCGCGGCGGTCGGAACAGGTAACAAAGCCGTTTCGTTCGTGCAAACAGCGCTGGACTCTTTGGGCCAACCAGTATTGCTAGGCTGATGACCGATAATTACACCGAATTGCTCGATGAAATTCCGCATTTGATGCGAGCCAAAGCCTTTGCGGACAGCCTATCGGCTGCTCCGTTGTTTTCCCGAATTGGGCAAAAACTGGATCCGGCCGATCTCGATTTATCAGAACGTTATGTGCAAAACTTAGGATTTCCCCACGCCGAACAAGCTCGCCTTGTCCATTTGGCAGAGGCGTTGGGCGCCGCCGAAGCTAGCGGCGAAGACCCGGACGCATGGGAAACCGAAGAGCAATTACGCGCCCATTTGCACATGGAAGCCTTGGCGCTAACCAGCGAAGAAGGCGCCACCGCCTTGTTGCAACTGGTTTCTGGGCTGGCCTCAGATATTGCCCGCACCACCGTGATGGAACACTTTGAACACTCGCCCCATTTTGACGAAACAGCCTTAAACGCCATGGTTGGTCATGTGGTGCAAAGCGCCCACTGCATGGCCTTGGCGATTTTATCGAATATGGATGAAGAACAGCCGGACCACCCGTTTATCTTACGTTGGTCCTTGTTTAATCGTGGGCGCTGGCCGGTGGGCATTGCCGGCTCAAGCTTTAATCTTTTTTGACAGGAACCCAAATGGCTCTGAAAATCACGTCTTGGAACGTAAATTCGGTGCGCTTGCGCCTGCCACAAATCGAGCGGTTCGCAGCTGAGACCGGCCCCGATGTTTTGTGCTTGCAAGAGATCAAATGCTTGGCCGAGCAATTTCCGGCCAAAGCCTTTGCCAAGGCCGGATATCCGCATCAGGCCATTCGCGGCCAAAAGGGGATGCATGGCGTGGCCATTGTCTCCAAACTTCCATTGGAAGAAATGCCGGATCCTGAGGTTTGCCAGCGCGGCGAGGCTCGGGCGCAACGAGCCTCCGTCGCCGGCATTGAGCTGCTTAATCTGTATATCCCGGCGGGTGGTGATGAAGCTGACGTAAAGACCAACCCAAAATTTGCCCACAAACTGGACTATCTGGATCGGTTACAAACCAGCTTCGCTAAACGAAAAGATCAAGCCAGCGCCAAAGTCATTTTGGTGGGCGATCTTAACATTGCGCCAGGCGAGCATGATGTCTGGTCACATAAACAATTGCTAAAGGTGGTCAGTCACACGCCGGTAGAGGTCGAAGCATTGACCCAAGTTTTGAACAGCTTTGACTTTGTCGATATGGCCCGACTTTGTGTGCCGGATCCGGAAAAGCTGTTTACGTGGTGGAGTTATCGCTCCAAAGACTGGACCAAGCATAACCGTGGCCGGCGGCTAGACCACATTTGGTTTTCCAAGGCGCTGCAAAAGAGCGCGACCAGCAAAACAGAGCCGGTGTTTGAGGCGAAAACCGCGTGTCGTTCGTGGGAGCGCCCGTCTGATCACGCGCCTATTTCACTTGCGTTTGAACACGATTAGAGAGGGTCACGTTTCGTTAGCACCACTCTCGCCTGTCATCACACGGCTTGTCCGGGTGATCCAGTACATGGCGCAATGATCATCTTGTTTCATGAGGACAAGCTTGCTGGATTGCCCGGACAAGCCGTGCAATGACAACAAAATAGAGTTAATTACAAAAGAATTGAATCGGCTGTTACCGAGTGAGGCGATACCCACCGGCTTCGGTCAATAACAACCGCGCCTCGCCGGGATCCGGTTCGATTTTCTGACGTAGACGATAGATGTGGGTTTCCAGTGTGTGGGTCGTCACATTGGCATTATAGCCCCAAACCTCATGTAGCAGTTCATCACGCATCACTGGCTTGCCGCCAGCCCGGTACAGGTATTTCAAAATACCGGTCTCTTTTTCAGTTAGACGAACTTTGCGCTGATCCGGCCCGACCAATTGCTTCATTGAGGGGCGAAACGTGTACGGTCCAATGGTAAAAACCGCTTCTTCGCTTTGCTCGTGCGAACGTAAGTGCGCTCGAATTCGGGCCAGCAACACACCAAATTTGAACGGTTTGAGCACATAATCATTGGCTCCAGATTCTAGGCCCAATATCTGATCCGCGTCGGTTTTGGCCCCGGTTAGCATGATCACCGGAACAGCAATCCCAGCTTTGCGTAACAAGCGACAGGCTTCGCGCCCGTCCATGTCTGGCAGGTCTACATCCAACAGGATCAGATCAGCCCGTTCATTCTTGGCCGTATTGATGCCCTCGGTCGCATTGGCTGCCGATAGGGTTAAAAATTCTTCGTATAATTCAAACTGTTCACACAAGGTTTCGCGCAAGTCGTCATCATCATCAATTATCAGAATTGTCTTTGATCTACTCATCGGCGCACCATGCCCCTGTCAGACCAAACTGGCAAGTTGGGTTTTGGGACAACACACGATAATGTGTAGTGATGAAAATCATTTTGCAAAATGCCAACCAGCTAATCTGGCCAGAACATTCCTGCCGCGCTGTCATCGGTTCTGGCGGATTGGTTGCCGCCGCAGACAAGCATGAGGGCGATGGCACAACACCGACCGGAACCTACGCCTTGCGCCGGGTCTTATTTCGTGCTGACCGGATCGACCCGCCAAAAACCGACTTGCCTTGTCGAGCCATTCAACCTGATGATGGTTGGTGTGACGAACCAAATGACGCGGCCTATAACCGGCCAATTGTCCGCCCTTATGCAGCCTCAAATGAACAACTAACCCGCGAGGATCATCTCTATGATCTGATTGTTGTGTTGGGACACAATGACCAGCCGCCGGTTCCGGGACTGGGCAGCGCAGTTTTTTTACATGTGGCTCGAACCAATTGGATGCCAACCCGGGGCTGTGTTGCGGTAACAGAACCGGATTTACAACGCCTGTTACACACTGCCGCGCCCGGCGCTCAGTTGGAAATTTTACCGTTACAGACTGGCTAGCGGCTTTGTCGCTCTCCAAACAAGCTCGAGCCAACCCGCACGGAGCTAGCCCCAAACCGGATGGCGGTTTCATAATCACCGCTCATCCCCATGGATAGTTTGGGCAAGTTGTGCCGCGCCGCGAGTTTAGCCAATAAGGCAAAATGCAGGCCCGGCTCCTGCCCCTGTGGCGGCAGGCACATCAGCCCGGTCACTTTGATTTGGGTGTTGGCCGCGACCTGTTCGAGGAACGTTGGTAGTTTTTTTGGATGAATTCCGTGTTTTTGCGGTTCTTCGCCTGTATTGACCTGCACCAAAACTTCCGGATTTGTGCCGGTTTTTTGCAGGGCTGCGTCCAGCGCTTTGGCTAGCTTCAAGCTGTCCAGCGTTTCGATCACATCAAACAATTGGACGGCCCGCACCGCTTTATTGCTTTGCAAATGTCCGATCAGGTGCAGTTGAAAGGCCTCGCCGTCAGTTCTTTTTTGTTGCCAATGCTGCTCGGCCTCGACCATCTGGTTTTCGCCAAACACCCGGTGGCCCGCAGCCCACGCCGCATCGATCCGCTCCATCGGTTGGCGTTTGGAAACCGCAACCAATGTGATGTCGTGCGGGTTTCGCCCGGAGGCTTTGGCGCTCGCTTCGATCTTTGCGGCGATCTGCTTGCTCTTGGTGCTGATTTCAGACAGGGTTTGGTTCATGATGAGTAACCAATATACGGGCCTTTTGGCGATCGCAAGCCTTGTTGAACGGTCGGGGTTTACAGCGCTGAGCGCACCCGATGATTTCCCACGCCTGTTGGTGTTTACCGATCCGAAACGCAGCCCGGACTTGATCCAGCTGGCAAACAATTTGCCGCCGGGCAGTGGATTGGTTTATCGACACTTTGGCGCGGTGGATCGCACGACGAAAGCCAAACAGCTGGCCGAGGTCTGCCACGCTCGCAATCTGGTTTTCTTAATCGGCAATGATCCGGCTTTGGCGTGGGCCGTAGGCGCTGATGGTGCTCATATGCCAGAAGACAGGGTTGGGGCCTTGCCGCGCATTCGCGCCCGCTACAGGTTTTCACTGATCAGTGCCGCAGCTCATTCGGTCCGGGCGGCGCGGGCCGGGCTGGCATCGGGAGCGGATTTTGTCGTGCTCTCCAGCGTGTTTACCTCAAGCAGCCCAAGCGCTAGTTGTCCCTTAGGCGTTTGTCGGTTTGGGCTGGCGGCGCAACAAATCAGCGGTCCCGTCATGGCGCTGGGCGGCATGAAGCGCACAAATGTGGCTCGATTACACGGACTGGGACAGGGAGTTGCGTTGGTTTCGGCGGCGAATGCAGACTAGTCGCGCGCTAGAACTTGATCGAAGACTCAATGCGAACCACTGGTTCTTCATCAATCGGCCGAACTGGCAGGACACGGTCTTCTGGGGTGGACAACCGCAATTCACCGGGCGCGGCAAATGTCAGCTCGCCGCCAACCCGAAACCGGGGTGAAAATTCATAAAAAGCACCGGCACTCATCCGGTCAACGCTTTCCAGCAACGGGTCTTGTTCTTCCAAGCCAACGGTTACACCCCATTGGCTGCCTGGACGAATTTCAACATCGGGGCGCTTCAATGGCAAAAAAGCACCCTCTGAAACCTCTGCGCTGCGTAAGGTAAACGAGCGATACCAAGGTAATTGGTCATTAGAGATCGGCAACTCATCTGCAGAAACAACCGGGTCTGCCATCACAAGGCCAAAGCTGGCGAACCAAATCGCCATCCCGCCTGAAATGTGCCGAAGTGCCCGCACCGTTGTTTCTCCTTTGGCGATTTACTCGCCGGTAAAACCCATCTCTAGTAACCGATTGTGCTCACAATACGGCAAACTGGTTACCAAAATCATTCGAACCGAAAATTTTTTCGATCCTTGGAAAAACCCCCGGAAAACCGAAGAGTAAAACAAGCGCACCGATTGCAGGTGCGCGGCTCATGATCTTGCGAAAACTCGCTGATCTGGCGCGCTGCCCCGCAATCGGGCGCGTTCGGCCCCTTTCCCCCGGGTTCCGTACTATATTTCCTGAACGACAGGGCACAAAGCGTCAAGCAGATGCGCCAACTCGACTGAACACTTGTTACAGTTTGTTGCCTTCGGGCAACGCCTTGGGCCAGCACGCCGGTTTTGGCCCAACACATCTTGCTTGCACTTGGCGCTAGCCAGCACGAAACAACCTGCTATAAACGGCTTTCTTCAAGCTGTCTGGCTGGCTTTTTTGGTGATTGGACTCATGAAAATATCTACTTCTCGCATTATATTGGCTGTTTGTTTGGTTGCAGGATTGGCCGTTTCTGGCTGTTCGCGGTCTGGATCTTCTGTTGGCAGTCGTATCTCTCCTTTTTCGGGGAAATCGTCCAAACAACTGGCCGGGATTGGCGTAAACAGCTTTTTATGGCGCGCCTCACTGGAAACCATCGATTTTATGCCGCTTGAATCGGCTGATCCTTATGGTGGTGTGATTATAACCGGTTGGCATTCTGACACCGCAGCGCCAACAGAGCGGTTCAAAGCTACCGTCTATATTCTGGACACCCGCTTGCGGGCCGATGGTCTAAAAGTTTCCGTGTTCAAACAGACTCAGAACGAATCTGGCTATTGGGTTGCTGCCAATGTTGACCCAGATACTGAAATTCAGATTGAAAACTCGATTTTGACCCGCGCCCGAGAATTAAAAATCAGCACCTTGAATTAGGCCAGACACTCGTGCCGGCCACAAATTCCGGCCCCAAATACACGATTGGCTCAGTTTTGCGTAGAAAAGAAAGCGTTGCGCCATGACCCGGTTTCCCCACGCGGCTTCTGAGAAAAAATGGCAAAAGCGTTGGCAAGATGCCAAGTGCTTTGAGGTTGGCTTGCCACCAGAGGGTCATCAAAAAAAATACATTCTGGAAATGTTTCCCTATCCATCCGGGCGGCTACACATGGGCCATGTGCGAAATTACGCCATGGGCGATGTGCTAGCTCGCTATTGGCGTGCGCAGGAAAACACCAGCGTCTTGCACCCGATGGGATGGGA
>JAJFFR010000209.1 GCA_021776555.1 Robiginitomaculum sp.
CACGTCCAGCGACAGCGACAATAAGGTGTATTCATCGCGCGCGCGGACCAGATCACCTTCGTCCATGGCCTTTGCGGCCAACATTTCACGAGCTAAGGCCCGAAATGGTCGCCCAGCGCCGGCCAACGGTCCCAAACGAACATCCAGATCACTTAAACTAAGCTGATCCGAAACCGCCAAAACGGATTTCAAATTGGCCAAATCGGCAAACAATGGATCTTCAAACGCGTCGGCAGCTTCGCTGTACAACCGCGCCGCCTCTACCGTCCGACCCAGTTTCATACTAGTCACGGCGGCTTGCATTTTAGACAGAGCAGCATATCCATCAGGTCCGGAAACCGCGAAATCTTCATAGGCGCTCAAGGCTGCTTCTAATTGACCAGCTTCCAACAAAACATTGGCTTGTCCAAATGTTTCAGCTGCTTCTGCTTTTTGCTTGGCATCCCACCAAGTCCAACTTTGGTACCCGGCCACGCCACCAACCACCAATACCATCACGGTAATGATCAGCGGCAGGAACTTGCGAAAAACTTTGTTGACTTGATCGCGACGAAGCTCTTCGTCCACTTCATTAAAAACGTCTGACACTTGCAAAAAATCCGATGCAACAAAAGGAAAACCAGCCACGCCTTGCGGCACTGGCGGCGGACACTACCTTTGTTGCTGTTTTGCTGCAACTGTCCAGTTGCGGTTTATCGACTGGTCGCCGGTAAAACCAGACCAAATGCAGCCATAATAGCAGCCAAGGCAATACTGGTGATAGCTTCGGGTGGCATTATGGCGAAAATTTGAGCAAACACCCCGGTTTCAAATTTATATTCGCCAGCCAACCGTTCTAGTTGACTAGCAGCAATCAGCGAACCCAGTGACGCTGCGCTACCCAGAACCATCCATCGCTGGCGGTTGGTCTGGCCCAATTTGCGCGTTAGGTGCTCGACAAATTCGGCGGACGCCATAATTTGCGCATCCGCTGCCGCAAACGCGGCTCGTAATTTTGCATCAAAAGCATCATCCATGGTCATCATCTTATCACCGGTTCGTTTGCGATCAATATCTCTCGCATTTTCTCTTTGCCTCGTTTGATATGCGACTTCACCGTACCCAGCGGTAAATCGCTGGCCGTTGCGGCTTCTTCATGGGTCAAGCCGGTTGAATAACAAAGCACGATTAAACTACGCTCCACTTCAGACAATTGCGCCAAGGCCCAATCTAGGTCCATTGCGTTCCCACTATCCCAATCACCGCGCGATTGGTTTTCGATATCGGAATGCGCTTTGAATTTGTCCAAGGCCTTCGCGGTCGATTTACGCTTGCGATAGGATTGTAAAAACTCAGTGTAGGCAATGCGGCAAATCCAACCCTTAAAGCTGCCTTTTCCACTAAAGCTGTCGATTTTACGCCAAGCCCGCAAAAACGTATCCTGCGCCAAATCTTCGGCTAAGGCATGATTACCGGTCATCCGGGTTAACATGGCCCGGACCAGCACCTCATACCGCTCGACGAGTTTTGAATAGGCACGTTGATCGCGGAAAGCCACGACCAACGCTACCAGTTCCAGATCTGAAGCCGCCATTTTGGCCTCCCCTGTCCTGAGTACCCAGAAAAATCAGATATCAGTCCTGATCCTTTTTACCTTTGAGCAAAAAATGCATGGCAATTAACGCCAAGCCGATAAATCCCGGGAATGCTGCTACACCCGACATAATTTGGAAAATTTCCTCATCAGGTGAAACCGACTGAACGCTCAGGCCAAGCGTCATAAATGCACCAGCAACTGCCATCAAAATAATGCCCCAGCGCAAGTCGCCATATTGAGCCCTTGGTTTGACACCCAACGCCTTGATGGTTTCCGGGGTTAATTCAACACCTTTTTCGATGGCTTTTTGTACAGTGGCCTGCAAATCCGCAGCGCGTCGGCTGCCATTCATAGATACAATCCATACAATAAAGGGGGCAATCGCAAAGAGTACGATCGGTACAAGTACATCTTCCATTTTTATTCTCCTGTTGGTTTCTCATCGACCGACAATGTGTCGTTCAACCATTAGGATGCGGGTCAACAAGATTTAGATGCGAAACTAAATAAGTTTTACGCCAAACAGGATTGGATGCAGAAACAAGAGAGCTGCATAGATCAACAATCCGGCGCCAATCGCGATGAAATCATGCTTTGGCTTAATCTCAAACGACGCGGCTGGCCCACGCATATTTCCTGTCACAATGCTAAACACAGCAAATGCGGCAAAGCTACCGAACAACCAGATACTGGCGCGATCCCCATTGGCCGCATAATGCAAAGCTGCCCAGATCAAGGTGCCCAACATCATCGGGTGTCGGGTAATTTGCCGAATACGCCCTTTCATGTGTGCCGCCGCCAAAAGGATCATGGGAATGGGCATGGCATAGATCGCCGCGCTGCGCGCCCAGTCCGACGGGACAAACAGTGGGTCGCGCGGCGCGCCGATCATTCCCCAAATAATCAAACCCAGCCCGACAGCAGAAATCAGCGAAAATGCTCCCTTATAGCCATTCTCACCCAATCTGGATTGCAGTCCGGCTTTTACCGGTGACAGTGCCGGTATCAGATGTACACCGATAAAGATGGCCAGCCCGGCCCATAAAATGTTCATGCTTGATCCCCAATATCTATGATAAGTTCCAAGTGAACCTACAGGAGATTGGCCCCCATGGCAGTACCTACATCAAAAAAATCAAGTGATCTGTTGGTCACATTGGCCGATGCCGCCGCTACTCTTTCAGCCGAACATCCGTTTGCCCCATTTTTTCGCCAAGGCATGGAAATTGAGATTGAACTTTACGCACCAGTCGGCACAGACGGCCAAACCCCACACTCACGCGACGAGCTGTACATTATTGCCACCGGCACCGGTACATTTTCGCGAGGCGATGAGTTGGTCAACTTTAGCCCCGGCGATTTGCTCTATGTCCCGGCTTACATAGAACACCGATTTGAAACGTTTTCAGACGATTTCAAAACTTGGGTGATTTTCTATGGTGAAAAACGTGAGCAGCCTTAACACTCAGACCTGACACCAGGGTCAAATTTGTTCAGAATACTGCCAAACAAAGCCCATTATTGATCCTTATTGACGTTTCAACAAAACGCGCCCGGTAAGGAAAGCCAGTAAACCTGCCAATATGGACAGAATAAAGATCAGAAACCGCCCATCCGGGATATGAACGGCTTTCACCAACATTCGATTATGTTCGCGCAAGCTTGCCCATTTGTGCAATGACGCATTGGCAAAATCATCCGTGGCAAACAGATCGACAAGATCACGACGACTGCGATAGCGGACAATCACAACGCGGTCCCAATTGCTGCTGGCTGGGTCTGCCCAATTGCTTCCAAATACCGGATGAGAGCCTCGCTTGGTCATAAGTGAGATCATAATTTTGCTAAAACGCGCATAAGCATCTTCACCCGAACCCCCAAATTGGGAATTTTTGGGATAGTCCGCGACTTGATGGAAGTTATACATGTTGACCGTATAAATTGGCTTACCATCATCGGTTTCGAGGAATGCCCGCAGTGCCAGCAAATCATGTTTGGCACCCGGGTCTTGTGATTGCGCCTCAATTTTTTGCATATATGCGCCGATTTCTGATTGGGTGAGCGGCCGCGCACTCCAATCATACCAAAACATCAAGCTAATAAATAAAAGAGCGCCAACCACTACACTGCCAAACAGAACTTTGAATGAAGTCATCATAAACCTTCTTAAAAAATCTACTTGTGTTTTACAAGTAGATTTCAGTATTACTACAAAGTAATTGCGTTATGCAAGTGCCTAATGTAAATTGATTGGCATGATCAAAAACTCTCAAGCCTGCCGGTCCAACTGTCCGATCAATTTTGTTTTGGAAACATTTGGTGACAAGTGGACCTTGCTGATCGTTCGCGATCTCATGTTTAAGGGAAAACAGAGTTACGGTGAATTTCTGGCATCAGACGAAAAAATCTCCACAAACATTCTGGCCGAACGTCTGAAAAGGTTGGAGGATCATGAAATTATTGAAAAACGTACTGCGCCGGACAATCGCTCAAAGTTTCTTTATTCCTTCACATCGAAAGGTAAAGACCTTTTGCCGATCATGTTGGAAATAACCGCGTGGAGCGCCAAGCATGATGCAACAACAAATACGCCACCGGAATTTTTGAGTATGTTCGAGAACGCCCGGGAGCAGTTGATGAAGGATATCCTTCACCAACTTGACCAAGATTAGATCAAATCCCTGCTCCGAACATTTTCACACGATTTCAAAACGTAGCTAGTTTTATGATGAAAAACGAGAGCGGCCTTAGTCAGGTTTTCGAAACCGTAGGGTCATCCGATCGCTTTCACCGATCGCCTTATAATGATCCTGCATGGTTTCATCCTTACCGCGCAATGCTGGGGGTAAAGTCCAAACTCCGCCCTCGTAATCAGCAGTGTCTTTTGGATTGGCATTGATCTCGCTGGACGCATCCAGCACAAACCCACCCTTTTCAAACATGGCAATGACCAAGGATTGCGGCAAATACCCTTTATGGCCGGTGCTATCATATTCGGTCGGAGAATAGTCTTCTTTAGCGCGATGCTGCACCACACCCACAATGCCGCCAGTTTTTAGCAGAGCATAACTATCACGAACAGCTTGTTCAAAAAAAATAGAATCAAACCGGTTCATATGATGCAAAGCACGGATATAGAGCACAGCATCCATTTTACCCTTAGCTTCATTTGGAATGCCGCCAAACAGATAGGCTCCATTGACTGGTGCTCCATCGGGGCCGTTTGTTGCGGCTTTCGTCGGGTAATCTTGCGGCCAGTTTACTGCACGCTCCCGGCGTTCGTCAGTAAGTACTTCTCCCCGGTTTTTGGCAAACTCTTCGATCAACTCAACATTGTAATTCAATCCGTACCAGCCACCGGTTTCTGCCACGTATGGCAATAAAACACGGGTGTACCAGCCACTACTACCTGGTAATACTTCAACCACATGAGCATTCGGGGCCAGATCAAAAAATTCTAACGTTTGTGCCGTGTGGCGGGAGCTATCACGCGCCCGGTCTTCATCACGACGTGGGTCACCCAAAACGGCGGCCATTCTGGTTGCGTCAAATTTGGCTGTTTCCACTTTTGCTGGCTCGACAATCTGCGCAGAAACCGGCTTGTGACCTGCTTCTGTTGCATTGCAACCCGCCAAAATCAGTGTGGCCGTTGTCATGGCATAGAATGTCTTGTTCATCGATTCTCTCCTCCAGAATGCTTTGGTCCATAATGCCAAAGCATCGCCAAATAGCAATTTAATGTACGGCAAATAGCATCACATTTATGTCATTACCGAGAGACTATTCCCACTCAATGGTACCGGGGGGTTTGGAGGTGATATCGTACACAACGCGGTTGATGCCGCGCACTTCATTGATGATCCGGGTGGCGGTGCGGCCTAAAAATTCGTGCGGGAATGGAAAATAATCGGCAGTCATGCCATCGGTCGAGGTCACGGCGCGTAAAGCAAGCACCTGATCATAGGTCCGCTCATCGCCCATCACCCCAACAGTGTGGACCGGAAGCAGAACCGAGAACGCTTGCCAGATGTCGTCGTACAATCCAGCCTTGTGAATTTCGTCCAGATAAATCGTGTCGGCTTTCTGTAAAATTTCCACGGCTTCGCGGGTGATTTCCCCCGGGATACGAATAGCCAACCCCGGCCCCGGAAACGGATGACGCCCGACAAAGCTTTCCGGTAGACCCAGTTCGCGGCCCAAAGCGCGCACTTCGTCCTTGAACAATTCACGCAATGGTTCGACCAATTGCATGTTCATGCGCTCCGGCAAACCACCTACATTATGGTGTGATTTGATGGTGACCGATGGCCCGCCGTCAAAGCTGACGCTTTCGATCACATCCGGGTACAACGTACCTTGCGCCAGGAAATCCGCGCCGCCCAATTTGCCCGCTTCGGCCTCGAATACATCAATGAACAGACCGCCAATGATTTTACGCTTTCGTTCCGGGTCACTCACCCCCGCCAGCGCGTCCAAAAACAGACCCCCTGCATCCACTGCTACCAGCGGGATGTTGTAATGATCGCGGAATAGATCAACCACTTGCGCAGTTTCGCCAGCCCGCATCAGCCCGGTATCCACATAGACACAAGTCAGTTGCTCGCCAATCGCTTCGTGCAGCAATACTGCGACTACCGAGCTATCCACCCCGCCGGACAGGCCACAGATCACCCGCCCCTTACCGACTTGTGCCCGTACTTTTTCGATTTCCTCCAAATGGAAAGCCGCCATCGTCCAATCCCCGGACAGACCGGCAATATCCAATACAAAATTGCGTAAGATTTGCCCGCCGCATGGCGTATGGGCCACTTCCGGGTGAAATTGTACCGCGTAAAACTGGCGCTGTTCATCGGCAATGGCCGCAAATGGCG
This sequence comes from Robiginitomaculum sp., assembly GCA_021776555.1. Taxonomy (GTDB): domain Bacteria; phylum Pseudomonadota; class Alphaproteobacteria; order Caulobacterales; family Maricaulaceae; genus Robiginitomaculum_B. The sequence goes on from JAJFFR010000209.1 coordinate 6,448, forward strand.
CGTTGGCTGATTTGGCAATAACCGCAAAGCCCTCTGGGATCGCGTCCACCCGGTCGCCATGGCTCATCCAGACAGTTTCGTTGGGCTTCAAACCAGCCAGCAACGGACTTTGCCCGATAATTTCAATTTCAGCCCGACCGAACTCTCGATGATCCGAGGCAGTCACCGCCCCGCCCAATTGGGCGCACATGGTTTGCTCGCCATAGCAAATACCCAATACCGGTACACCCAGTTGAAATGCGGCTGCATCGGCTCTTGGGCTGCCTTCCCAATGCACCGAGTTCGGCCCCCCGGACAGGATCACCGCTTTGGGTTGATACTCGTTCAAAAACGCTCCATCCACTTTGTTGTAGGGATGAATTTCGCAATACACGCCAATTTCGCGCAAACGCCGCGCGATCAGCTGGGTGACCTGAGAGCCAAAATCGATGATCAGAACTTGTTGGTGATCCGCGCTCATACTTTCCTCTGTAAAACAGCCATGTAAAATCCGTCGGTTCCGGCATTGCGCGGGGACAATCGCAGGTCTTCCAAGCGATCTTGCCCCCTCACCCCGACCCTCTCCCCCCTAGGGAGAGGGAGATCGTTGTTCATCAATTGGCTTTTCTTCCTCTCCCCATTGGGGAGAGGATCGAGGTGAGGGGGAGCGCAAGTTTCTAGCAACTGCAAACCTTGCTCACTTAGTAAACCACCCATTTTTGCCACTTCAAACACCGAAACCCGTTCAAATTCTGCATTGTCGCGCAGGAATCCATCAACCCGGTCTTCGTTCTCTTCCACCAGCAAAGAACAAGTCACGTAAAACATCTTGCCGCCGGGCCGCACAAAGGGTGCGGCTTGGGCCAAGACCTGATCTTGCTCGCGCATCCGAACTTCGAGCTGTCCGGGTTTCAGTCGCCACTTAGCATCCGGGTGTCGCCGCCAGGTACCGGTGCCGGTGCAAGGTGCATCGATCAGCACCGCATCCATCTTGCCGGTTAAATCACCCAAGGGATCGTCATCACGCGGGTCGCGCACTTGCACATTGTGAACACCGGCTCGTTTTAAGCGTGCATGGATCGGCACTAGCCGCCGCCCGTCCCGGTCATAGGCAAAGACTTGCCCCTTGTTTTGCATTTGCTGGGCCAGCGCCAAGGTCTTGCCGCCGCCGCCAGCGCAATAATCCAACACCTGTGCGCCCGGTCCAATGCCGGTACTCAAGGCCACAAATTGCGAGCCTACGTCTTGCACTTCCAACCAGCCTTTGGCAAAGCCGGGCAAGGATTGCACATGAGCGGTTCGGGTATTGGCTTCGGGGGGTGCAATACGTGCAGCAGTGGGCAAAAACTCCACGGGTTCGCCGCCGATTTTTGCAACTGCTTTTAAGCTATCTTCCGCTGGACGTTTTAGCGCATTCAAGCGCAAATCTACTGGCGCGCGAGCGTTAAGCGCTAGCCCCTCGGCCAGTGCGTCCTTGGCATATGCCCGCTCAAAATGCGGCCAAAGCCATTGCGGCACATTGGCCTTGATGTGATCTGGTGCGGCGGAAATATCAGCCAGTAAGCCAGCACATTCGGCCTCGTTCAAGGGTTCGGGCGCGTGTTCATTTACGTCAAATTGCTGGTTAATTTGTTCGGCTGTCAGACCCCAAATGCGGCCCAGCGTCCCGATTACGATGGCGCGCGGTGTGTCCGCACCCATCGCGGCGCTGATCTCTGATTTATGGCGCAACGCATCCAGCACAAGGCCGGACACATAAGCCCGATCCCGCGCCCCGGCATAACGCGCACTGCGGCCCCATGCTTTTAGGGCCACTTTGGCCGGACGTTTGGCCTCATCCATATCGGTCAACACCGCAATCGCTGCGGCAGCTTGTGCTCCGGCTTGCATGGGGATCAGCCTCCGGGTGTTGAGTAGTTTGGCGCTTCGCGGGTCATGGTCACGTCATGAACATGGCTTTCGCGAAGACCGGCACCGGTGATTTTGACGAACTCAGCCCGCTTGACAAACTCCGGCAAAGTGGCCGCTCCGGTATATCCCATGGCGGCCCGTAGCCCGCCCAGCATCTGGTGCAAGATCGGCCCGACCGGGCCTTTGAACGGCGTTTGCCCTTCAATGCCTTCCGGTACCAGTTTCATCCCGGCTTCTTCCTTTTGGAAGTAGCGATCGGCTGAACCTTGGCTCATCGCCCCGACCGATCCCATGCCGCGATAGGCTTTATAGGAACGGCCTTTATACAAGAACACCTCGCCCGGTGTTTCGTCGGTACCGGCCAGTAATGATCCGACCATGACGGTGCTAGCGCCAGCTGCCAATGCTTTGGCCATATCGCCCGAGTATTTTATGCCGCCGTCGGCAATGATCGGCGTATCACTGTCTTTGGCGGCGCGAACTGCATCAATAATGGCGGTTAGTTGCGGCACACCCACTCCGGCCACAATCCGGGTGGTACAGATCGATCCCGGTCCAATACCGACTTTCACCGCGTCCGCTCCGGCATCAATCAACGCACGGGTTGCGTCATAGGTCGCCACATTGCCCGCAATGATTTGCGCCTTGTTGGTTTCGCGGCGCAAGCGGGCCACTTGATCCGGTACGGCTTGGCTGGC
>JAJFFR010000210.1 GCA_021776555.1 Robiginitomaculum sp.
AAGGCGGCAGCCAAGGATGACGTGGCGGTCATCGACACCGACAAAGCCGTATTGGCTCGTCCGAACATGGCCAGCAAATTGGAGATATTCCCACCGGGACAACAGGCCACCAGGATCATTCCCAGCGCCAATGACGGAGCCGGTTTGATTACCATGACCAACCCCAAAGTCAGCAAAGGTAACCCAATAATTTGAGCCAGCATCCCAGCTAGATAATGCTTTGGGTCGTCTCGGAAAAACGTGAAATGTTCGCGCCGTAGCCCCAACGCCACCGCATACATCATACTGGCCAATACCAAGGTCAGCAGACCTGATTGGCCGTTTCCCAGTTCGATTTGAATCTGATCAAGCGCGCTGGCATCCATCCGGGTTCAGTTACCCGCTGCAATAAACTGTGGGCTATACGTCCGTTCGGCCACGGCCAAAATCTCATCCCGGTCACGCAATCCTTTGCGCCACTGCTGCCCGGCAAACAGTGGTGTTTGATCGGCATAATGTTTAGAGCTTTCATTCAGCGTGGCGCTGCCAAATTGATGGATAATCTCGGCACCTGCCAATTCACCATCCTTCCATTCAACCAATGCAATCCACGTATCCCCGGCCGCAGCGTGCAGCTTTCCATCCTCACCAAAACTTTGCGGATAAATAGCCCGCAAAGTATCAGCGGCCCCATCGACCGGCAGATCAACCGCGCCACGGACCAGTCGGTTGACCTTGCCCCATGTTGGATCAAGCCGCCCATAATGTTCGAGCAAATAGTTCACCGCCTCGCGAAACGCTACTTCCGGGCCGGGCGCGGGGGTGTGGGTGAATTCTTCTGTGATGTGCGGGCTGGTGGTCAACACGCCCAAGGCCGCATGGGTGTTCTCGATATTCGTCCGCAAATCCCAATCGGCCAGATGTTCGGCCGCCTGTGCCATTTGCGGCTCGGCGCTCCAGTCCATCTGGGTAATCTCTGCCACGATTTTGGCCGCATCCGATTTGCCCGAATAAGCCGTATCAAATTTGATCTCTAGCAGTCTTTGTTTGTCGATCAGGCTGGTGCCATCGGTTAATTCCATCATTCGCATCGAGCGATTGGTGTGGTTGGCTTGCAAGCCCATTTCGGCGGGAAAGTCCTCACGCTTCAAATTGTCGGGGCCATCGGTTGCCACAAACGGCGTATTGTTGGAATTAAACACCAGACCTGATTGCGGATTGAACAATTGTGGACCTTCGGAATAGGGCAAATATCCTTGCCAAATCAAGTCCGAGCGATCCCCCGGCAGGTACTTCTGCCAGTCCCAACCCGGCTTTCGGTCCGGGTATTGGGCGTTGTGAATAAAGCCGATATTCCCCGCCGCATCAGCGTAAACATAGTTGATACTGGGTAGAGCGTTCAGGCCCATGGCCGCCTGAAACTGCGTGAAGTTTTGCGATTTGTTTAGGGCGTAGTACTGGCCCAACTGGCCGATCTCGCCCATCCCGGCATAGCGCAAGGCATAATCCCCATGATCCGTTTCGAACACCGGTCCATGGCGCGAGCGCAAGATGGTCCGCTTGGCCGCAAAGGCAAACGGACCCATGAGGCGCACCATGATGGTGATCTCGTTTTTTTCGAAATCCATCCATTCGCCATCTAACTTGTACTGATCCGGATTGCCCGGGTTGCGTTCCAACACATACACATCAACCAGATCTTGCGCGCTGACCGTATTGGCCCAGCCCAAATGGTCATTAAATCCGTGCAAGATCAGCGGCACACCGGGGAAAGTACCGCCGGTCATGTTCAAGCCCTCGTCCGAGATCAAATGGGCCTCATACCACGCCACCGGCCCGGTCATCGGTTGATGCGAGTTGATCATCAACCGGGTGGCGCCGTCTCCGGCCCGCTCGGCCGAAACCGCAATCGCATTAGAGCCACGGCGCACCATGGTGGACGGTCCCACATGCCACGCGGATCGTCCCGGCGCTGGGTCCAGCGCAATTTCTGCCGTGCGTTCATCGCCAGATAGCGCCAGCAACACCCCATCAAACCCATAGAAAAAAGGTGTCTTGAAAATAAATCCGGCCACAATGTCCTGCTCGGTAAACGGGGCCAGTCCGCGCCATGTGGCATCCGGATGATTGGCCGCATACAAGTTCAATCCATCGGCATAGGCCGCCGCAATGGCTTTGACTGCTGGTGCAACCTTGTCGGCATAATCGCGCTCCACAGTGCCCCAAACATCCATCAGCCCAACAATATAATCAGTCGGTGCGGCGCCCTTGCCATCATACGAAGCCAACACCCCACGGGTAGCCGCCACCATTTGCTGAATGGTTTCAAAGTCATCCTCGGCATGGGAAAGGCCAACCCAAAGGCAGTATCCGCGTCACGCGCCCCATAAATATGCGGCACCCCCCAATTGTCCCGAATGATCTGCACGTCATACCGGTTGGCGTTTTTGGCTAGTGCTGGCCCCGACGGATTGGCCGCCAACGGATGCCACAACCATGTCCCTACGCCGAGCACGATAAGGCCCAGAGCAGCTAGCCCAAATGACAGTATTTTTCTAAATTTCATTTACGTGACGACCCCTTGTTTCCCGGCGCCACTTAATCACGGAGACAGGGTTGCTTACAAGGCATATGTATTGACAAATTTCGCATGTCGTGCGACACACGGATTCGCGGTGGATAAACCACAATGATTGAAAGTTTCAAACACAAGGGATTGAAGCTGTTTTACCTGAAAGGTGATCGAAGCAAACTGCCCGCAGATATGATGGACCGAATAGTGGAGATTTTGACGGCACTGGATATGGCAAGAAACATTGAGACGATCAATCGCCCGTCTTTTCGACTGCACCCACTTTCCGGAAATCGCAAAGGAAAGTGGGCGGTCACGGTTCGCGCCAATTGGCGCATCACGTTTCGTTTTGAAAATGGAAATGCACTTGATGTAACCTTTGAAGATTATCACTGACTAAGTTTTTATAGGCGATGAAGCCGACCTCAACAGGAGAAATAAAATGGCCATGCACTCACCGGCACACCCCGGTAGACTTATTCGAGCAGACCTCGAAGCATTAGGCGTGTCCGTTGCCGTAGCGGCCAAAGCCCTTGGTGTGACCCGTTCACAACTGTATCGAGTCATCAAAGGCGACAGCGCCATTTCCCCCGAAATGGCTATGCGCTTGGAAGCGGTGATTGGCTCTACGGCCGACCATTGGTTGCGGATGCAAAACGCCTATGATCTGGCGCAGATACGTAATGGTGGGGCAGGAATTGCAGATGGATTGGAACGGTTACGGGTGGCTTGAGGACGATATCTTATGACCAGAAGAGGTGAAGTAGAAAAGCTGTTGTCCAACATTGCACCCGCTGCGATATGTGATGATTGCATTGCCAAAAAATTGAAATTTTTACAGCGTCAGCAAGCAAATCAAGTGTCACGACAGTTAGAAAAGTCTAAAGAATTTGATCGCCGCTCTGACTATTGCCCAAGCTGCGGCAATACAAAAAAAGTGGTGAGATGCTTCACCAAAAAGCCATCATCGGCAGATTTAGTACAGCCACGCCCACCAAAAACAACACATCAACCTTTGCAATCACATGCTACTAATCCAGCGGGTTTCTCCCAAAAGCCATGGTTGAACGATCTTAAAGACATTGGGTTTAGGCACATTGGTCATTGGAAAGTTGAACTTAAAAAGCTTTATCTTGACCAGACCAAAATGCAAAAAACCTCCCCGGCAATGTATGCATTTGTATGGGCAGATCAGGTAATGTACGTTGGAAAAACTAGCCAAGCCTTGGCAAAGCGTTTGTATTTTTATGCAAAGCCCGGACCGACCCAAAGCACAAATATTCGTTTGAATGCCCTTTTGCTCTATTCTATTCAGAATGGAAAACCAGTTGATATATATGGGTATGCAGATACATCGCCAATCAAGGTTGGTATCTTCGATTTGGACACAGCGGCGGGTTTAGAGGACTCAATTATTAGCCGATTACAACCCCTTTGGAATAAACGGAAATAATCTCCCTCCAACCGCCATACCCCGATTTATTCGGGGTATCCAGCGTTCGCCGGTCTGCCTCTGGATCACCCGGACAAGCCGTGTGATGACAGGTTGAAGATACAAAATTGCCTCTCAATCCTTGACTCAA
>JAJFFR010000022.1 GCA_021776555.1 Robiginitomaculum sp.
AGCATAAATTATCTACATGGTGTTGGACAATCTTGACCTATTCCGGCGGCTTCCACGTGTTTTCCTTGAGCCAAATGGCTAAAAAATCAGAAAATGGCGTGAATTTCCAAAGCCAGATTGATGGCAGCCGCTATGAGCTGACCCCGGAACGTAGCATTGAAATCCAAGCGGACTTGTTGGGGGCCGATATCTCCATGCAGTTTGATGAGTGTACCGAACATCCTGTGTCCCACGCCGATGCGAAAACTTCCATGGAGCTATCCTTGCGTTGGGGGGGGCGCTCCAAAGCGGCATTTGGGGAACGTGAAACCCAAAACCTGTTTGGCATCGTACAAGGTTCGACCTATCGGGATTTGCGCGAACAAAGTGCGACAAGTCTGATTGAGCAGGGCTTTGATGGCTATGCAATTGGCGGTTTGGCGGTGGGTGAGGACTTTGAGAAAATGTGCGAAGTTTTGGACTACACGCCAGACTTTTTGCCAGCCGATCGACCCCGCTACTTGATGGGCGTTGGCCGACCATTGGATATCATTGAGGCCGTGGCGCGTGGCGTGGATATGTTCGATTGTGTGATGCCAACCCGGGCCGGGCGACATGGGCAAGCTTGGAGCGATTATGGCTCGTTCAACCTCAAAAAAGCCCGTTTCCGCGATGATGCCGAACCACTGATGGCAGAGGTCGATTGTCCAGCCAGCCAAGACTATTCGCGGGCCTATATTCACCATCTGGTCAAATGTGGGGAAACTTTGGGCGCTATTTTGCTCTCATGGCACAATATCGCGTATTATCAATCGCTTATGATGCGAATTCGAAGTGCAATTGTCGACGGAAGGTTTGAAGACCTCCGCCGGGAATTACATACGAAAACGGCAACGGGACTGCCGTAAAATTGTGAGTAAATCGACAGGTGTAGTTATTTTTGGACCTTACCACGCAGTGCGGCATCACGAGCCAGTCGGGCTACGCTCAGAAATGCATCTTCATTTTCCATCTGCTCAGCTGTGGTTTCAAAATAGGGCATTTTCCCAGGTTGAATCATCCCTGCATCTATAAAAATCGTCCGGTTTTGGTCGTCCGCCTTGAACGACAGAACAGATGAAGAAGAGATTTTAGCAAACATTTTGCCGCTGACAAATATACCGGCACCACCAAACATAAACTTGGAGCTAATTTCACCGAAAGATGAGAGCCGGTCTAATACCTCTTCGAGAAAGTATGTCTCAACTGCCATGGGCCGGGATGTCCTTCATCATTTGGATCAACAGGCATGTCAAACGTTTTGACGGCGATCCGGCAAACGGATTCACTAGATCACAATGCTGAAAAGGGTGCAGCATTGAGTATCTCTTATAGTAAACGTTTGCATCGTTAAAAAAAAGGACAAAGTTTAGAACTGACCAAAATTACCGGATGTCGGGACAGCTGGTATCTGCCCCGACAGGTAAGGTTACTGTTCGGTCGTGGTCACTGGTGCAGTGGCTGGCTGGTTATCGCAATCTTTGCCCTGATACAGACCAACTATATAATACCAACGACGTAACGCGGACTCTTTGCGTGCGGCAGCGGCTTCTTCTTTTTTCTTGGCATTGGCTTTGGCAGCCCGTCCAAGGAAACCGATCGCGCCAGCTGCCCGGCCACCCAGCGCCCCGGCTGCACCGGAACGCACCAGACCTTCGGTGGCCAGACCGGTTCCGAGATTGACCATTCGCTCATTGCCAAATACGCCGCCTTCTGGCGCGCCGCCCAAAATGGTCTGCATGGCATTTGCTTCACCGACTAACGCATCACAGGTCATACGGCTGTCGCCCAGCGCAATGGGTTCAATGGCAGCCGGATCTTCGGCAAATGCGCTGCTGGCAGTCATTACGCCAACCAAAGCAGCGGATAGGATCATTTTTGTAGGTGTCATGGGATAGCTCCTCTTTGCATATAAGAAAGAGGTAGCGGGCAAGCGGATTTATCACATCATACAAATGAATGAGGACGGCAAAATTAGTTGCGATTGCCCCGGCGGCGGTTGTTGGCTCGCTTGGCCGCATCATCGGGATGTACAAAGGCTGCGGGTGGTAACCCGTCCAGAATTCTGGGCGAAGCCGGCGGCGGACAACCAATGCCAAGCGCGTAACCCTTCAAAAATGCACGGCGACGGCGGCCTCGGTCAAATTTAGCATCATGTCGGGTGCTGGCCGCATTGGCTCCGGTTGCGGTGCGAACAATGCCGCTGAATGGTACCAGAGAGGAAGACCCGGACCGGACCGCATCAATGGCGGTATCGGCTGCAACATCCAGTCGTTGTTGATACCAAGTGCGTTGGATGGTTTCATCATCCTCGTCCCGTTCGCCCAAGGCTTGGCCCAAAGCCTGCAACTCGCGGAAGATCGCGGCGCAATTGGGCCGGGGACTGGCTTGATAAATATATCCCAGTTGATCCAAGGTGTCGGGGACGGCTTCGCGGCGAAAACTGAAATCATCGAGCGGCCTTGTGGCTGCCGTCGCCAATGAATTGCGGACCGGGCGTGATTCTGCGCCGGTATACCCCGCCGGATTAAAGCGGTTTGGGTCCGGTTTGTCTTTCGACGCACATCCGCCAAGTACAATTGGCAACAAAAATATGTAGGCAAAACACTTCATCACAGGGGCCAGTATAGCCCTGTTTGTGTTAATGCCGACCAAAAAGCTATGGTTAATCCCAATAACAGTAGACATGACCCTAAAATAACACAAAAATGAGAACTAGCCGTTGACCCGCGCGCAGTCCCTGTTAGGTTCCGCGAACTTTGGTGAGGGCCCGTAGCTCAGTTGGTAGAGCAACTGACTTTTAATCAGTAGGTCTCCGGTTCGAACCCGGACGGGCTCACCATTTTTCACCCGACAGCGAAGCACTTCGCAACGAAATCCGGCGAAGCGGCCAAACAACGTCGTTGGCAAAAGGATCGATCTGATGAGTGCAACTTTGATTGACGGCAAGGCCATTGCGGCGGCGTTGCGGGTGCGGCTTGGCGCTGCGATCGCGGAAATCTCCGAAACACATGATCAAGTTCCGGCTTTGGCCGTGGTGCTGGTTGGCGAAGACCCGGCCTCTCAGGTCTATGTGCGAAACAAGGCGCGCCAAACCAAGGAAGTTGGGATGCGCTCGATCGAGCACCGACTTGATCGGGACATTACCCAAGAAGCATTGATTTCGTTGGTTAGTTCACTCAATGCCGATCCAGACATTGATGGTATTTTGGTGCAATTGCCCTTGCCCAAACATCTGGACGAAGCAGCCGTTATTGAAGCCATTCACCCGGACAAGGACGTAGACGGACTGACCGAGGCTAGCGCCGGGCGGTTGGTATTGGGCAAACCGGGCTTGCGACCCTGTACTCCAACTGGCTGTGTCATTCTGGCCCGCGAAGTGTTGGGCGAGTTGAGCGGTAAATCCTGCGTTATTGTCGGGCGCTCCATTTTGGTGGGCAAACCAGCCGCATTTTTGTTTTTGGAACAAAATTGCACGGTGACCATCGCCCATTCGCGGACTGATGATTTACCTAGCTTATGTCGTACTGCTGATATTCTGGTGGCGGCGGTTGGGCGGCCACACATGATCAAGGCCGATTGGGTCAAGCCGGGGGCCACGGTGATTGATGTAGGCATCAACCGGATCGATGCACCGGAACTGGGCGAAGGCAAAACCCGGCTGGTTGGCGATGTGGATTTTGCCGGAGCCAAAGAGATCGCCGGAGCGATTACGCCAGTGCCCGGTGGGGTGGGGCCGATGACCATTGCCTGCCTGTTGCAAAACACCGTGTTGGCCGCGTGCGCCCGACGCGGTTGGCCTGTGCCAGAGCAGATTGGTTAGCTCTATGCCATCTGTTTGACGCCGCCGGTTTTGTCTCGGGCGTAAATGACGATATTGGCTTGGCGAGCTTTGTTCAGAGCCAGATTGGTTGGGCCGGATAGGGATAAAATCGCCGGGATTTTGGCTCGTGCTGCCTTGTCGATAATTTCAAACGAACAACGCGAGGACATCAGCACAAAGCCGTTGGCTGGATTGATATCCTCACGCACCATGGCGCCGATCAGTTTGTCCAAAGCATTGTGGCGCCCTACGTCTTCGCGCATTTGCTGAATTTGGCCGTCATTGCGAACCCACGCCGCACCGTGAACGCTCTTGGTTCGCAGGTTCAAAGGTTGCAGGGATGCGAAATCCTGCATGGCGGTTTCAAGGGCTTGTTGTTCAATCTGCACAGGCGTGTCGACCACTGGTTTGAGTGGTGTCAGGATATGATCGGCATTGTCCAACCCGCAAATGCCGCAACCGGCGGTGCCAACCAGATTGCGCCGCCGTAACTGCACATCCAACCGGGTCAACCGATCTGGGGTTATTTGAAAAAATAATTCGACACCGGCTTGTCGATATTTGATTTGTAAATGTTCGATTTCATCGGCTTGATTGATGACCTGTTCTGATAGTGAAAAGCCCAAGGCGTAATCAATGAGATCGGCGGGACTAGCCAGCATAACTGCGTAATTTCGGCCGCCATAGATAAAAGCCACCGGGGTCTCTTCGGGGACATGCCAGTGTCCTTTGCGGTCATGATCCAGTGATGAAACGGTTATTTCCCGGTCCGACAGCGGCGAAACGCCGGATATTTCAACCGGGAACATTATTCGGGTGTGCCAGCCAGAATTTGCCGGGCGCTTTGGCTGGCGGCATCATGGGCTTGTTGCCAGTCCGATTTATGATTGGTCGGAGAAACGCGCACTGCCGTTACCTTGTATTCAGGGCATTCGGTAGCCCAATCCGAGTTTTCGGTCGTGACGATATTGGCTCCGCTTTCGGGGTGATGAAAGGTGGTATAGACCACGCCCGGTGTCATGCGTTCGGTGATTTTAGCGCGCAATGCGGTCTCGCCCTTGCGGCTGACAATGCTGACCCATGCGCCATCTGAAATGCCATAGGCATCGGCATCTGCCGGGTGAATTTGCAGGAAATCCTCAGAGGCCCATTGATTGTTATTGGTGCGCCGGGTTTGTGCGCCAACATTATACTGGCTCAAAATCCGTCCGGTGGTCAAAATGAGTGGAAACCGCCGATTGGTTTTTTCGTCCGTGGGCACATATTCGGTAATCACAAATTTACCTTTGCCACAGACAAATTCGTGTTCGTGCATGATCTCGGTGCCTTCGGGATGGGTCTCGTTAAACGGCCATTGCACTGATCCGCGCTTATCCAATTCGGCAAAGCTGACATGGGTAAAGGCCGGGGTTAGCCCAGCAATCTCGTCCCAAATTTCTGAGGCGCTTTCGTGTCCCATGTCATAGCCCATGGCTTGGCCCAAACCTTGGGTAACCTGCCATTCGTCCTTGCCGGTGGCGGATGGCATGACCGGGCGGACCCGGTTGATGCGACGCTCGGCATTGATAAAGGTGCCGTCTTTTTCCAAAAAGGACGTGCCGGGTAAAAACACATGGGCGAAGCGGGCGGTTTCAGTTAGAAACAAGTCCTGCACAATCAGGATATCCAAATTGCGTAAAGCTGCTTCTACATGGTGGATGTTTGGGTCGGACTGCGCCACGTCTTCGCCCTGAATATACATGCCCTTATAATTACCAGCCACCGCTTCGTTGAACATGTTGGGGATTTTGAAACCCGGTTCCGGGTCGAGCGTGCAGCCCCATTTGTCTTCAAATTCGCCGCGCGTAATATCATCCGATACCGAACGGTAACCCGATAGCTGATGCGGGAACGAACCCATATCGCACGAGCCTTGCACATTGTTTTGGCCGCGCATCGGATTTACCCCAACGCCGGGTCGGCCGATATTGCCGGTGATCATCGCCAGATTGGCCATGCCCATCACCATGGTCGAACCTTGCGAATGTTCGGTGACCCCCAGCCCATAATAAATGGCTGCATTGCCCGCTTGGCCGTAGAGCTGCGCAGCCCTGTAAATAACACCGATTGGCACGCCAGTAATTTTGGATACAGCCTCCGGTGAATTCACCGGGTCAGTGATGAAAGCCAGCCATTCGGCCAACAAATCTTGATCACAGCGGGCAGCAATAAATTCTTGATCGTGCCAGTTCTCTGTTACGATGACGTGGGCAATGGCATTGATCAGGGCCACATTGGTACCGGGTTTTAGGGCCAGATGCACATCGGCCTCAAAGTGCGGGGTTCGGACCAGATCAATGGCCCGTGGGTCAGCCACGATCAGCTTGGCACCTTGGCGCAAGCGGCGTTTCATTTGCGAACCAAATACTGGGTGAGCATCGGTCGGGTTGGAGCCAATAACCAAGATGGCATCGGCTTGCATGACGCTATCAAAGTTTTGGGTTCCAGCACTTTCCCCAAAGGTCTGCATCAGGCCATAGCCGGTGGGCGAGTGACAAACCCGGGCGCAGGTATCGACATTGTTATTACCAAACCCGGCGCGGATCAGTTTCATGACGGCCCAGACTTCTTCATTGGTGCAGCGCGAAGAGGTGATGCCGCCAATGGACTTAATGCCATATTGCTTTTGCGTATCTTGCAGCCTTTTAGCGGCAAAATCAAAGGCTTGGTCCCAACTGACTTCTTGCCATGGATCGTCAATATGGGTGCGGATCATTGGTTTGGTGATGCGGTCCTCATGGGTGGCATAGGTGTAAGCAAAGCGTCCTTTCACGCAGGAATGACCATGATTGGCTTTGCCGTCTTTCCACGGAACCATGCGAACCAATTCATCGTCTTTCAGCTCTGCCTTGAACGAACAGCCGACCCCGCAATAGGCGCAAGTGGTCAGCACGGTGCGGTCCGGCTCGCCTTTTTCCAACACGGTTTTTTCGACCAAAGCATCGGTCGGGCAGGCCTGTACACAGGCCCCACACGAGACACATTCGCTGTCAAAAAATCCTTCGGCCATCCCGGCAACCACTTTGGAGCCATAGCCGCGTCCTTCGATGGTCAGGGCAAACGTGCCTTGCACTTCATCGCAAGCCCGCACACAGCGCGAGCAGACAATGCAAGCCGCCGGGTCAAAGGTGAAATACGGATTGGTTTCATCCAGTTTTCCCTTGTCGGTACAGGCAGCAAATCGTTGTTCGGATGCACCTAATTCTGCGGCCAAGGCGATCAGAGAAGGATCGTCCTTGGTATCGGATAGATATAGCTGCATTACCCCTTGGCGCAATTTGGTCAGTTGCGCCGATTGCGTATGGATCACCATGCCGTCTTCGACCGGCGTGGTACAAGAGGCTGGTGTGCCTTTGCGCCCATCAATTTCGATTAGGCATAACCGGCAGGATCCAAAGGCTTGCAAGCTGTCTGTAGCGCACAATTTGGGAATGTTGATCCCGACAGTTTCACTTGCATTCATCACCGAAGCACCGACCGGAGCCGTGATCGATTGCCCGTCAATGACCAGAGTGACTTGTTTAGTCGAACTGACCGAAGGCGTACCGAAATCCTGTTCAATCAAAATTGCCATGACCTATTCCTTTGCCTGTTGTGCAAAGTCTTCGCGGAAGTGTTGGATCGCGCTTTGCACCGGCATCGGGGTTAACCCGCCCATGGCGCATAATGAGCCTTTGGTCAGCAGTTCGCAAATTTCATCGAGTAATTCGAGGTTTTGTTCGACGTTTTCACCAACCATAATCTTGTCTAGGGTTTCCTTGCCGCGCACCGAACCAATGCGACATGGGGTGCATTTCCCGCAAGATTCGATCTCACAAAACTGCATGGCAAAGCGTGCTTGCGCCGCCATGTTGACCCCTTCGCTAAACACCACCAGCCCGCCATGCCCCAACATGGCACCAGCTTCGGTCATCTTTTCGTAATCCATTTGCATGTCAAAGTCTGACACCGGCACATAAGCCCCCAACGGGCCACCAGCTTGTACCGTGCGGATCGCCTTGCCGGATCGGGAGCCTTGGCCAAAATCCTCAATCAGCTCGCGCATCGTAATGCCAAAGGCGGTTTCGACCAAGCCGCCACACGCAATGTCGCCGCCTAGTTGAAAGGCTTGGGTGCCTCTGGATCGGCCTTGTCCGAAATCTCGGTAAAAGTCTGCACCCTTGGCTAGGATGATCGGTATGCTGGCTAATGATAATACATTATTGATGATGGTTGGTTGGCCGAACAGGCCGTCGATTGCCGGAATCGGCGGCTTGACTTTGACCTGCCCACGTTTGCCCTCAATGCTTTCCAGCATGGAGGTGTCCTCGCCGCAAATGTACGATCCTGCGCCCATTCGCACATGAATTTCAAAGGCTTGCCCCGATCCGTCAATGTCATCGCCCAATAGCTTGGCGGCGCGCCAAATATCCACTGCACGGCGCATGGTTTGGGCCGCATCCGGGTATTCTGAACGAACATAGATATAGCCAATGCTGGCCCCCACGGCGCGCCCGGCAATCACCATGCCTTCGAGCAAGCAAAACGGATCGCCTTCCATTAAGATGCGATCCGCGAACGTACCGCTATCGCCTTCGTCGGCATTGGCGCAAATGTACTTTTGCCCGGCGGGTTGCTCGAGCGCAGTTTTCCACTTGATGCCGGTAGGAAAGCCAGCGCCGCCGCGTCCGCGCAGGCCCGATTGGGTGACGGTCTCGACTATCTGTTCTGGTGTATCGGCCAGCGCCTTGCGTAGTCCGACCAGCCCGCCATGGTTTTCATAATCAACCAAGCACAGTGGATCAGTAATGCCGCACCGGGCAAAGGTCAGCCGTTGTTGGCGGGCAAAATATGGAATTTCATTAGTTAGGCCCAACGCTAGTTCGTGCAGCTTGCCGTGCAGAAAGTCGACTTCAAACAAGCTCTCGACATCGTCTGGCGTTACCGGACCATAGGCGAGGCGACCCTGTCCGGTTTGCACTTCAACCAACGGCTCTAGCCAGAACATGCCGCGCGTGCCATTGCGGATGAGTTTGATGTGGATATTTTTGCTTTGGGCAATTTCAGAAATTCTTTGTGCCACCTCATCGGCCCCGACTGAACAGGCCGCAGAATCACCGGGCACGTAAAGAGTGATAGCGGATTGATCCATCATTCGCCCTTTTGCCTCAGCAATTGGTCCAACCGATCCGCATCCACCCGGCCATACAACTTTTTGTCAATCATCACGGCCGGACCCAAGGCGCAATTGCCCAGACAATAGGCATCGGTGAAGGTATAATTGTTGGTCGTGGCATGTTCAGCCAATTTTTGTGAACCCACGGCTTGACAGGCTTCGGCCCGGCAGATTTTCAAATCGATTCCGGTCAAAGGTGCCCGCCGAAAATCATGGTAAAACGTCACAACGCCATAAATGTCAGCTCTTGAAATGTTCAAGGCATCGGCAATTTCAACCAATGCGTCTTTGGGTAAAAACCCAAATTCATCTTGTACTTGATGCAAAATTTCAATCAGGGCAGAGGGCTGGGCATCATACGCCAAGCATATTTGCCGTACACGGTCCTGATTTGCTGGGCCGGTCGCGATCATCATCACCTCTTTACCAGATTGTTGTTCTGGAAATTATTTGCCTTGGCGCTTGCAGTCAATCATTAACCCGATGGAGCCGGTGCTTGTAACTTTAGGCACCCTCCAATACCGCAACTGTCTGGACCGTAATCATTTTATCGATTTGGTGAGTGCAATTTGAATCTACTCAAGTCATACTGCTTGTTAACAAACAGGAATAATAAAATTCCAACATCAAGCAAGTGAAAGGGCGGTCGCAACCGCAATTCCCCCATGAGTCAAAATGATTTACCGCCGCCCGGCGCACCTGATATTGAAATTGCCCGCGCCGCCACAATGAAACCCATCTTGCCGTTGGCCGATGACAAGCTGGGTATTCCAAGCGAAGCACTGGTGCCATATGGCCATTTCAAGGCCAAGCTCACACTGGATTACATCAAAGGCTTGCAAGCCAAGCCAGATGGCAAACTGGTTCTGGTCACGGCGGTAACGCCAACTCCAGCCGGCGAAGGTAAAACCACGACCAGTGTCGGATTGAATGATGGTCTAAACGCAATCGGCGTGAACTCGATCGTCTGTCTGCGCGAGCCGTCATTGGGTCCGTGCTTTGGCATGAAGGGTGGGGCAGCTGGTGGTGGCCGGGCGCAAGTCTTGCCGATGGAAGACATCAATTTACATTTTAATGGTGATTTTCACGCCATTACTTCGGCCCACAGCCTAATCTCGGCAATGATCGACAATCATCTGCAATGGGGCAATGAATTGAACATTGACCCGCGCCGCATCACATGGCGGCGGGTGGTTGATATGAACGACCGGGCGTTACGCAATATCACCATCGGGCTGGGTGGCCCAACCCAAGGCGTACCACGCGAAGGTGGGTTTGATATTACGGTGGCGTCCGAACTGATGGCGATCTTCTGTCTGGCGACTGATCTAAAAGACCTACAAAAGCGGGTCGGCGATATTATTATTGGCAAAACCTACAAGAAAAAACCGGTGACCGTTCGAGAATTGCAGGCTGATGGTGCGGTTACCGTATTGCTGAAAGACGCGTTGCAGCCCAATTTGGTGCAATCTATTGAGCACAACCCGGCCTTTATCCATGGTGGTCCGTTCGCCAATATCGCCCATGGTTGCAATAGTGTGATTGCTACAAAGACCGCACTGAAATTGGCTGATGTGGTGGTGACTGAGGCCGGGTTCGGGGCCGATCTGGGCGCGGAGAAATTTTTGGATATCAAATGCCGACAATCGGGCCTGCGTCCCGATGCGTTGGTGCTGGTTTGCACCATTCGCGCCATGAAAATGCAAGGCGGGATCGCCAAAGGGGATTTGCTAGCCGAGAACCTCGAAGCGGTCCGTGCGGGCTGCATCAATTTACGCCAGCATATCCATAATATGCGGGCCTTTGGTCTGGATCCGATTGTGGCACTGAACCATTTTGTGCATGATACCGAGGCAGAAATCGCCATTGTCCGCGAAGTTTGCGCCGATGAGGGCGCAGTGATGGCCGTTTCCAAACATTGGTCCGAAGGCGGCGTCGGGGCCATCGAGCTGGCCGAAGTTCTGAAAGCCCGCTTGGATAGCAGCAAGACAGAAGTCAAATTGATCTATGACGATCAAATGCCTTTGGCTCAAAAAATTGAGGCGGTCGCCACAACCATTTATGGAGCCAAAGACATAGCCCTGTCAGCCGATGCGGCGCGTTCGTTGCGTGAGATCGAGAAAATGGGATTTGGGAATTTACCGGTGTGCATTGCCAAAACCCAAAACAGCTTCTCGACTGACCCGAAAAAACTGGGTGCGCCCAGCGGCCATACGGTCGAAGTGCGAGAGGCAACATTGTGCGCCGGGGCCGGATTTGTGGTGGCAATTTGTGGTAATATCATGCGAATGCCCGGTCTGCCACGGCATCCAGCTGCGTTGGATATTGGTTTGGACGAGGACGGGCAAATCGTTGGTTTGGCCTAGGGTCAAGCGGACCGGTTAGTCGAGTTCCAGCAAGCTCACTATGCTGCGGTAAATCTCGATCACGTTGGCCTTTTGCATGGCACCCAATGAGGCATAATTTCGCATACCGGGCGCGGAATTCAGCTCTAATATGGTGCAATCTGCTGAGGTGTTTCGATGATCCGCGCATAAAACATCGACTCCGGCAAAGCGTAAGCCGATCGTTGCCGCCACCTGTATGCAAATGGCTTTGAAACTGTCACTGATTTGGTCCAACACCTCGGTGATTTCACCGCCGGTCGAAAGGTTGGCATTGGGCAGCAAGCTGATGATTTCTGCGGTTTGGGGAATGTCATCCAAGCTTTGGCCCTGTGATTGCAAATGACGTAAAATGTTGTCCCGCGAGGCGCTCAGACACTGGCCGCGACCGACCTCTAGCAATTGATTTTCCTTGGTTGCCATCAGCGTTTTGATGGAGTCCGTACTATTGCCCACAACGCGCAGCGCGATCCGTTCATAGGCCGAGACTACTTCTCCATCTAGCACTAGAACTCGATAATCGCGGCCGCAAATCATTGGCTGTACCAATGCTTTGGTATTTGATTGAAATACGGCGTGCAGGGCAGCTGATAATTGCGTCTTTGACTGTACCTGATAAACGTCCCGGCCACTGGCCCCTTCATTCGGTTTTACAAACAGGGGAAAACCATGTTTGGCGGCAAAGGCAAAAGCCGCAGGTTCATCGTGCAATTTGTCGGCTATGGGCGGGTGTTTTTGAATGACTTCATCTCGAAAACCCGGTGAACACACCAATAGGCCTTGGGCTGATGGTAAGCCCGGTTGACGCAAGAAATGCGCGGTATAATCTTTATCAGCCGCAATTTTGCTAGCTGCTTCGCTGTTGATCTCCAAGCTGGAGCCGGTAAAGAAACGGCGCCTGCCAGATGCAAACTCGATATAACCGACATAGCCAAACTGGGGTTCCACATAAAACCCCAAACCTTTTTCAAGGCATATTTCACACAAAATACCGGCCAGAAATGACACAGGATTGGTTACCCGCTGTGAACCGACAAAAGTGGCACTCTGGCGGCGCGAATGGACGGGATGATGCCGCCCAGCAGGCCAATGATTAGCGCCATAACAATACCGCTTTGTACGGCTTCACCTGTCACTTCGAACGCAAATACCACTTGGGTGAAGTTGCCGCCCAATGTCGATGCGCTAATGCCGTTAAAGACCAGCCAAGCTATCATGGAGCCAACCAGACCACCGACAAAAGCTAACAACAAAGCTTCGACTAGTGTGCTGACAAAGGCTGCAAATCCGGCAAAGCCAATGGCGCGCAAGGTGGCGATTTCACGGGTTCGGGCTTCGACCGAGGCATACATGGTGTTCCATGCGCCAGCTAATGCGCCAAACGCCATGATGATGGCCAACGGCCAGCCCATATAGAGGATAATGTTAGTGATCCCACTGGCTTGACTGGAGAAAAATTCCTTTTCGGTGATGATATCTAGATCAAGGGTTGGTTCGTTTTCTGCCCAGTCTTGCAAGGCTTTTAGGCCATCAGCTCCGTCGAGTTTGGCCCGCACCGATTGATAGCCGCTGCCGCGCTGATAGAGGCTCTGGATCGAGCCAGCATCGGCCCATATCTCGGATTCGAACACCGTACCGCCGGTGGAAAATACCCCGACCACTTTCCAAGTCGCGGTGCCTAGACGAACCTCACTGCCTAGATCAAACCCGGCGAACTCACGTAAAATCGCTTCGCCAACGATCAACTCGTTACTGCCCGAACTAAACATATGGCCGTGGGTGATTTTTAAGCCTTGCCGCAAGACCAGTGCGTCCGGTTCTACACCACGTAAGGGCAGGTTGACGTCGGTCATGGTGGTGCGTTTTAGTCCATCGACAATTACATACAACTCGCCCGATACAATCGAATTACCGTCGGCATTTCGGGCGATACCCGGGGCCTCGCGGATCAGGCGCAATTGCGCCAGAGAAACGCCAGAGTTCAACTCGGCCTGCGCGCCCTTGCGCAACATCACGGCTACTTCAGTAGAGCCAGAGCCAGACAGCGTAGCCCGAAACCCGTTGGCCATAGCCAAAAAAGCCATCAATACCAAAACCACCAACGCCACCGAAAATACAGTGGCTAGCGACATGCCCCAACGCTGGGGGATGGAGCGGATGTTCAGTTTGGTCAGTGCGGAAATTTGCTTGAACATGATGCTCTCCTAATTCTTGCTTAGAGCGTCAACAATGGTGACGTTCATGGCTTTCAATGCGGGTAAAATCCCGGTGATTAAGCCCAGTGCCAACATCAAGCCAATGGCGATCAGAGCCACATCTGCGGTCATGCCCATGCCCGGTAAAAACCCGGCCAATGCTGGACCAATGGCTAGATCAACCAACGCCCAAGCAATGCCCAATCCGATCAATCCACCCAGCAAAGCCAGCAGCAGGGACTCGCTCAACACCATTCGAAAAATCCGGCCGGTGCGAAACCCTAAGGTTTTCATCACGGCAATTTCTTTGGTCCGTTCGGAAACCGCCATCACCATGGTGGTGCCGACAATCATCAAAATAGTGGCAAAGGCCGCGCCGATCACCGATGATAGGATCAGGCCGATATTGCCCATTTGCTTGAGGAACGCTTTGTTAAAAGCTGATTCTGTGGAAGTTTTGGTCTCGGCCCGCGAGTTGGCGAACAAGGCGTCAATCTGTTTTGAAATATCATCATTCATCGCCGGGTTTGCGGAGTTCAGGATGATCCAGCCAGCTTGATCCCGATTGAACGCCAAGTCTTCATTGTAATAATCATAATGAAACATCAGATAATTGGCTGGCACGGTTTCTTTGTCGCCATCAAAAATGGCGCAAATGGTAAATTCCCACACGGAAGAACCATCGCGTTTTTGCCAGATATTGCTGTTAATCGGCACGGTGTCGCCTAGCTTCCAGCCATATTGATCGACTAGATCAGCTCCAGTGAGTAAACAATCGCGGGTTTCCATAAACGCCTTGCGCTGTTCATCGGGCATGACCAGTTCGGAATAGGCTTCCAAATAGGTATCAGCCTCGATGGCAAAGGTTTGCACCTGCTTACGCGGGTCTTGGTAATATCCGCCAAACCACGAGGCATGGGATGCGTTGCGGACGCCTTCAATACTGCGAACCCGATTGACGTAAGCCAAGGGCAAGGACACCGTGAAATTGATCTTGTTGACGGCAATCAACCGGTCAGCCGCCGCCACTTCGACGCCTGCGGTAAATACCTTGTAGAACGACCCCAGCGCGCCAAAAATTAAAAAGGCGCTTAATATCGAAAACAATAGCAGGATGGCCCGCAATTTTTTGCGGAACAGGTTTTTGAGGACTAGCGTGAAATCGTTCATTTCTTGCCACCCCTTTTGATGAACTTGCCCTTGTCTAAAAACAATTCAGTTTTGGCATATTTGGCTGCCGCCGGGTCATGGGTGACCATGATAATGGTTTTGCCCATTTTGGTGTTGAGCAATTGCAACATTTCGAGCACTTCATCGGCGCTAGTTCGGTCCAGATCGCCGGTTGGCTCATCGCACAGCAATACTTTTGGGTCGGCCACAATGGCCCGCGCAATAGCCACCCGTTGTTGCTGACCGCCAGACAATTGGCGCGGATAATGTTTGGCCCGATCACCGATCCCGACAATTTCCAATGCAGTTGCCACTCGTTTTTTACGCTCTGAGCCTTTAACCGGGGAGAGCAAAAGCGGCAGTTCCACATTCTGCGCGGCGGTGAGAGTGGGCATCAAATTATAAAACTGGAAAATAAACCCGACATTGTCCGAGCGCCATTTGGCCAATGCCCCTTGGCCCAAATTGTCGATCCGCTTGCCGTCAAAGGTCACTTCGCCGGTGGTCGGGCTGTCAATGCCGCCCAATTGATTAAGCAAGGTGGTCTTGCCAGAACCAGACGGACCCATGATGGCTATGAATTCGCCATGGGCAATTTCCATATCCAGCCCAGAAAAAATCGGGATGGTTTCCTTGCCTCGGCTGTATTGTTTCGACAGGCCACGCAGTACGTAAAGCGGTTCGGTATTGCTCATAATGTTGTCCCTTTTCGAGGCAGAAGGTATTATTTAACCGTGTAAATCGCAAATTCTATTCAATAAAAGTCACTTTGACCGCCATGTCGGGCAAAACCCGCGCATCGATCTCATCAAAGGAAACCCGTACTTTAATGGTGGCTCTGGCTCGATTGGCGGTGGGAATGATCGCCACTACTTTTGACGGAATTTTCCAATCCTGATAGGCGTCCAACACCGCTTCAACCCGTTGTCCGGCGGAAACCCGGCCAATCTGGCCTTCATTGACGTCCACTTCGATTTCCAACGATTGCATGTCAACGATG
>JAJFFR010000211.1 GCA_021776555.1 Robiginitomaculum sp.
AAGAGCTGGGGCCAGACGGTTTGATCCTGATGAATATGTGCGGACGAGGCGACAAGGATGTCTTTGCCGTAGCTGGTCATTTGGGAGTGGAGATATGAGCATTGCCCGTATTTCCGACACCTTTGCTAAATGTACCGCCAAACAGCAAAGTGCATTTGTCGCCTACATGATGGCCGGTGATCCAAACATTGCGACTTCTCGTGAATTGCTGCTTGGCCTTCCCAAGGCCGGGGCCGATATTGTCGAGTTGGGCATGCCGTTTTCTGATCCGGTAGCCGAAGGACCAACCATCCAGCTGGCCGCCGAGCGGGCGCTGGTCGCCAATACCAAAATGGCAGATGTGCTCGCCCTAGCATCAGAATTTCGCCAAACGCACCCAGACACACCCTTGATCCTGATGGGCTATGCCAATCCGATTCATTTTATGGGTTGGAGCAAGTTTGCAGAAGCTGCAGCAAAATCCGGCGTTGACGGGGTGATTGTGGTTGACCTGCCACCGGAAGAGGCAGAACCACTTTCTATTGCCTTGGATAATAATGACATCGCATTGATCCGCCTGATTGCACCCACTACCAAGGGGGAACGATTGGAAAAAGTACTGCGCGGCGTCAGCGGCTTTGTCTATTACGTGTCGATTACCGGCATTACCGGTGCTGCCGTTCCGCAAAGCGACCAAGTGACAGAGGCCGTTCGATCCATCCGACAGGTCTCTGATTTGCCAGTAGCAGTTGGGTTTGGAGTTCGAACTCCACAAACTGCACAGGAAATTTCCAAAGCGGCTGATGGTGTGGTGGTTGGCAGCGCAATTGTCTCGGCCATGGCACAGGGTGGCGTAACAACCGCACTGGCAATTACCGCAACCTTGTCTGATGCCGCGCACGGCAAGGCCTAGACGCAGTTCGCGATGCTCTGCTAAACTGCCCACCAGCTTTACAGGATCGACAAATGAAAAAAACTACCGCTATTCTCGCCGGATTTATCGTAGCGATTGCATTTTCCGCCAATGCTGCGCCATTGGACGTGTATGGGGTTTGGCTAACCCAGTCTGGCACAGGTCATGTCAAAATTGCCGATTGTGGCGATGGAACGCCGTGCGGCAAACTCGTATGGATTGAAGGGCCAGATGCAGCGGCCCAAATGGACACCAACAACCCGGAACCTGCGTTGCGAGAACAACCTATTGTCGGATTACAATTGCTTTGGGGCTTCAAAGATCGCTCCAGCAAATGGGCTAAAGGGCGAATTTATAGCCCGGAAGAAGGTAAAACCTATCGTTCAACCTTAAAACGGGTTGATGAAAAAACCTTACAAGTCAAAGGCTGCTTTGGTCCAATTTGCCAATCACAAACTTGGACACGAGTTGAGCCAATGACCGCAGCAGGCGGGCAACCCTGACCTCCTGATTTTTACAACAGCTGACCTTTTGAAGATCAATTAGAAAGAGCAATACCCCCCAATGAATTGGCTCGATAAATTAACCCCGCCGGGAATGAAGAAAATGTTCTCGAAGCGGGACACGCCTGAAAACCTTTGGATCAAATGCCCATTATCTGGCGAGATGGTGTTTCATCAAGACTTAACCGCTGGTCTGCATGTAACCCCGGCCGGGCATCACATGCGAATTGGGCCAGAGCTTCGGTTTTTGTATACCTTTGATGATGGAAAATGGGATGAAGTGGAACTACCGCCAGTTCCGGCTGACCCATTGAAATTTCGCGACCACAAAAAATATAGCGATCGCTTGAAAGCGGCCCGCGCCAAGACCGGTGACACCGATGCAGTTCGGGTTGCTGTTGGGAACATTAACGGCATCGAATCGGTCGTATTCGTCCAAAACTTCAACTTTATGGGTGGCTCGCTCGGCATGGCATCGGGCGAAGGATTTATTCGCGCCGCAGAGGAAGCCGTTCGGCGCAAATTGCCCTTGATCGCTTTTACCTCGGCTGGCGGTGCGCGCATGCAAGAGGGCGCATTGTCATTGATGCAAATGCCACGAACTACCTTGGCGCTGAGTGATCTACGCAATGCCAAATTGCCCTATATCGTGGTTCTGGCCGATCCGACCACGGGAGGCGTTACTGCCTCTTTTGCCATGTTGGGCGATATACATATGGCTGAACCGCGCGCTTTGATCTGTTTTGCCGGACCCCGGGTAATTGAACAAACCATTCGGGAAAAACTACCCGAAGGCTTTCAACGAGCTGAATATCTGATGGAAAAAGGCATGATTGATGCCGTGGTGAGCCGCCAAGATATTCCTGCGGCTTTAGGTCGGTATTTACGGGTATTGCTGCGAAGGCCCGCTGCGTGAATGCGCGACAATCAATTGCAGCGACACTGGCTCGCTTTGAAAAGCTACACGATAAAGACATAGACCTTGGCTTAGGCCGAATGGTTGAATTGCTGGCGCGCTGTGACAATCCTCATTTGTCATTGCCGCCCACGATCCATGTGGCTGGCAGTAATGGCAAAGGCTCAACCATTGCCTTTTTGGCCGCCATGGCCAAGCAACAAGGCCTCCGATGTCATGTGCATACCAGCCCGCACTTACAACGATTAAACGAACGCTACCAATTAGCCGGACAACAAATATCGAATGCAGCTTTGGCCGAGCTGCTCGAAGAGGTTGAACACATCAATCGGGGCGACCCAGCAACGGTTTTTGAACTGCTCACCTTGGCCATGTTTATTGCATTTTCACGGGAATCAGCTGATTTGGTTCTCATAGAGGTCGGCCTTGGCGGCGAGCTGGATGCAACCAATTGTGTTCATGCACCCACGTTAAGCCTGATCACACCAATAGCGGTGGAGCACACTGACTGGCTGGGTACCGGTCTGGCTGGGATTGCCAAAGCCAAAGCCGGGATTATCAAACCAAATTGTCCAGTTATTTCAGCCCGACAGCCAGATGAAGCCTACGCTGTCCTGCAGAGAACGGCAGAAAAGCAGCGTGCAAACTTCCAAGTATCAGGCGAGCATTTTCAATGCTGGCAAGGAGACGGACGGCTGCTCTGGCAAAATGATGACCGTTTGTTCGATCTGCCTTTGCCGGCCCTACCCGGCCAACATCAAATTGAAAACGCAGGCTTAGCGATTGCTGCCGCAGTTTCACTCGGTTGGGGCGAACCTGCCATTGCCAAAGGCTTGCAGACCGCAAGTTGGCCGGGGCGATTGCAATTCGTAAAACCTTTTCCACCATTGGGGCAACAAGCGGAAATATGGCTGGATGGCGCCCATAATCCGCACGCAGCACAGGCATTGGCCACTTTTCTGCAACAACGTCAGCAAATATCACCGGCTAAATTACATCTGATCTTTACCATGCAACGCACCAAGGACGTGACGGGCTTTCTTGGGCCCTTATTAAATTTGCACCCACACATACATGTGGTGCCGTTGCCAAACGCACCATCACCCGTTTCACCTGAAGAGCTTATGGAAAAAGTCACTAAGACAGGTTTGAAAGCAACTGGACATGCCACGTTGGAAAATGCTCTAGCGCAACTACCCACCGACCGGCTTCGCCTGATGGTTACCGGCTCCTTGTACTTGGTTGGCGACTTTCTTGACTTAGCAAACAAAAATGCCCGCCCGAAGGCAGGCATTTCATAACAATCAATGCAAATCGGTTCAGGCGACAGCCACAGCTGAGTTCAGCCAATCCTCGATTTTGCTTTTTGGCATGGCACCTACTTTAGTTGCAGAAACCTGCCCGCCGCTGAACAACATCAAGGTGGGAACACCGCGAACACCGTATTTGCTTGGAATGCCTGGGTTCTCATCAATGTTGACCTTGGCAATGGTCACTTTACCCACCATTTCGCCAGATAGTTCTTCCAGTGCCGGGCCAATCTGCTTACAGGGGCCGCACCATTCAGCCCAAAAATCTACCAGAACCGGTCCGTCTGCGTTCAATACTTCCGATTCAAAATTTTCGTCACTTACTGCGATGGTTGGCATATTACTCTCCTTTTGGCAGATATACTGCAATTTTTCAGCCAGATAGTGCTCTCGCCTGACTGCTAGCTAGTGTTGCGGACGCCAAACGTCAAGACACAAGCTCAAACAGTTATGTGATCCATCATTGTCGATGGGATTTCCATCAGGTCCGGGCCGTCGGTCCACAACAAGGCGCAACGGATTTTTCTGTCAGGCCAAACCTGCGTCAACAACGCCCGATAGGTAGCCATTTGATCAATGTAGGCTGACGGTACAGCACTAATAGTTTGCGGCGGCGGGCGATTTGTTTTGAAATCTAACATCAGAACTTCGTCTGTTCTCACCACCAGCCGGTCGATCTTCCCTTGCACCAAATGGCGAGAGCCAGCCACTGACACCGTGCCGGTGATCGGTAATTCGGCCCGGCTATCCGCTCCGAACAAGTCAACAAAGCCAGAATGGTTCAAAACACCCATCGTGACAGCAATAATCTCTGCCGCTTGTTCGGGGGACAATTGCGAATCATCTGCCAAAAATCGCTTGGCGGTACTCTCACGTTGATCAGGCTCGATATCAGGCAGAATTTGCAACAAGCCGTGGATCAAATTCCCCCGGCGGAACCGATCCGCAGCATCTGGTCCGATCGGCGATGCGACAGCTACCCGATAATCATGGCCCGTTCCCGGCGAAACCTGTAACCGAGAGGGGGTTTTCGCGGCACTTATCTCAACTTCTGTTTTGAACGATTCTAGCGCCCAGTCTGGAAGCTGGGTATTTGCGCTTACGCCAATATCTGAATTGGATGTGGATGTTTTGGATACACCACCTAACCGGTAACCGGCCTGACCATCTTCAGCTACAAGCAGTTCCGCTTGTCCCCGGCTTTTCAGGTTTTGAAAAGCTGTTTTGCAGCGCCGATACCAACTATCAGCCGCCATTCCTTCGTCGTCTTTTTTGAAGTTGCCCCGACCATGTCCGCCAATGATCAAATGATCTTTGGCCCGGGTTAGCGCGACATATAGCAATCTACGGCTTTCCTGTTCGTCCAGTTTCTGTTGGGTAATTTGGTAACTCGCCACGGCCCGACATACCTGTTTGCCAGCGCCGGACCAGATCCAGCAATTTTGATCCTTGACCAACCCAGACTTACTTTGCCCTCCCGATCCGCCGGTAGTGTCTGGCAGAATCACAACCGGCGCTTCCAACCCTTTGGCGCCGTGTACCGTCATCACCCGAACCGCGTTGCCCGCTTCTTCCATCTCACGTTTGATAGTGTCTTCGCGACCGGCCATTTCGACCACAAACGACAACAAGGAACCATCGCCCTTTTGATTGAAAGCCATGGCCTTGTTCAATAACTCCTGCACCGGATCAGCCGCTTCTTGGCCCAACCGGGCATATAGTCGGCGGATCATGGTCTCCCCCGTGTCGCTGCGCCGGTACAACAAACCAGAAAAAAACCGATACGGACTTTCATGGGTTGCGCGGGAAACCAGATCGCCCAACCATTTTTGAATTTCTTCAAACACCGGCAATGAACTAGCCATCAAAGCACCGAACAAGCTTTGACCCTTGGCCCGGCTTTGAGTCAGCTCAAACAACACTTGATCACCAATCAACGGTTGGACTGCTTGTTCCGGATGGGACAGTGGTCCTTTTAATATCTCGGCTAATGAAAGATCATCGGACGGCTGCAAGGCAAATTTGGCAATGGACATTAAATCATACACCGCTGTTTCAGCTTGTAAGGTCATCCGATCAGCCCCGGCAATCGGTATTTTTTGCAATTTTAGATGGCGAATGATCTCGCGAAACAAATCATTGCGCGACCGAACCAATATCAGGATATCACCGGGCTGCACGACATTTGATTGCCCGGATCGATCAACAATCTGATCACCTCGCGCTAGCATTTGTCCGATCTGCTCCGCTACCTGTTCGGCCAGTATACTTTTCGGCGCCTGTGCAGAAACCATATCCACCGGACGCGATGGGTCGGTGTCTGGCTCTGGCTTCTGGTAGGGAATAACCGGCAAAAGGGTGACGCTTCCCGCCGCATCAATCCGCTCCGCTTCGTGCTCCATATAATCCGAAAAACCGGGATCGAATTCCGTAGGAACCGGCTCCGTTTCCACGGTTTCAAAGTCTGATACGTCCCCTGCGTATTTTGTCTCTAACTGAGCCAATGGAGCGAAACAGGCATCAACAAAGTTCAATACTTCTGGGGTTGAGCGCCAAGATAAGTGCAATTTTGGAATATGTACCCGCACATCCGGCATTTTGCCTCTTGCCTGCAATTTTGCTTTTTGGTCCTGAAACAAAGCAGGTTCAGCGCCCTGAAACTTATAAATTGACTGTTTTGGGTCCCCGACCGCAAACAGTGTTCGGGTTTCTTCCAACGCGCCTTTACCTGAGAAAAACTCATCGGTCAGTGCGCCGATTACTTGCCATTGCGCCGCCGAATTATCCTGCGCCTCGTCAACCAGTACATGACGCAAATTTCCATCCAGTTTGTACAATACCCATTCGGTCGAGACTTTACTGTGCAACAGGCGATGGGTGAATTCGATCTGATCATCATAATCAACCAGTCCCGCTTCACGCTTGGCACCGGCGTAGGCTTGCACAAACTGGTGACACAGCACCAATGCCGCCCGGGTCATGGCAAAAGATTTAACAGCCCATAACTGGTCTAGAAGTTCTTCGATCTGTTCTATGATTGGTTCAATGCGCGCTTGCCAATCTGGCATAATTACTGCTGCTGGCTTGGTGAACAATTTTGCACGCCTGGCATATTTTCCAGTTAGGAATACCAATGTCAGTTGATGAAACCCAGCCACCGGATCATCTTGTAACAGGGCGTCACACAATTGGTCGGCCTGCTTCTGGTTTGTTGGGGTTCCTCCTGCCAACGCCTCAATAATCTGGTTTATTTCTGGAGTAGAAAAGTTCGTCTTCCCGGCCTTACAAAGACTTTGTTCGGTATCATCAACGCCAACACCCAGATGCTGTGCCGAAGCACGGATTGCATCCTGCAGCCCCTCAGGCCCGGTCATCGTATTCGTCAGCGCGCGAGCATTGCTTCTGGCTGTTTCAAAGACGTTTGGCACAATTGTTGAGCCAGATTGCCCCAAAAGGGTGTACGCCGCCGCCAGCTCACCATCGGGATCAGCCAAAGCCTGATCAGCAATCGCCGCGACCAACTCTTTTTGCAGATTGGCGCTTTGAGCATCGTCAATCACTTCAAAGCCGGGCGATATGCCTGCTTCAATCGGAAACTGGCGCAGCAAACTGGCGCAAAAGCCGTGAATGGTCTGGATTTTCAGGCCGCCCGGTGTTTCCAATGCGCGGGCAAACAGGCTTCGTGCCTTGGTCAGGTCTTCTGATCCGTGCGACATATCCGGATTGAGTTTCATCAACTCAAGACGCAATTCACCATCAGGTAAAATCGAAAATTGACCCAAGCGGTCATATAGTCGATTGAGCATTTCTGATGCGGCAGCCTTGGTATAGGTCACGCAAAGCACCTGTTCGGGACCGGCCCCATCCAAAAGAATGCGGATCACTCGGTTGATCAACACATGGGTCTTCCCCGAACCAGCATTGGCCGCAACTAGAACCGATGCTTTTGGGTCAGCGGCCAGAGCCTGTTCGGCTTCCGCGAGCTGTCGGTGCTGTGGGATTTCAGGTATCATTTGATCATTCTTCCCCATCCAGCAAGGCTGACCATTCGCTGCGACGCGCCAAATGATCAAAATCACTGTACTGATCTATAAACTGCGCCCGAGGCTGACACAGATATGGTGTGTTGGGGTCGGCAAAGGTCTCAAACAGCGCAATGGTTCTTTGTAATTCCTGATCGATAACCTCAGATAAAGAGCTATCTTTGGCGGGGCGGATATATTTTTCCTCCAATGGTTTTTGACCGCCTGACAGCTTCAGATAAAGCAGGGCTTCAACCTCTCTCTCTTCAATATCGTGGGTAGCAAATCCGCCCCCGTTCAAGATCGCCGCAGTCAGTGGTAATTGCGGATCAAACCCAGCCAGCACTTGCAAGGTCGAAGATGGCGTCCCTGTTTTATAATCCAAAACGGTCCAATTTTGGTCATGCCGATCAATCCGATCTGTTTTGGCCGATATGGTAATATCGCCATGCGCTGTTTCCACCTTCATGGCACCCTCTTTCTCCAATAAGAAAATCTGATGCCCACTGGCTTCGCGTTTGGCTTGCCATTCCAGATACGCCTCGGCAATCCGGTTCGCCGCCGGGCGTTCAATGGCCATATCTGACGATTGAAAACCAAATTCACCTAAAGCAACAGTGATCAGATTTGCCAAATGTTCAATCTGTTTTGTCTGGCCCGCTGGTTGCGGCTGATCATGCCAGCGCTCCAACGCCGTATGAAGCGCGTTCCCGCGTTCCCGTGGGCCAGGTTCCCGGCCAATTTCATCAAGCTTTTTCAAACCCAAGATTTTCTGACCATAAATGGCATACGGATTGCGGATCAGGGTTTTGATCCGGGTGACGTACAAGCCCTTTGGGCGCGTTGATATCGGCGGTCGGGGTTCCGGCGGCCCAACTGGATGAAAATGGTCTGCGGTGATCATTTGCCGGGCAATGGCCAAATAATCCGTTTGGGATTGCAACAAAGACTGCCAATCCTCACCCAGCGCAGCCCGGCATAGGGTTTTCAAACGCCATACCCAACGTGAGGCAATTGTCGGTGTGCCATCTCGCCGGCCGGACCGGGTCAGCAATACTCGGTCTTTACAGGCGATTTCAGAAAAATCATGGGCTGACAGACCCAACCGATGCTCCGGGTCAGGTAATTTTAATTGTTTGATCAGCGCCCGGGGCAAAAATGGATCAGCGACGGTAGATGCGGGCCATGTTCCCTCGTCCAGTCCGCCCAACAACACCAGATCAGCCGTTTGTTGGCGCGCCTCCAGCGGCCCGAGAATTCGAGCGCGCCCCCCCTTGGGGCGGCGTGGACGAACTGATATTTGCCCGGCAAAGAAATCAAATATCCGCCGATACCCGCTCAAATCGGTCTGGCCAGCTGGCTCGCTTTCATCAATCAGTGAACGGATCAACGTACCAGCCTGTTCTCCTCCTTTGCCACACCACAAAATAGCAGCCCCATCCAATTGGTCATTCCGGGCCAATTGCTCAGCCAGATTAGCGTGAACCTCGGCAAACTCGGCTATGTTATGTTGTTGCGATAGAGCGCTTTGCCCAACAAGTTCATGCAATGCCAAAAGAAGCGTCGTAATTTCCCCGGCTAATTTGTGATCCGTTTTTCCTACAATGTCGGCCAATGCGGCCAAATCGTCATACGTGCGGACCGCATGTAGAAAGTCTATGTCCAGTGTCCGAACCAACGCCAACAGCTCGGTTCGATCTAGTCCTATACTGCAAAGCGGGTGTACCAGCATCGCCAACAGTGCAGATGGATCACCGGGATCAATCCACCAGTTCAACACCAGCTTAAGAAATGCCCCAACCCGGTCCTCTGGCAATGGAATACCCGCACTGTCATCAACTTCGATTGACCAACATTGTAAGGCGGCCCGCACCCGGCGAGCCAACAAACGATCCGGCGTAACCAACATGGTCGTCTTGGTCGGATCAGCCAAAGCCTGACGGATAGCCAAAGCCAACACCATCGCCTCCTCATCCTCATTTTTTGCCTCAATCAGCGAAAGTCCATCCAGACCATCCTGCATCAAGTCAGCAATATCCATGCTGTAATGACCCGCCAGTTTTTCAAGGCGATTAAGCCAATCCGAGGTAATTTCTGCCGGAGTCAGGGCTTCGTTTATAATCCGGCGGCGGCATGCCTGTTGCTGGGTCAATTGGCTTTGCGGCCATAAACCTACCGCGGCACGACCCGCACCCAGCTTTCCCAACAACCGCGCCATGCCATATTGCGGATGTCCGGGCGTTTTGCCGACTTGGCTCCAAGCAGGATCATCCAATTCCTGATCCAGACCGGGCAACACAACACAGCCATTTGGCAAACCACTGATCACCCGCAACAGTTCTGCCGTTGCTTTTTGCGAACCGGTAGAACCTGCCGCAATCACTGTCTTGGTTGTTGGGTCTTTCACCCACTCATCGGACAGGGTTTCCAGCATTTTTGCCTGACGGGTAGAAGCATCAATGACCCCTTCATCTCGTAAGACTTGCGGCCAATAGGTCGAAATGATCTCCAAGAACCGCGCCGCCTGTTGAATATGCTCCGGCTGATTGGTTAAAAAAGCCGCAAAGGCTTCAGAGGCCAATGAGAAATCATCAATGCCTTCATATGCGGCTGTATCAATCAGCTTTGAGATCGCGGCTGCTTCGGCCAGCGCACTGGTCAGAGATACTGGGTGTTCGGCGACCTGCGCCCGGTGCATAACAATTTGGGCCAAAGCGAACATTCGCCGGGTCGATGACATGGCAGCCGGGATATGCGCTGGCATGTGTCCAGCAATAAACGGCGGCTCGTCAGCATCGACATCCCCCATTGGCAATATCTGCGGCAAAAGGGTAGCTTTGTCGGCACCAACCACCTGTAAAAATGCCTGCGAAAGCGAGCGCACGGCGCGCCGGGTCGGAACCAGAATAATGATGTCATGCAGAGCAAACGGATCGACGTAATGGTCGACCACAGCCAGAACACCGCGCACCAAAGCCGCTTGAAAATCTTCGCCAGAAGGGATGGTGAACAGTCTTGGACCAGTCGCACTTAAAAATGTTGGTGACCCTCGCATCAATCCACCGTGGCTAAATGTTGCTCGGCCAATTTCAGACTGTCCGGATCGCCCACATGCATCCAGAACCCATCCAGTTCCAGCCCATAAAGCGCGCCCTCTGCCAACGCCACATCCCACAATAAATTAGTTGAAAACCGCTCCTCGGTAAAACCTTGCAGCAATTTCGGATCAAAAAGTTGTACGCCGGCATAATACCAATCTGCGATTTCACCAGCCTCTCGACGGCGCAATTTGCCATCCGCATCCATATGAAAATCACCGGCCGTATCCAACCCCAGACACCGATCCCGACGTGCCAACAGCAAGACAGCCTTAGCGCCTGTTGTTTCTGACATCTTGTCACCAAGCTCAGACAAAGCGGATGAATGCCCGGTCCATACGGCATCCACATTCATCACATAAAACGGAGACGAACCCAAATGTCTGGCCGCCCGGACCAACCCACCACCCGTTTCCAACAGGCAATTACGCTCATCCGAAATCGTGATTTCTATGCTGGAATTTCGGGCGCTCAGATGTGCTTCTAGAAGGTCGGCAAAATGATGCACATTCACTACGACTTGACCCACACCGGCATTCTCCAAACGCTGCAATTGATGTTCAATTAGCGATTGCCCGGCCAGCTCGACCATTGCTTTGGGTTTTGCATCGGTCAGCGGTCGCATCCGGGTTCCCCGGCCTGCTGCAGCGATCATGGCGTGAGAGGGGCGGGTCATGCTGATACAACTTTTTTCGAAAATAAATCAGGCATGAGGGGCCGCAACCGCTCGGCGATCGGCGCCAATGCGGGATTGGCTAAATTATTGGCAAAGTGTTGTTCGACACGCGGCAATAGTTCCAGATACTTTGCTTTTCCATCCCGTTTTGCCAACCGGACAAAAATACCTAAAATTTTAGCAGCCCGCTGCGCCCCCAACACCCGGTATGCCGAACAAAACTTGGACGGGTCAGACCATTTGGATTCGGTCAAAAATTGCTGGATCATCGGGTCTTCCAGTTCCGGAGCCACATCACGCCGCGCATCTTGCAACAAGCTGACCAGATCATAAGCCGGATGGCCAAAAACAGCATCCTGAAAATCCAGCAAACCAACTTTGGCAAGTCCATCCCGCCCTGGCAACCAGATCAAGTTTTCTGCATGAAAATCTCGTAATACCAAAACTGGTTGCGCTTGCAGAACGGGTTCCAACACGGCATGCCAAGCTTGGGTCAATTGCTCGTGTAAATTAGCATCAACATCCACTTCACAATGGGGCAAGTACCAATCTTCCAACAGTTTTACTTCAACCAGCAAAGCGGTTAAATCATAATTCTGCACGGGCCATACATGGTCGTAATATCGAAAATCCTGCTCAAAGCTCGAGCGCGCCAACCCGCTCAACAGATTGACTGCCGCTTGATATAATTCAGTTTCCATGTTCGGAGTTTGTGCCAACATGTTCGCAAACAGGGCATCACCCAGATCTTCCAGTAATACCAAGCCAGCCAATGGATCAGCGGCCAATATCGCCGGAGCCGTAAACCCACGATTAGCCAATTCACGAGCAATACCCAAAAAAGCGGTACAGTCATTTCCGGCCAATCTGGCTTCGGCGGTATATCCCAATTCGGCCCGTTGCACCACATCGGCGTTGGTTGGGCAGATCGCTGTCTCCCCATGGGCCGGCGCAAACATCAAAATGGCACTTTGCCCGTTTTTGTGTAGGCGAAAATACCGGCGGGTTGATGCATCTGGAACCAATGGCTCCCATTTGGCATGGTCCCAATGCGCCGCACTCAACAAAGCCTCGGCTTTTTTACGATCCTCAAAGTCCATTTAATCGGCTCTTCCAATTTTCAGGGCCATCAGTATCCATGGCGCGTAAGACAATGTTACGGCCTTTGTTGGTCTTTTTGATCACAATATCTA
>JAJFFR010000212.1 GCA_021776555.1 Robiginitomaculum sp.
GACCAGGTTCGGGCCGCGAATCAGCGCTTCGCGCGTTACAGGCGATTGGTTTGACCATCACCACAATTCGGGACGTAACACCGATCCCGCATAATGGTTGCCGCCCGCCAAAACGCCGTCGCGTTTAAGGCCTAACGATTAAATTTTGTTGCCGGTCTCGGCAATTTACAGATTAAAAGAAGGATCAGCCACATGCTGGAAAAGAACTGGCAGGAACTTATCCACCCAATGAAACCAGTCATCGAACCAAAAGGTGATGGCTCTTTTCGTGCCCGGATTATTGCTGAACCGCTAGAACGCGGATTTGGACAGACCATCGGCAATGCATTACGCCGCGTTTTGCTGTCTTCCTTGCAGGGGTCAGCCGTAACTGCTATGCAGATTGACGGTGTGGTTCACGAATTTTCATCGATTCAAGGTGTGCGTGAAGACGTTACCGACATTGTTCTGAATATCAAAAAAATTGCACTTCGTTTGCATGTCGAAGGTTCTCGCCGGGTTGTGTTAAAAGCAACTGGCCCGTGCGAAGTTACCGCTGGCATGATCGAAGAAACTGCCGATATCGAAATCCTCAACAAGGATCACGTGTTGTGTACATTGGATGATGGTGCGGAAGTCCGCATGGAATTCACTGTGGGTAATGGCAAGGGCTATGTTCCAGCTGACAAAAACCGTCCGGAAGATGCACCAATCGGATTGGTGGCAATTGATTCGCTGTTCTCTCCAGTTCGGCGCGTTTCGTATTCTGTGGAAAATGCCCGTGATGGTCAGGTTCTTGATTATGACCGTTTATTGTTGGACGTGGAAACCGATGGATCGGTTACACCAGAAGATGCTGTGGCGTTTGCAGCGCGCATTTTGCAGGATCAGTTTCAGGTCTTCATCAACTTTGAAGAGCCAGAAGAAGACAAATCTGCGGCAGAAGCACAACCTTTGGATTTCAACCCGACTTTGCTCAAAAAAGTCGACGAGTTGGAACTTTCGGTTCGTTCTGCCAATTGCTTGAAAAACGACAATATCGTTTATATCGGCGATTTGATTTTGAAATCCGAAGCCGAAATGCTTCGCACTCCGAACTTTGGTCGCAAATCCTTGAACGAGATCAAGGAAGTGCTTTCCGGTTTGGGTCTGCATCTGGGCATGGAAGCCCCGAGCTGGCCGCCAGAAAACATTGAAGAGCTAGCCAAGAAATTTGAAGATTTAATCTAACCAGAAGCCGGTTCCAGCGGGGACCGGCTGTCATCCAGGAGAATTGTCATGCGACACGGATTTGCCCACCGCAAACTCAATCGCACTCATCAGCACCGAAAAGCGATGTTCGCCAATATGGCCGCATCTCTGATCACCCATGAGCAGATCACTACGACATTGCCCAAGGCCAAAGAGCTGAAACCGATTGTCGACAAACTGATTACGTTAGCCAAGAAAGGCGATCTGGCATCGCGCCGTCGGGCCATTTCTAAGATCCGTGACGAAGATGCGGTTCAGAAATTGTTTGCTGTCATGGGCGACCGTTACAAAGACCGTCAAGGTGGTTATACCCGCGTCTTGAAAGCCGGTTTCCGGTTTGGTGATAATGCACCGATTGCGGTGATCGAATTGGTTGATCGCGATCCGGAAGCCAAAGGCAAGGCAGACCGTGAACGTCTGGCGGCTGAGGAAGCTACCGAGAGCTGAGTTTAGCTTATCTGAATTTATGTAAGGGCGATCCAGCTGGGTCGCCCTTTTTATTTGCGGGCAAAGCGCTGGCGGGTTGTCTGATCTGCACCGGGGCCGGGAATAAAGCCCAGTTGCTCTGGCATGAGACTCTCATGCCCTTCGGTTTCAACCCGTATTTGACGTATCTGCTCGGCTGAAGTGCGTGATACCAATGTCACTGGCTCATGTCCCGGCCCGTTGATCCAGCGATCTCCCCACTGCATCATCGATACCAATAGCGGCAGCAAATCTTTGCCCTTGGTCGTCAGTCGGTACAGCTCACGCTTGCTGGTATCGCTTGACTGAAACTTTTCCAAAATCCCAGCATCAAGTAACCGCTGCAATCGATCGGTCAGAATGTTTCTGGATATACCCAGATTCTTCCGAAAGTCGGTGAAGCTATTGGCTCCAAAAAAAGCATCCCGCACCACCAATAACGTCCACCAATCGCCGACCAGTTCCAAGGTTCCGGCTATTGAGCAGTTTAATGTATCAAATCGTTTTCGTGACATTGCAGGAACATTGCATAAAGGGTTGCGTTACGCAACCAAAGTAATTATGGTTGCATAACAAGACCAATAATTTGATGGAGAATCACATGCCTATGATCGAAATGACCTGCCCTGAGCAATCTTTAAGTAAATCTGCGCAGGATAAATTGATGCGAGAATTGACCGACCGATTGCTACATTGGGAAGGGGCGCCGGTGGACAATGCCGTTGCGCAGTCCATTTCTTGGGCTTTCGTTTACGAGCAACCCAGATCCCATTTTTATGTAGGCGGTCAACCAATTACCGAAGATCATTATCGGGTGAAGATAACCGTACCTGATGGAGTTTTAGATGATGAGCGCAAGGCCGGGTTAGTGGCGGATGCGACAGAATTGGTCGGAAAATACGCGGGTGAAGGCCACAATTCATACCGCACTTGGGTGCTGATTCGGGAAATTCGCGATGGGAGCTGGGGCGGTGATGGTCAAATTTTGCGCCGCCGGGATATTGTCAAACTGGTCTATACCAAATGAGTAGGGCGGTTGAAATCGCCGTTCCAATGCCGGTGCAAACCTATGACATAGACTTTGCCGGTGTGGTTTCCAACATCGTCTATGTCAGATGGTTGGAAGATCTACGGATGGCGATGATCTCGTCAGAACACCAATTGCCGTTGATGTCTTTACTGGAGGAAGGCATCGCACCGGCAATTGTTCGAACCGAAATCAAATACCGGCGACCCATACATCTTGGTGATGAAGTGATCGGTCACATGTGGTTTTCAAAGATGGACCGGCGTCGAGCGACTTTGCAAGCCGAGTTTCGTGTTGGCGGAAAACTGGCCGCTGCGTCGGTCCAAGAGGGTGTGTTTATACGTACGACCGACTTTCGTTTTGCGCCAATGCCGCAAAGTTGGCGCGATATTTATCAAGCCACACTGACAGACTAGCAAACCTTAGGCATCACCATGTTGTTTTCCGGCCTTTTTCATGACCCAAAATAATAAGCCAAGTGTTATCGTAATGACGACGACCAAAAACCCAATGGCGACGATGGCGAGTGGATCAATGATCATTTTGAGTCTCCCAAATCTGTTATTGTGTCCAGTATAGAAACCCGACTGAAATTGTGGATGGGGGATAATGACGCAGGCGCAATGATCATGTTGGGACACAGCAAATCTTGTTTTTAGTTACAAACCGGTTATCTGAACGATTCTGGCCTTGATTTGGCCGTGTTTTCAGGGGAGTTCATTGACCATGAGAGATATATTACCAACTAAAGCATGGACCGTTGCGTTGATGATTTGCGCGATGTCCTCCCCAAGCATGACACAGGATTTGCGCGTTGTACCGCAAAATCAGATCCAGACCCAATTGTCATATGCACCCATCGTAAAGCAGGCCGCCCCAGCTGTGGTCAATGTGTATTCCAAACGAACGGTTCGGACCTCTGGTTCGTCGTTTGGTCGATCGTCCCTTTTCGAGCGTATGTTCGGACAGGGCATGTTTGGCCCGCAGGAACGGGTGCAGCAATCATTGGGGTCCGGGGTAATCATCTCCGAAGATGGAGTGATTGTGACCAACAATCACGTGGTTTCAGGTGCTGATGAGTTGCGGGTCGTGTTGGCTGACCGACGGGAATTTGACGCTGTATTGCTATTGGCTGATGAAAAGACTGATCTGGCCGTGTTGCAAATTGAT
>JAJFFR010000213.1 GCA_021776555.1 Robiginitomaculum sp.
CTGGCCATTATGGCGCTGACCGTCATCATCAAGGCGATCTTTTTTCCATTGGCCAACAAATCGTATGAGTCGATGGCTCGCATGAAAGCCTTGCAGCCCAAAATGGAAGAGCTGAAGGCGTTGCACAAAGATGATGGGCAAAAAATGCAACAAGAAACCATGGCACTGTATCAGCGCGAAAAGGTCAGTCCGTTTGGTGGGTGTTTGCCGATCTTGTTGCAAATTCCGGTGTTTTTTGCGCTCTATAAGACCTTGTATATTT
The DNA here is from genome assembly GCA_021776555.1 of Robiginitomaculum sp. GTDB lineage: Bacteria > Pseudomonadota > Alphaproteobacteria > Caulobacterales > Maricaulaceae > Robiginitomaculum_B. Next base: position 263 of record JAJFFR010000213.1, read on the forward strand.
CACTGGAAATGCGTCATGCGCCGTTTTTTGGCTGGATCCGCGATTTGTCAGAACCTGATCCAACCGCGATTGGTAATTTGTTCGGCCTGATCCCGTGGGATCCAACCAGCGTTCCGGTGTTGGGTGCCGTATTGGCCGTGGGTGTTTGGCCGCTGATCATGGGGCTGACCATGGGCGCACAACAATTGCTTAATCCACCCGCTCCGGACCCGGTACAGCGCAAGATTTTTGCCTTCATGCCGGTGGTTTTTACCATCATGATGGCGCCATTTGCAGCTGGTCTGGTCATTTATTGGTCGTGGAACAACTTCCTTTCCCTAATCCAGCAATATATCATCACCCGCAAGAACGGCGTGGAAACTCCTTTCGATAAATGGTTGGGTAAACTTGGAGCCAAAAACTGACCGATGAAGAAAGCCAAACTCTGAACGAGAAAAAGCGCGAAACAGCACGTCTTTTGTTTGCCCGTGAGTGCCGCTTTGTCATGGGCGCGGTGGACTTGAAACACCTACCACCGCCCGACCTGCCCGAAGTGGCTTTTGCTGGGCGCTCCAATGTGGGCAAGTCTACTTTGCTCAACGCCATTACCGGGCGCAAGGCGCTGGCCCGGGCTTCCAACACGCCGGGGCGTACTCGCGAGCTTAATTTTTTCAATCTGGATGACCGACTGATGCTGGTTGATCTGCCGGGTTATGGCTATGCGCGGACCTCGCGCGATGTGGTCGAGCGTTGGACCAAATTGACTAGGGCTTACCTAAAAGGCCGGGCCAACTTAACGCGGTGTTTTTTGCTGATCGATGGCCGTCATGGGATCAAACCGAATGATCTAGCCATTATGGACGAGTTTGATGAGGCCGCCGTGGTCTACCAATTGGTCCTGACCAAATTTGACAAAGTAAAGCAAGCTGCAAGATCCAGCATTTTGGATAAAACTCGCGCCGCCATTGCCAAGCGCCCAGCAGCGCATCCCGAGATATTGGGCGTTAGCTCGCACAAGGGCGATGGCATTGCCGATCTGCGCTTGGCCATGCTGGACTTGGCCTTGGCCGAACCACGTGCATCTGTGGAGAGCGGCGAGTAATGGCCCGGCTGCCGATACTATTGCTCATTTTTCTCAGTGTCGGAATGTACTTGTTTGGGGCCGGTTCGGCGCGGGCGGCAGGACAAGAACTTTGCAATGAAACTAGCTATATCCTCTATTCAGCCATTGCGTTTCCCGAACACGGCGAATTGGTTTCCGAAGGGTGGAACCGGTTGCGGCCCGGTGAATGCCGCACGGTTTTGCCTGCGCCCATTCCGCCCGGCGATTATTATGTGTTTGCCCATTCATCGCCTTCGCATCGTGGTGGCATTCGCCAATGGAGTGGGCCTAGTCCGCTCTGTGTGGATATCGGCCATTTTTCGGTGGCGGCAATGGCCAATTGTCAAAACTTAGGCTTAGAGGCGCGTGGCTTCCATGTGATTGATGGTAATCCGCCAGAGGGAAGACGCACCATCTTTACCGAAACCGGTGAGTTTGGCTCTCGAGCTGGATTGGCCGGATTGCAACGCTTGCTGGGCGACAATGGATTAAATGTACGCAATGTCGATGGTTATGCTGGGCGGCGCACCCAGATCGCGGTGCGTAACTATCTCAAACAAATGGGTGTGGCCGAGCGACCCAGTGATGCCAGCTTGATGGACATGCTAGAAAAGACCGGTGCCAAGGCGATCCGCACCACCGGATTGGAAGTATGCAATCAGGCTGAAGGACGCATCTGGACCGCCTACGCCCATCGGCGCGGCAATCAATGGGAAAGTCGCGGTTGGTGGTCATTGGCCAGTGGGGCCTGTATTCAATTGGTCAACCAACCCATTTCGAAACGAGAAAAATACTATATATATGCTGGTCTGGAGCAGCCCAATGGTGAAGCAGGCTTAGCGGCTGCCAAAGAGACTTTTTGTATTTCTCAAGTGAAATTTTCGATATTTGGTCGCCATGATTGTGGCATTCGAGGTTATCTCGAAACGCCCTTTGCCAAGGTTGAGCTGAGCAAGGAAAAACTGACCCAAGTGGTTTTTACGGCAGAGGATTTTGGCGGAACCCAAACCTCCGGGCTGGTGGTGCAATGATCCGCCGCCTGCAAGCCAGCCGTAATTGGGTGTTTGATCTAGACAATACCCTGTACCCGGCTGAATGCGATCTGTTCGCACAAATCGATCAACGCATGACCAAGTTCGTGTCTGAGTATTTGGAATTACACCCAGAAAAAGCCCGCGAACTACAAAAGAAATATTATCTCGAACACGGTACCACGTTGAACGGCTTGATGGAAAATCACCGGATTAAGCCGGAAGAATTTCTCGAATTTGTCCACGACATTGACCATTCTGTTTTGCCGCATAGTCCTAGCTTACGCCGGGCCATCGAAGCTCTGCCAGGCCGTAAAATGGTGTTCACCAACGGTTCCGAAGGTCATGCGACTTCGGTTTTAACCGCGCTCGGGTTGCAGGATGTCTTTGACGGGATCGTCGATATCGAGGCCACCGGATTTGTGCCGAAACCGTCCCAGCCGGCCTATGACCATCTGGTCGACCATTTTGATCTAGCACCCGACCGATCGGTGTTGTTTGAAGACCTGTCGCGTAATTTGGTGCCAGCTCATGATATGGGGTTTGTTACGGTTCTGGTTTATTCCAACAAGGATTGGAGCCACGAACCCGAAGCAGCCCGCCCGGCCAGCTCTAGCGCCACCGAAGAACACGTGCATTTCTCCACCGATAATTTAACCGAATTTCTTGTCAATGTAAGCGGAGAGCCATCATGAACCAACAACAAGCCCGATCGATAATCGAAGCGGCATTTGGCGGTGACGCTGCTGATGAGGCCGTGGTGCGCGATGCAGTCGATGCAGCTTTTGGCTGGCTAGACGATGGCTCGGCGCGGGTGGCCGAACGCGGGGCGGATGGTGCGTGGCAGGTCAATACCTGGCTGAAACAAGCGGTATTGCTGAGCTTCGGTCTATTCCCTTCTGTCGTGGTTGAACGCGGTGATCTGGGCAATAATTTTGATAAAATGCCGCGCAAGACCGAAGGCTGGACCGAAGCAGATTTTACCAAAGCCGGGTTTCGCATGGTGCCGCCTGCCAATGTACGGCGCGGTGCATTTATTGGTCCGGATGTGGTTTTGATGCCGTCTTTCGTCAATGTCGGGGCGTATGTTGGTGCCGGAACCATGATCGACACATGGGCCTCGGTCGGCTCGTGCGCGCAAGTCGGGGCCAATTGCCATATATCGGCCGGTGCCGGGATCGGCGGCGTGCTGGAGCCATTACAGGCCAACCCGGTGATCATTGAAGACAATTGCTTTATCGGGGCGCGCTCCGAAGTGGTGGAGGGCATGTTTATCGGCGAAGGCTCGGTGTTGGCTATGGGCGTGTTCATCACGAAAAGTACCAAAATCGTCAACCGGACGACCGGTGAAATTACTTATGGCCGAGTGCCACCGTTTTCGGTTGTGGTACCGGGCGCATTACCCGATCCAAAAGGCGGCCCTTCATTGGCCTGTGCCGTGATCATCAAAACCGTCGATGCCCAAACTCGCGCCAAAACTGCAATCAATGATTTGCTGCGGTAAGAATGGGTTTGAATGTCCCGGGAACCGAAGGGTATGAGGCCGAGGCTGAACGCCTTTTGTCCGAATACGAACAATTTTCGTTTGAAGATATCCATCAGCCTGTTCTGCATTTTATTCCAGAAGTACCTAACAAAGTTTTGGATATTGGAGCAGGCACTGGACGGGATGCTGCATATTTGGCCGGGCAAGGCCGCCCGGTTATTGCGGTCGAACCAACCAATGCGCTTCGGAGGGGCGCTGCTTTGCTTCACCCATCCTCGTTGATTACTTGGGTGGATGACAGCTTACCTGAGCTTACCCGTGTTTTGCAGCTTGATGAACAATTTGATCTTATCCTGTTAAGTGCAGTTTGGATGCACCTTGATGCAGGCCAGCGATTGCGAGCAATGCCAAAAATTGCATCATTACTGAATTCTGCGGGGGTTTTAATCCTGTCTCTTCGCCATGGGCCGGTGCCTGCCGGGCGAGTGATGTTTGCCGTATCCGTTGCAGAGACATTGCGCTTGGCCAACGCTGAGCAATTGAAATCGGTATACCAAGGCCATGCGAATTCGCGGCAAGATCTAAACCAGCGTAAAGGTGTCACGTGGACGCAAATGGGGTTTGAAAAAGGGTAACCTGCTGGCGCTATGAAAAGTGTCCAACTTTGACCTCCGGTCCCCGGACCTGATCCGGGGTCCAGACAAGTGTGATGCAAATGGCAACCAATAAAATTGGACCCCAGCTCTGGGGCCGGGGATCGAGTTGGGCTGGGTTTGATTTTACCGCTTGCCGATGCTTCGAGGCTCCTTGCAGTCGCACCTCAGCATGAGGTCAGTGGTGTAGGCTTGGTTTTTTCAAAAGTACCTCATGTAAGAGGTGCCGCGTAGCGGCCTCGAAGCATCGGCAAGCGGCCCGGATCGATTTGGTTATTCCCCTGTGTTTGTGTTACTGCTCGGCCAACAAAACATGACTGCATTGCAGTGGTTCAGGGGAACTCACATGAAAATCAAACACTTTTTATTGGCGACATCAATTGCGGCGATTGCGGTGCTCGGCGGTTGTGCGCCAGTCGATGAAAACGCATCGGCTCCGGAGCAAATTCAACCGATTACAAAATGGAACACGTTTCGCCAGGCGTTTCTGGAAGAGTATTTTCAGGTGAACCCGACCTTTGCGGTGTATCAAGGCAAGCATGAATTTGACGGTCAATTGCCCGATTGGAGCAAGCCGGGTCTTTGGTACCAGATCAAAAGCCGCCAAGAAGCCATCGCCGAAGCGCAAGCGCTACACGACAGGAATTGGGGCGAATCCGACAAGTTTGAACGAGATTATTTGATCGCCAGCCTGCAAGGCGAATTATTTTGGTTGGTCGAGGCCGATGGGCCACATAAAAACCCGGCTTATTATTTGGGCGCGCTGGACCCAAATGTGTACATCGCGCGGCCCTATGCCAACAGTGAAACCCGAATGAAGGCGTTTATCGCTTATGCCAAAAATGTTCCTTTGGCCGCCGAACAGATTACGGCCAATTTGCAATTACCTTTGCCAGAAACCTTCCTGAAACTGGGCCAAGCCGGATTTGGTGGGTTTGCCGACTATTATTCCGGTGATGCTAAACGGGCGTTTGCCGATGTGGATAATGCCGAATTACAGACTGAATTTGACCTAGTGGCAGCAACTGCAGCCACAGCCATGCACGCATTGTCTGATTATATTGGCTCGGTGCCCGCCACGCCGGACGGCTTTGCATTGGGTGCCGAGAAGTTCTCCAAAATGGTGGCTAGCACTGAGGGGGTAGATATCCCTTTGGCTGAATTAAAGGCTATTGGCATGGCTGACTTGCAGCGTAATCAACAAGCCTTGGCCGCCGCTTGTGCGGATTTTGCACCGGATGCTTCGATTGTCGATTGCATGGCCAAAATGGTTGCCAACAAGCCAGCCAA
>JAJFFR010000214.1 GCA_021776555.1 Robiginitomaculum sp.
GGAAATCGGCGAAATGCCCTCTTCCATTGGCGGCTCTGCTCCATCATCACCACCTTCTGGCGGGATTGAATTATCGTCTGTATCGCTCAAATCTCTGACCTTGATCCATCACGCCGAATCGACCGGCAAACTCAAACAATCAAGGTACCAGTTACCAACCAATTTTCATAGAAAAACCACGCATATCGAATTGGTTTCTTCAAACCAAAAACGACGCTTTATCAAGGCTTTATGATCATCAACAAATAAATACCCAACACACCACCAAATGCGGGCCAGCCCAAGGCAAACCATATTTGCATTAGGGGTTTTATTTGTTGTCGGGCAGCATCATCGCCACTGGCGGCCTGCGCCGTCAATCGCTTGATTTTCATTTGGATCCACACGACTGGCAGCCAGCACAAACCAACCAATACAAACAACCCGTACGCCCACAACAACCATGATGCGAACGGATCATGGCCACCCAAGACGATCAGCGCGATGCCACTGATTGGCTGTACGATAACTGCGGTTGTAGTGAACAGAAAATCTGCCAAGACCACATGGCGCGCCACCATGGAAAATGTTGCCATTTCCTTTGAGCGCCAAGCCATCAACATAAAAAATGCGATCCCGGCTCCGGTACCGAACAATACGGCTGCGGACAAAATATGGATCAATTTCGCCAGTACAAACCAGCTCATCGCTCCCCCTCCATCACAGCGACCAATCCGGCCAAGGCAATCATCGGAAACACCTTCAAGACACTTGCCAAAGGATCAAACCACAATTCGGGCAGCACCATGGTAATGACGCTGACATACCCGACGGTCAGCAAAGCCATAGCCAAACAAACTTGGCGCACCGAAATGCCTAGCAATAACAGTGCGCCCAAGATCAGGTCGGCCATTGCGCCCAACAACCAGACCGGCCAATGTGTGGCCTCGGGAAGACCCGCTTTGGTCATGATCTCAAAAGACCATTGTTGCGAGAATAATAGCGGGATCAAGCCGGATAACATCCAATAGAGCGCCAGAATAACCCGGCTGGCGGGCTTGGCCCACCCCAACCTAGCTTGCAAGAGGTCGGCTGCGTTTGCCGGGTTCGTGGCGAACCAGTCTGTTAATGATTGGGTTGTATAGCCCAATTGTTGCTTGATCTGGTTGGGATCGCCACCCACATCAAATTGCATTTGCGCTTTGGCCGTGGATCGCAACGCATTGCGAACGCCCATTTTCCCCAAAAGATCACCCAGCAAAAAAGCCGGTGCGGCGATCCATGGCGGAAATTCAACAAATCTGGCTGGGCCAAACCCGAGCCAGCTCCGGGTTTGGGCAAGTATTTTGCGCAAGGATAGTTGGTCCGGCCCAGCGATTTCCACCTGTATTTTTGTTGGCGCATCGTCTTGCAAAAACAATTCAACAATATGGGTAAGATCATCCATCAACACGGGTTGGAATTTGGTATCGCCATAGACCAAGGGCACGAACCCCGGCATGGCCGCTAATGTGCGAATGAGCGCCGAGCCGCCATAAACTTTGCGGTCCAGAACCAAAGATGGCTCCAAAACAACCCAATCAAGATCGGATTGTTTTACACAGGCCACCCCTTGCGCTTTGGTTCGGGCATAGGCGGTTCCGGCCACCGGGTCGGCTCCAATGGCTGAGAGATGGATAAACCGTTTTATTCCGGCTCGCTCACAGGCCGTGACCAAGCTCTGCAAGCCGGACACGTGGGCCTTTTCGGTGCTGTCCGAGCCACCATCCTGCAAAACGCCGACACAATTGACGACCGCGTCAATTCCGCCAAGTCGTTGCTGCCAGTCTTCAGGATTTTGGTCTGCGTTGAAATCGCAATGTACCCAGTCGATTGCTGGAAACCTGCGTTTGGCCCAAGATGATCGCCGCCCCGCCCCGATCACATCATGTCCAGCCATCAATAGCCGAGCGCAAATACTGGCACCGATGAAACCATATCCACCTGTCACCAGAACTTTCATCTGTTAAATTCCCGCTTCCGGGGACGCTCACGGTTGGCATATGCCCCCCTAAAACGGCACCTCGTCATTCAGATCATAATCGGATGCCGGGCCTGAACCGCCTGAACTACTAGAGCCACCGGAACCACCAGATGGGCTAGAGCCACCGTAATCGCCGCGTCCACCGCCGCCGCCACCGCCGCCTTCACCGCGACTGTCCAACATTTGCAGCTCACCACGGAAGTTTTGTAGCACGATCTCAGTGGTCCGGACTTCCTGACCATCACGATTGGTATATTTGCGAGTTTGCAGGGCGCCTTCCAAATAGATTTTGGAACCCTTCTTCAAATAGTTCTCAGCGACCTTAGCCAAATGTGTGTTAAAAATGACAATGTTGTGCCATTCGGTTTTTTCCCGGCGCTCGCCAGATTGTTTGTCTTTCCAAGTTTCCGATGTTGCCACGCTGAAGGTCACCATCCGGTCGCCTGACGGCATGGCACGGGCTTCCGGGTCACGTCCCAGATTGCCCACAATAATCACTTTGTTCACACCAGCCATATTCTACCCCTATATCCTGTTTTCCTGACATCGGCACTGCGCGCCTTGTCAAATTCGATTCCATCCCAGTTTGGTCTGCCAACTACGATTAAGCTAGTCTTTTTTTTAAGCAAACGACTCGATCAACAGTCAATTTCATGCTTGCTTGCCTGCTCCAAAAATGGGCCGTCAAAATGCACTGGACAGTTCATTTTGTTCTCTTTATGTTCCGTTTGTCAAGTTGAGTCGGGTTGAATTATGGCTGTTGGTAAAAATTTCATTCGCGTGGTCGGTGCCAAAGAGCACAATTTGCAGAACGTCGATGTGGACATCCCCCGCGACAAGCTGGTGGTGATCACCGGACTGTCTGGGTCTGGCAAATCCTCTTTGGCGTTCGATACAATCTACGCCGAAGGACAACGCCGTTATGTGGAGAGCCTGTCAGCCTATGCTCGGCAGTTTCTAGAATTGATG
>JAJFFR010000215.1 GCA_021776555.1 Robiginitomaculum sp.
AGGAAAAAGCGGTTCCGGGGATTTCCATACTGGTGATCAAAGATGGCGAGGAACGCTATTTTGGGTTGCGCGGCTTGTGGGACCGGGAAAATGAAATTGCCATGACCCGCCAGTCAGTGGGTCGGTATTACTCGATGACCAAGCCAATTGTCGGTGTGGCACTCATGACCTTGTATGAGGCAGGTAAGTTTGAGTTGGATGATCTGATTGCCAAATACATGCCGGAATTTAGCGATCTGCAAGTGATGCAACCCAATGCAGCCGGTGATGGGGCCGAGTTGGTTGCTACAAACCGCGCCGTTACCATCCGCGATTTGATGCGCCACACATCTGGGATGACCTATGGCGTGTTTTCCAACACGCCGGTTGATCAGATGTATCGGTCTGCCAAAATCCTATCCTATGATGACAGCAATGCCGAATTTACCGCCAAATTGGGCCAACTACCTTTGTTGGCACAACCTGGCACCCGTTGGATTTACTCGGTGTCGGCTGATGTACAGGGTCGCTTGATCGAAGTGCTGTCCGGCATGAGCTTGGGCGAATATCTGTCCCAGACCATTTTTGAGCCATTGGGCATGAGCCATACCGGTTTTCAGGTGCGGCCGGAAGACCGAGAATTGTTCGGCCCGGCCTATCGGATGACCGAAAAAAAACGCCTACACCGGGTAACCGACACCAACGGCATGTCACCGCTACCGGCCGACCAGCCCTTCTTGAATGATACTCCATTTCAAAGCGGTGGCGGTGGCCTAGTTTCGACCATTGATGATTATGCAGCCTTTGCCAAAATGGTGGCGGCGGGTGGTGCCTTGGGCGAAACCCGCATTTTGAAAACCGAGACGTTGGCCCAAATGACTCAAGACCAATTGGGCGATGCCGACCATAGTTGGCTCGGCGATACTGTCGGCTTCGGATTGGATTTTGCCGTGCAGATTGGAGAAGATCATGCATCTGGTCCGCCAGTGCCAGTTGGCTCCCATTCATGGGGTGGTATGGCCGGAACCTTCTTTTGGGTCGATCCGCAAAATGATCTGACGGTTCTGATGCAAATCCAAGTAATCAGCGCTGATCTAGCCAATGTCCGTAACCGCCTTGTTGCTGCCGTATATGACGTTGATCTTGGCGAATAACAAATCAAGGAAAGACTATGTCCCGATCCACTGCCTATGTTTTTAGCGCTTTGTTGGCTATTGCACTAACCGCCTGTTCGCAAGAAGCAGCACCGCCTGCCAGCAATACGGCAGATCATAACGCGCACAAGTTAGATCAGCGCAAAAAGCTGCACCTGACCGGCGAACAGCGCCATCATGTGTTAACCGAAATGCGCCAAATGCTGGCTTCGACCCAAGGGGTGATTGCCGGGATTGCCGATGATGACATGGCAGCCGTCGCAGCGGCCGCCAAGCTGTCCGGCCCCAAGGCCAAAACCACCATAGACATGCAAATGCGCGATGTCCTGCCTGACGAATTTCGCCCGATGGGCAAAGCCATCCACATGGAATTCGGCCAGATGGCTGAACTGGCCAGCACAGGCACCAGCAAAGAGCAGATCACCGCCAAAATGGCCAATGCCATGAACCTATGCGTCGCCTGCCACAATACCTACCAGATTGAACTGGTGGAATAGCCTCGTCCTAGCGAGACGCCACCAGACCGCAATCACCACCGGCCAAAAACGTATCAATTTCGCTCAGCATCTGCCGTTGTTGATCCGGGGTCCACGGCAAGGAATGTGGCATATCCTTAACAGTCACCAATTTGGAGCTAACTTTCTTTCTGATGTCCTTGTGGAATGTTTTGGAATGAAAAATCGGCACGCGCACATCGCGATCTCCGTGAATGATCAGCATTGGGATATTGGCTTTGGCGGTATTTTTCATTGGGTCCATGCCTTTAACCGTGCGGCCCTGAAAGGCTCGCTGCACTGAGTTCTCACTCCAATTACGACCAATCCGGCCCAGATTAGAAACTCCGGCACCGGCGATCGAACAGCGGTACGGAGAGTTTTCGCGAACCACCGCAGCAAACGCGGCAAACCCACCATAAGAATAGCCAAACATCGCCATGCGGTTTTGATCGGCATAACCATGATCAACCATCCATTGCGCACCATCGTCTTTGTCGTCCTGCATGGCTTTGCCCCATTCGCCGTCACCAGCCAACCAAAGCTCACGCCCCCAACCATCACTACCGCGATATTGAGGTTGCAACACAGTAAAGCCACGTGAGGTCAAAAATGGTACCCAGCCACTGATATCCCAGCCGGCAAAATCTCTGGACCACGGACCGCCATGGGGCAAGATTATGGCTGGAGGTGGCGGATCGCCAGCTTTCCAACCCCAAGGCAAAGTCATCAGGCCGGGAATGCTTAAGCCATCCCGCGCCGGATAATGAACCAGTTGGGTCTGCTGCATACCTGCCGTATCTAACCAGGGTCGAGATGCCCCAATTTTGCGAATTGACCGCTTATTTTCAAACAAATAATAAACCGGCGGGGAAGCAGACGATTCTGTGTTGAACAACACACGTGACATATCCTTGTTGGTGTTTACCAAGTTAACAATAAGCCCCGGATAATTTTTTTCCAGAGCCGTTGCTACGCTCCGAAATTCTGGGTCTAACCAATAAACTGCACGATGCGCCCCATTATAATTGACACCTAAAAGCTCACCAAAATTATCTTCGCGTTGGCCCAATACAACACCAGACACCGAGAACTCTGTATGAGTAAATACTGGCTCTGCATCATATTTCTTGGTCACCGCATCATAGAGGTAAAGCGCCACTCGGTCTGAAAACTGGTCAGTTACCACGTAAAATTTTCCGGTTTTTTCATCGCGACCTACGATACTAACTTTGTGTCGGTTCTTGGCGGTCACGGTCAATTCATCATGTACTTCAAAAGCACCCGTTGCTTGATTAAGAATCTTGATTTCAAACCGGAACTCATCGCCGCTGTCATTCAATAAAGATTTGGTCAAAAGCTCACCAGTACGTGCGTCAAACAACTGGGCGCTCTCGCTGCCTAGGTCCCGGTGGATGAGTTCTTTTTTCCCTGTTTGCAGATTATAGCGCAGATAGTCGGTACGCAGCGTAATACTATTGCGCCGCGAAATAATAATGTCGGTTTCATCAAGCGGCAGACCTTGTTCAATACCGCCACCACCGGCCAGCGCCATGCACCTTTTGGTTCGATCGCTCATTCCCTTGGCCCAACGATTGTCGTCAAACGGATCCTCAAATTTTTTGAACGTAGCATCCGTGACAAAAATCTTGGTGACGAAAGTTTTGGTATTGCCAACCGTTTTACCTTCACCGCAGCCGTTTAGCTGTCCGGTCCAAATCTTTCGGGCCACAACCAGAATTTTTCCGGCTTTTAAGGGAAACACTGCCAAAAACCGAACACCTTTGGTCGAAACGCTAATTCTGGGTGCTGCAGACGGATCATCCAAATTCCAAACCGCAATCGCCGGTTTTTCTGAATCTGGCTTTGGGGCAATCAACCCAACTAACATGGAACCATCTAGTGATAATGATGCGCCACTGATTGCCGACAGCCGGGCCACATCCTCAACTGGCAACGGTCGCACTTGCGCCTCGGCTCGGGTGCCCAGAATAACCAACCCCAAAAGTGCCAGCAATACCGGCGTGAACATCTGAATATTTTTAGAAAAAGAAGATCGAAGAATAGGCATACCTGCCCCTTTTTATGCAACGGCCCCACAGCAGGCCCCTTATAGAGGGCCAATCCGCCTTTGTCTCGGCAAATGTGAAAACGGCAAGTGAACTTTGCGCTCGTGGTTTTCCAGTGCCGCTTGGATTGGAAAACCGAGGTCCGGTTCTATTACCATTGCGATCCCCTCATCCCGACCTT
>JAJFFR010000216.1 GCA_021776555.1 Robiginitomaculum sp.
CCCAAGGTAACCAACACGCCGAGCAAAGGCGGGATCAGCACCACCAACGAGCCTAACAAGCTGCGGATAAAGGCAAAAACCAAAATGGTGGTGGCAGTGATCACTAGCAAAATAGCTTTTAGAGCGTCAGCCTTCATCAGGGCCAGCATTTCCACAAAGATAAAGCTTTCAGAGGCGCTGGCGTATTGCTTTCCGTCTACGGTGACCAGTGCCGCATCATTATAAAACAATCTCGCCACGGCGCTGTCGTCCATCGATACGGAATTATAGACATACATTAAATAGCCCGGTTGGTCATCGACCCCGATATAGGTGCGCTTGATCACGCCGGGCAGGTCAGAGACATTCAGATCTTCAATCGACAAATAGCGGCCTACCGACGAAAACTCTTCTGGCCCGAACCCTTTCAAAGCAGCGGCCCTTTTGTCCAACCGTTTGATCACTTCAAGGCGTAGTTTTTGGTCATCTTGGTTGGGCACAAAATCGAGCAGGCTGGACACTTTTTTGATGGTTGGGGTTTCGGTATCGGTGGCGATTAGGTTTTTGAAATACGCGTCCAGCGCTTCCAGTTCGTCATAGGTTTCGACCACGATAATCGCCCGGTCATGCCCATCGGGAAACACGGTACGAACTTGGGCATTGGCTAATTGCAAGGACAGCGGTTGTTTGGCTTCGAGGTTTTTGAAATTGCGTTCAAACGATATTTGCGGTGCAAAAATGATTGAAAACACCAACAAAAACAACGCGCCGCCAAACACGGTTTTTTGTAAGTTTTTGTCAGCAATCCCTAGATTAGTTTGTTTGGTCAAAAGATGCCGCCCGGAAAGGGTGGTGTCCCACATTCCCATTTTTTCCATGACCACAACCAGTGCCGGGAAGATGCTGTACATCGAGATATAAATGGTCACGATCCCGCTGCCGGCGATAAAGCCAAACTCGGTAAAGGCCCGAAAATCAGTCAACATCAGCGAGAAAAATCCTAGGGAAGTGGTCGCAGCGGCGATCAATGATGCGCTGCCGGTGCTGGCAATGACGATCTCGATAGCCTGTTCGACCGATTTGCCAGAGCGACGTTCTTCGCGGTAACGGCTGAAATTATGGATGCCAAAATCAATACCCAGACCAAACAAGATCAACGCCAAAAAGATGGTGATCAGGTTTAACCCGCCAATGGTGACGGCGGTAATGCCCATGGTCCAGACAATGCCAATCACCAAGGGAATAAAGATCGACGGGATGGCAACCAGTGATCGAAACGAAAAGATGATCAGGATGGTGATCAGGGTGACCGAACCCAACAGGCCAAATTTCACATCGCCGACAATCGCATCAAACTGGGCAACCTTGTTGGCGATCCGCCCGGCAACGCCTACGTCGAGGTTATCGGCCCAACTGGTTTCCAGCATGTCTGTGACAACTAGATTGGTATCATCCACCATGCGTTTGGCATCAGACAAGGATTCTAATCCGGATTTGGGCCACACCACCAAAATGGCGGTCAATTCATCCTCAGATACAAACATCCGCTGCACCTGCGGATCTCCGCTTACCTCGCCAGAGAATTTGTCAAGCAATTCTGATTTGACCTTGGTTCTTGAATCGCCTTCCAAGTGTTCGTCGCGCAGGGTCAGCGTGACATTGGCACCTACTTCTTCGGAAATTTTCTGAGCGATTAGATTTGGGTAAGCAGCATCGACATCTTGTTCGAGTTTAAGTAATTCATCCAGATCAAGTAGCAATAATTTATGAGATTCCAGCACATCAACATCTTCGAAGTATTGGCTGGATTCAACCCAGTCGTACTTGTCGACTTGTTGTTTGGCCGTTTTGACAAACTGCAAGGTGGTTTCGGGACTGTCAGAATGGGCGACAATCTGGATCGAGGCGAAGCTGCCAGTTTTGCGCAATGCCTCGTTCAGGGTTTTGACGCTGTCTGCACCTTGCGGCATCAGAGCCTCGAGCCGGGTTGATACTTCGATGTGGCGCGCATGCTCGAAGGCAAAAACCGTTACGGCAATCGCTGCAATCAAAATCAGAATGGCATAGCGGCACACCAAAGCAGCCCAAGATTTGGCAAAATTATTCAGCATGCTGATGGATCGCGAAAGTTGGGGGCGGTTTTCATGAGCGGGATTTTCCGGATTTGCCATTGCTTCGTTTCTTTTGACCCAAAGCGCGCAATAGAACCCGGTCTGATTTGGTCAAAGCGAATTTTCTAATGAGAAGAACATAGCAAATGAGGCTGAACACGACAATCGGCAAGGTTATTAAAATTTGCTCAGGTGGGATCAAAAATCTTGCCGCGCTCAGGGCAATGGCTAGCAAACTGCCGACCATCAGGGGCACCAAATAATCGCGGGTAATCACTTGAATATGCAAGTGTTTGCTTAGCATCAACAACCGCCCAAGGGCCAATGCCGACAGGGCGATCAGGAAGCCAAGGGCGGCACCTTCCACGCCCCAAACCTTTGAGAATAGAGCAATCAATGCGACCTCAATGATCAAGGTCATGACGATCAAACTAGGCGGAATGCGCGGATTGGCGAACACCAGTGGCGTTTCCGTGGTGATGAATACGCCATCGACTAGTTCAGCCAACAGGATAATGACCAGTACCAGCCAACCGGCCGCAAACTCGGCCCCAAACAGCGCCAAAAACCGATCTCCATA
This sequence comes from Robiginitomaculum sp., assembly GCA_021776555.1. GTDB lineage: Bacteria > Pseudomonadota > Alphaproteobacteria > Caulobacterales > Maricaulaceae > Robiginitomaculum_B. Next base: position 2,671 of record JAJFFR010000216.1, read on the forward strand.
CACCACCATCGGGATGGATATCGCCAACTGGATGATGAACACCCAACGGCAAATGCCAACCAAAGTGGCGCGAATTCGATTGCCATCCAACCGGTTGTGCAGACGAGCAATCACTGGCGAGATCATCGGCTCGAATAGGGCATTGACCTTTTGCGGTACGGTGGCCAATTGCTGCACCATGTAATAGAGGCCGACCCCGGTATCGGACACAAAAACCCCGAGGATCAAAATATCAATGCGCCGCAGCATCATTACGCCCAGATCGGTAATGCCAACTGGCACGCTTTTTCGCGGGATTTGCAGGCAATTTTGCAATTTCGGCGCGGCGCCAAACAGGTTTTTTGCGCCATAAGTATGGAACAGGCCAATGCCGACCGTGAAGGCTGAAATACAGACTGAACCCACATAAGCCATCACCAGACCATCTTCGATGATGCCGAAGCTATAGACCAGCAAGGCCAAGCCTAAAAAGCCCCACGGCTCGGTAAAACCACGCGACCAAACATCCCATTTGATGACCCGTTTGTACTTAATGGCGGTGAGCGCCACTTCGGTAAAAGCAATTGCCGGAACCGCAAAAAATAACAGGGGTAGTAAGTTAGCATTGGCGGGCAACACCAATGGCCATAGCAAGATCAACCCGGCGGACAGCCCGACACTGACCGTCATGGCGACAATCAGCGCTTCGACCACCCGTTGTTCAATTGATTTTCCATGTTCTGTGTGATGGCTCAACATGTCGAGCAGGCTTCTTTTTAAGCCCAATACGCCAATGGCGGCAACAATTTCGGCATAGGCGGCGGTTTGACCCAAAACGCCTAACTCGGCGGCACCAAACAAGTGTCCGGCGATCATGATCAACATGGCTCGTGCGACTGAACGGCCACCAAAGCCAAATAGCAACGCCTGTGCGCCGCGTACAATATCCCGAACGTCTGCAATCCCGGCCATTAGCTAACCGGCCCGTCAATTTCCTGCAAAATGGAACGCTCCATCAACCGCTCGACCACCAACAACCCGGCAAAGACCAGATTAAGCGCAATCACTTCATACCAGAAATAGAGGTCAGGTCGTCCGACCCAAGCAAAAACCGCTAGCATAACGGTGCGGTTATTGGCATTCAGCAGCGCCCAAGCCCGAACCAGAGGGACGGTCTTGGCAACCGCTTTGGTTACTTGTTGGTGGTTTCCGGCCTGTTGTAACTCGCTAAGCCGATCATCCAGCGGTGAGACTTTTACCGCTGATATCTTTTGTATGAAATCATAACCTTGCGCCAAAATTGATTTTTTACCACCAACTTCTGACAGGCCTTCGGCTATGTGATGCCGGGCAATGCCCTTGGCGCGGCGATGGTAATTTTGTCGGCGTTCTTCGTAGGCGGCAGCTTGTACTGCATGGCTGATCACAGCGGCGGCCACCAAGGCCCAAACCCAGCTGCTTGCGCCAGTGGCTAACAAATAAAGGGCGAAACCAATATAAACACTAGCAAATACCAGATGATCGCATACGCCATCAATGATCCGACCCAGCGCACTAGTTGAATTGGTGGCCCTGGCAATCCGGCCATCGGCTCCATCCAGCACATGCCAGACAAACATGCTGGCAAAGGCCAGCAAGACGAAGTTTGGATTGGCCTGACCGAAGTAAAACCAGCCAGCCAATAAGCCAAAGCCCAAGCCCAGCACCGATACAAAATTGGCGCTGACCTTTAAGGGCAGCGCAATTTTCACCACCAGAGCCGACAACGGATGCACCACAAATCGATTAGATAAATCCTCGATCGATTGTGGGCGTCCGTACGACCCGGCTTTGGCATCAAGGCTAGGGTCCGAAGTGTTTTGGGTCATGCTCTCTTGCGCCCGCCTGTTCTCTTAACTGATTGAACTTGCGGGCTTTAACCTATCGGTTGGCAATAAAGTCTTCGGTTTTCTGGTAGGCCACTTCGTCAGTGAACTGCTCTGGCGGGTGTTTACAGAAGAACGAAGAAGCCGCTTCCAAAGGTCCGGAAATGCCACGGTCCAGCGCCACTTTGGCGCAACGGATCATGTCGATGGCCACACCGGCTGAGTTCGGGCTGTCTTCAACAGAAAGACGTAGCTCAATATGCATGGGTACATCGCCAAACAGGCGGCCTTCCATGCGGATAAAAGCAACTTTGTTATCATTCTGCCATGCCACATAATCGGATGGACCAACGTGAATATGTTGGTCCTCCATGCGCTCGGCAACTACGGCTTGTACGGCTTCGGTCTTGGATTCTTTCTTTGATTTTAGCCGCAACTGGTTTTTCATATTCAGAAAATCGGTATTACCACCAGTATTCAACTGGTAGGTATTGTCCAGAGGTACGCCGCGTTTGGCGAACAGATCGGTCAATACCCGGTGAACAATAGTTGCGCCCAGTTGTGATTTGATATCATCGCCAATGATCGGCACGCCGGCATCAACAAATTTCTGCGCCCAAACTGGATCGCTGGCAATAAATACCGGGATGTTGTTGACGAAAGCAACGCCAGCTTCCAACGCACATTCAACATAAAACTCAGTTGCCTTTTGACTACCAACC
>JAJFFR010000217.1 GCA_021776555.1 Robiginitomaculum sp.
GATGGGCATGTCTGGATTGGCCGAAGCGGTTGGCGGAGCTGGATTTGCTGCGCCAGCCGGTACGTTGCGTCATACATTAAGCGCCCAACCGGAGACCATTCGCGGCGCGCCAGAGATGGTGAACAAGCGAAATAATTGTGCAGATCAACCGGCTCACAACCCGGTACACCGAATCTGGTACTGGCTTAAGGATAATATTTAACAAAATCCTGCTTTTAGGTAAAAATCTTGGCTTATGCTTAACCCGACGTTAAGCGAACTCCGAAACCATGGGCGAATATCGGTCCTATCTGGAATATCGGAGCCTTAAAAATGGCCATTTCATTGTCTGCCCCTCCCTCACATGAATTAAAACCACGCATTGTTGTGTTTGGCGTCGGTGGCGCTGGCGGCAACGCCGTTAACAATATGATCGAGTCTGAATTACAAGGCGTCGAGTTTGTGGTTGCCAATACGGACGCGCAGGCCTTGCACCGATCCAAAGCGGAACGAACCATTCAGATGGGCGCAGCGATCACCCAAGGATTGGGTGCCGGGGCCAGACCAGAAATCGGACGCGAGTCAGCCGAAGATTCGATGCAGGAAATCCTGCAGCAACTCGAAAGCGCCCACATGGTGTTTATCACCGCAGGCATGGGCGGCGGCACCGGCACCGGTGCAGCACCGGTGATTGCCCAAGCGGCGCGCGATGCTGGCATTTTAACCGTTGGTGTGATCACCAAACCATTTGATTTTGAAGGCTCGCGCCGGATGCGCATCGCCGAAGAAGGGGTCAAAGTGCTCGAGGGCATGGTCGATACTCTGATCGTCATTCCCAACCAGAACTTGTTCCGCATTACCAATGACAAAACCACCATGTCAGATGCGTTTTCCATGGCTGATGAAGTTTTACACTCCGGTGTACACGGTGTGACCAGCTTGATGGTCAATCCCGGCCTGATCAATCTTGATTTTGCTGATGTGCGTACCGTAATGGGCGAAATGGGCAAAGCTTTGATGGGCACCGGTGAAGCCAGCGGCGAACAACGAGCCGTTGATGCGGCCAAAGCTGCGATTGCCAATCCATTGCTCGAAGACATTGCCATTTCCGGGGCGCGCGGCGTGCTGATCAATATCACCGGCGGGGATGATCTTACCCTGCACGAAGTTGATGAAGCGGCCAGTTTGATCCGTTCTGAAGTAGAAGAAGACGCCAATATCATTATTGGCTCGACCTTTGATCCAAGCCTGAACGGCTCCATGCGGGTGTCGGTCGTTGCCACTGGGATCAGTGACGGGCAAGTGGCTCGCCAGCCGATTGCTGATGCGGCATTTGCCCCGATCCAGACGCAAGAGCCAATTGCCCAAGAACCAATTGCCGAACCAGAGCCGATTGCGGCGGAACCGACCTATGCTGACCCAGCTTTTGAGCCAATTGCTGCCAGTACGCCGGCTTTTTCGGAACCAGTGATCGAACCCGAAGAGCCTGTTTTCGCACCAGTTGAGGCCCCAATTGCCGCATCGATGGAAGACGAAATTCAGGAAACCACACCAAAATTCGGCTTTAACATGTTTCGCCCCAAACGCCGTCCTGTTGGTGCGCCGCCAGCCATGGTCGCGCCACAAGAGCGCCGGGTCGAACCGGTAAACGAGCTTCCGGAACCTGTGCAGCAGTCTCCGGACCTGTTTATCAATGATGCCGATGACGAGTTGGAAATCCCGGCCTTTTTGCGCCGCCAAGCCAACTAGACGGTATTTGCGAACAACTCTATTTTATTGTCATCACACGGCTTGTTCGGGTGATCCAGTAAATGTGGAAATTATGACTATATGTCATGAATATCTGCTTGCTGGATTGCCCGGACAAGCCGTGCAATGACAGGCGAGGGTGATGCTAGGCAGGTAGTGAGGGTGATGCCCGGCGGGTAATAATGTGCAACCAATTGTTCCTTGTGGCACCATTATCTGCCCCTTAGTTTTCGCCAATCTTTCTCTCATTATTCAGGCCGCGCTTTGTCCGTTTCTCCTGCTGTTCCTGCCCGTTGGCAACAAACGCTCTGCGCCCCGGTGCATTGTGCCGGGACTGGTCTGCATACGGGACTGCCCGTACAAATGACCTTGTGCCCGGCGGCGGTCGATCATGGCATTTGTTTTGTCCGAACGGACCTGCCGGATGGGCAAAACCAGATCAAAATCGGCCAAGCCAAAATCATCGAGACCAACCGCGCCACCCGCATCGCCAATAGCACCGGAGCCGAACTGGGCACGGTCGAGCACTTGTTGGCTAGTTTTGCCGGATTGGGCATCGACAATGTACGGATCGAAATTGATGGACCAGAAGTGCCGACCATGGACGGTTGTGCATCGGCTTTTTGTGAATTGGTGACCCAAGTCGGTTTGGTCGGCCAATCGGCGCCCCGGACTTATATTCGGGTTTTACAGAAAGTCAGCGTGACCGATGGTTCCGCTCGCGCCAGTTTCACCCCAAATGATCACACGCCAAATGATCACACGCTGCTGGACGTGGGCATTGATTATGACAACCCGGTCATTGGTCGCCAGTCCTGCCAGTTTGAAGTGAACCCGCAAACCTTCGCCGACGAAATTGCCCCAGCCCGAACTTTCGCCCTGCGGTCCGAAGTAGCCGCGTTGCAAAAGGCTTCCAAAGCATTGGGTGGGACATTGGATAATTGTCTGGTCGTTGGACCGGGCAACATTGAAAATCCGGGCGGCTTGAAATTCAAAAATGAATTTGCCCGGCACAAAGCGTTAGATGCCTTGGGGGATCTGACCATGGCAGGCGCGCCGATATTGGGCCTGTACCATGCGCGGTGTGGGGGGCATCGGATCAATGCCTTGGCAGTGGCTGCCTTGTTAGCGGAACCATCGGCTTGGGAAAAAGTCACATTTTGACCAATTTTGGGGTGCAAGAAATTTTGGTTCAATTTCCTGTAGAACAGACTTCACCCGCGACCTGCCTTGGGGTACAAGTCCTGCTTCCTTTGGTGCCAAACGCTGGCCGATAAACTGGTAAAATAGATGAAAAAGTCGATTTTGTTCCTGATGGCGATGGCCTTGGTGGTCAGTTCTGGCTGTTCCAATCGTAACAAAGCAAAGAAACTGGCCTATCTGGAACGCCCAGCCGAGACAATTTATCTCGAAGGGTATGACCAACTGGGCAAGCGTGATTGGGCAGATGCCATATTACACTTTGATGATGTGGAACGCC
>JAJFFR010000218.1 GCA_021776555.1 Robiginitomaculum sp.
TCAATTTGCCAATTAAAATCGAAACGGTCTTTCTTTTGCCTTCGCGGATCAGCAACACATCGACCTTGTCACCAGCTTTTGCTTTGGCGGCCAACGCGGTCAGATTTCGCGAATCGTCAATTTCCTTGCCATCAAATTCAATGATCAGATCGCCGGCTCGAAGTCCCGCATCATCAGCTGGGCCATCATCGGTTACACTAAAGACAATCGCGCCTTGTGCCTTGGACAACCCATAGCTTTTAGCCACAGCCTGACTAACAGACTGCACACTAAGCCCAATCCAACCCCGATTGACCACGCCAACCGACAATAGCTCTTCGACAATCTCAGTGACCAGATTGGATGGAATAGAAAACGCGATCCCGACCGAACCACCCGACGGCGACAGGATCGCCGAATTTACGCCGATCACTTCACCCGCCATATTGAACAAAGGCCCGCCGGAATTGCCTCGATTGATCGCCGCATCGGTTTGGATGAACTGATCATAGCGCCCGGAAGAAATATCGCGATTGCGGGCCGAAATAATCCCGGCTGAAACCGAACCGCCCAATCCGAACGGATTACCAATGGCTAACACCCATTCGCCGGTCAGCGCCGCATCGGAATCACCTAATTTTACTGAAGGTAATGGCTTTTCTGGCGACACCCGCAACACGGCCAAGTCGGTTGCGGGATCACGACCAACCACCTCGGCGGCCAATACCAATCCGTTGGAGAAGGTAACCTCTACGGTGTCGGCCCCTTCGATCACGTGATTATTGGTGATGATCACCCCGGATGGATCAATCACAAAACCGGAACCCATGGAATTTTCCGTGCGGTTTTCCGGTCCAAAAAAGTCATTGAACTTTTCGATCGCCGAACCTTCGGGAAAACGCGGCATTTCGCTTTGCACCCGTTGCGAAGTGGAAATGTTGACCACAGCGGGCGACAGACGTTGGGTTAACTTGGCAAATCCATCCGGTGCCGGGTGGGCCATGCCCGTTACAGGGGCAGAAAACCCGATCAATATGACAGAGAGAAAAGCAAAAATTCGAAAGACGAGCATGTGCAAAAGATACCAATTTAAGAAAGAAAGACTGGCCCCACTTACCCAAGCCACCCGTCAAGAGCAACTCAAGGTTCTGTAATATCCATGAGTTTCGCACTTTTCGTCATTTTTTTGCCATGTCATACTGACAGTTCAGAGACGAGAGATTCTACAATTCAAGGAAACCCAAGCATGAAACCTGTACTTTTTGTACTGCTAGGCGCGGTGTTGTTCACCAGCCAACCAGCTTTGTCCAATGACAGCGAGTATACTGGCGGACGTATTAGCTTAAGCGCCACAGGGAAAGTTGACGCGGTACCTGATCTGGCCACATTGAGTGCGGGAGTTATCACCGAAGGCAAAACGGCCAAAGCAGCATTAGCCAGCAACCGAACCCGGATGATCGGCGTATTTCGCGCGCTAAAAGCCGCCGGAATCAAAGATCGAGACATGCAGACATCTGGCCTAAACGTCTCGCCGATCTATGCATCGCGCACCAGTAACCAACCGCGCACTGAACCCAGAATTACCGGGTATCGGACTTCCAACCAAGTTTCGGCCATCGTGCGGAATCTGGATGGTTTGGGCGCAGCGATTGATGCACTGGTTGATAGCGGCGCCAATAACATCGGCGGCATTTCCTTTGGGCTGGAAAACCCACAAGCCGGGCTAAATCAAGCCCGTCATAACGCCATGAAAAACCTGATGGCCAAAGCCAAATTATATGCAAGTGCCGGAAACTTTCGAATTGGAGACATTATCTCGCTGAGCGAAAGCGGCGGCTACCGACCGCAGCCCAAAGTGGCTTATGCCCGCAGTATGGCGATGGACAACGCCCCGTCCCCGATCGCTGCTGGTGAAGTCACCAGCTCGATCACTATCAACGCAACATTTGAGATCGAGCAATAACGGGCATGAAGCGATCAGGACCGCATGATGATATGCGGTCTTGGCTGGCCTCAAGGGCTACTATTCAAGAATGACCCTGCAACACAATGCGAGCCAGCAAACCGCCTTGATTTCGGTTCTGTAATTCCAGTTCGCCGCCATGACTGCGAACAATGGAGCGAGCGATGGATAGGCCCAGACCGGCCCCGCCGGTCTCACGATTGCGGGAGCTTTCCAAACGGGTGAACGGCTCAAAGACCCGGCCTAAATCGTCCGGCTGAATACCTGGTCCTTCATCGGCAATTTCGATCAGGATTTTGTCGTCCACTTGGCGCAATACCACAGCAGCCGAACCACCATAGCGGATCGCGTTTTCCACCAAATTTCGCACGGCCCGCTTCATAGCCAGCGGGCGAATACTGGCCGTTTGCTGGTTGGTTGGCTCCCAATTAACGGGCTGTTCCAACTCAACAAATTCTGTAACCACACAGGTGATCAATTTGGATAAATCGGTTTCGCTGCTGGGTTCATCGGCGGCATCAGCCCGAGCAAAAGCCAAAGTGGCATCAGCCATTTGTTTCATTTCTTCAATGGAATCAATTAGTTTGGCTCGCAGTTCAGCATCCGGCAATTCTTCAACCCGAAGCCGCATACTGGTTAGCGGGGTTCGCATATCATGAGACATGGCAGCCAGCATCTGAGTACGGTCCCCAACAAAGCGCTGCAATCGCTGGCCCATCCGGTTAAAGGCGCGCAAGGTAATCCGGGTTTCGCGTGGACCAGATTCGGCCAGCGGCGGCAATTTTTCACCCCGCCCCAATTTGTCAGCCGCCAACGCCAAACCTTTCATCGACCGGGTTTCAAAATGAACCACCGCGATCACCACCAAAATTAGCAATACGCCACTGCTGAACAAGGGAAGCCAACTGCGCCAATCCCCCGGCCCCAAACTGGCAGGGCGAACTTTGGTGTTGAGCCACCGCCCATCCGGTAGCTGTACCGAAGCACCGACCGCACCGGGAAATACTTCAAAAGGCGGAACCCTCATGGGCGCCATCGGTTTGCCGGAACTTGGCAAGACAAATGACGGGGGATGATCAATTCTGTGTGGCTGCCGGTGCAAATCTGGTAAACTCGGTTGGGCGATATCCTGTGGATCGGTTTCGATTTTGACAAGGATTCTTTGCTCGCCAACTCCGACCTTTCTGTCGTGAATGACCCACTCCCTGCGCGAATGCTGACCTTCAAAGACTCGGGTCGTGTCGATATTCATTGAGACATCAATACTGGATGATTGTTCCAAAGCCGTAGCCCAAAGGTCCGGCTCGACTTCCTGCAACAAGCGCGCAATGGTCGCCGCTCGTGAATGGGCGCTTTGCGTCAACACCCGGTGAATAGCTTGTTTGCGCTCAAATTCCTGAAGAAAGAAAAACCCCAATTGCAAAACGAGCAATGACGTCAACAACCAGAAAATTAACCGGCCAGCGAGACTTTGTGGAAATGCCAGTTTCATAACGCCTCAACCTCAGCACACAGTTTATAGCCATCGCCCCACACGGTTTGAATAAGCGCAGGTTTGGCCGGATCAATTTCAACTTTGCGGCGCAAACGTGAGATTTGATTGTCTATGGCCCGGTCAAAGGTCCGGGCCGCACGACCGTGGCATAAATCCAGCAATTGATCCCGGCTGAGCACCATATTTGCCCGAGCCAATAGCGCGTTCAAAATTTTATACTCGCCACTGGTCAGGGTTTGTTTTGTCCCATCCGCACCGACCAGCAACCGCCCGCTGACTTGCAAGGTCCACCGGTCAAACCGCCACCCTTTATCGTCAGAGTATGTTGCGCCTGGCTTCGTGTGTTCCCCGACCCGCCGCAAAACGGCGCGAATGCGAGCCAGTAGTTCTCGTGGGTTAAATGGCTTGACCAGATAGTCATCCGCCCCGACTTCTAGCCCAACAATCCGGTCGGTTTCTTCAGCCATGGCGGTCAGCAGGATCACCGGGGGGCCGTTTTGCTCCGCCAAACGGCGGGTCAATGACAAGCCGTCCTCGCCTGGCATCATAATGTCCAACACCACCAACTGAAACGAACCCGTCCGCAATTGGTGCATCATGTCCACACCGTCTTTGGCACTGCTAACCCGATAACCATGGCGTTGCAGATAGCGACTGACCAAATGCCGAATATCCTGATGGTCATCAACGACCAATATGTGCGGTGAAGTTTGCATCACCGCACTTTAGAACCATTTTGCCAGCCAACAGGATGAAAAACTGTCCATTTCATTGGCATATTGCGGTTTGGTTACATTTTGCGACAATTTTTGTAGGTTTTGTGACGATTTTGACCAACTTTTGGGCAGGTCCATCGCTAGGGTTTTTCCATTGAAAATCAATTGGAGAGCAACATGCTACACAAACATATATTGGGCGTTTCTGTCTTGGCCGTGATTTTGGCCGGACCGGCGCTGGCCAAAGATAAAATCGTGAAGAAAGAAAAACAATGCCGGATCACGGTCGAAAATGGCGAAACCACTAAGGTCGGTGATTGCGACGACGTAGACATGTCTGACCTCGACATTGATGTTTTTCGTTTGGGGCCTAATGGCAAGACGGGTCATCGGGTCATCAAAATGGACTTGGTTGAACCCCATATGGGCGGCCTTCGCTCCATAATGGGTTCTCACGGCATGCCCCATATGCGTTCCTTCACGGGCCGCCATATGAATATGGAATGGGACACTAATGACGATGGCGAGGTTTCTACCGATGAGGTCAAGGCAGGCAAGCGTAAAGAGCTGACCAAATATGACAGCAACCGCAATCGCAGCCTGTCTTTGGATGAATACGAAGCATTATGGACGGCCAAACATCGCAATGAGATGGTCGATCAGTTTCAGGATTTGGATGAGGATGGCGACGGCAAAGTCACACAAGATGAATTCGCCGCCAAAGCGACCAACCGCATGAGACATCACAAGATGATGGTGCGCCGGATGGAAGTACACGAAGACAAAGACGACTAACCCCCTTGGCTGCCCCAAAGGCACCCAAAAGAAAACCGCACCGGCAGTCTCCCACCGGTGCGGTTTTTTATTTGGGTTCGACGTTTTGTGTTACTTGCCCGCTTGGCTCCCGAAATAGCGAAAGAACTCGCTGTCTGGCGAAAGCACCATCGAGGTCTGGCCGTTGGCCATTGCCTTTTCATAGGCTTCCATTGAGCGATAAAACGCGAAGAATTCCGGGTCCTGATTATAGGCCTTGGCATATACTTCATTGCGTTCCGCATCACCTGCACCGCGAATTTTTGAGGATTGCTCTTTGGCATTGGCCAAAATCACCCGCACTTCACGATCCGCTTCAGCCCGCAATTTCAGGGCAGCTTCTTCGCCCTCAGCGCGGATTTTGGCCGCTTCTTGATGCCGTTCGGTTTCCATCCGCAAGAACACTTTAGCGGCGTTTTCGGCCGGTAAATCCGCATGGCGGATTTTCACGTCAATGATCTCGACGCCCAAATTAGCATTTTTGGTTTGGGTTTCGAGCTGCGCGCGAATATCCAACATCATCTGCACCCGATGACCAGAAACAATTTCAGCACTGTCATGGCTACCCAGCACACTTTTTACCGAGGCCTCCAAGAACGGAGTCATCCGCAATTCTGCCCCGCGCACCGTGGTCACACGTTGATAGAACAGCAATGGATCAGCAATCCGGTAGCGCGCGAACACGTCAACCACCAGCCATTCTTGATCGGATGCCAAAATTTGCTTGGCCGGAGTATCCAGCATCAAATTGCGACGGTCGAAAAACACTACATTTTCCCACGGCAATTTGAATTTCAAACCAGGTTTATCGTCACTGGCCCACGCATGTTCCACACGCTTGGCATTACCAAACATCAGGACCAGCGCTTGCTCGCGTTGATCAACCGAAAAAGCCACGGTTCTGGCGACTAGAACGCCACCAAAAATCAGTAGGATCACCAAAGGTAAAGTTAAACGTCTCATGATTATTGTCCTTTGCCTTTGTTCAATTCGCCCAATGGCAGATAGGGCACAACACCCCCTGCACTTTCAGGATCGAGCAAGATTTTTTCCGAACGCTCCAATACCCGTTCCATGGTTTCCAGATACATCCGTTGCCGGGTCACTTGCGGCGCTAGCTTGTATTCCTGATAGACCAGTGTGAAGCGAGCCGCCTCACCCTTGGCTTCGGCTACGCGGGCTTCGCGATACGCTTCGGCTTCCTGAAGCAATTGCTGCGCTCCACCACGGGCCTTTGGCACTTTATCATTGCGATAGGCGGTGGCCACATTGATGGTGGTTTCTTTGTCTTGCGCTGCGTTTACCACGTCGCGAAACGCGTCATTGACCTGCCCCGGCGCTTGAGAACGAGCGATTTGCACCTGCGTCACCACAATGCCAGCTCCATAGCCATCCATAATCACTTGAATGTTGTCTCTGGCTTCTTCTTCGATCTCGCTCCGGCGAGCCGTAATAATGTTTTGCAACTCGTTTTTGCCGACGATTTCGCGCATGGCACTTTCAGAAACCGCTTTTAAGGTGATTTCTGGGCTTTCAACATTGAACAAATAGGCCTGCGCCTCTTTGATCTGCCAGAAAACCGAAAATCCCAATTCCACGATATTCTCATCGCCGGTCAGCATCAGGCTTTCACCAGGAATGCCCCGTTCCGAACCGTTTGATTTGGAAAATCCAACGTCGATCTGATGAGCAGCTGTTACTTTTGGCTTCAGCACCCGTTCAAAGGGAATGGGCAATTTGAAATGAAAGCCAGGTGGCTCGGTCCGGGTGTAAGCGCCAAAGCGCAAAATCACACCTTCTTCATCAGCCTCGGCCACATACCAGCCAGAGCCGGGCATGGCGATCCACAAAAAAGCACCCAAGATCAAAAACACACCAATGCCAAATCCGCCGAGCTGGCCGCCGCTTTTGCCGCGTCCGCCACCACCGCCGCCGAACACACCGCCAAATTTACCGGTCAGATTTCGGATCATTTCATCGACGTCGATATTGGGAGGTTCTTCGCCGCCACCGGGGCCAGAACCCCATGGTCCTTTGCCACCGCCGCCGGGTTTTTGACCCCACGGTCCGCCGCCATCGCCATTTTGTTGGTTGTTCGAGGCCATGTTCTCTCACTTTTTGCTTGAATCAGTTGAACAGTAACACGATATGTGGCGATAGATGAAACAATGTGCAAGCGATGATACGGATTATGACAGATAAATTAAAACAAAAAGTCGAAGCAGCCTTAGCCAAAATCAAAGATCCGGCCAGTGGCGCATCCATTCTGGAAAGCGGAACGGTGCAAGGGTTGACCGTCAAGGACGACCGGGTCGGCTTTGCCGTGCAAACCACACGCGACCAAGCCGAGGCCATGGAGCAAGTCCGAGCCAAGGCAGAAAAAGCCGTTCGCAAAATCCGGGGCATCAATGCGGTAACCGCCGTGCTCACCTCGCACAATGACGCCCCGCAAGCCGAGCCGCCCCAAAAACGACCTCCAATGTCAGGCGGACATGGCACCCCGCCGCCCCCTACCCCCAAAGAATTACCGGGCGTTGGCGCGGTTGTGGCTGTGGCTTCAGGCAAAGGCGGGGTTGGCAAATCAACCATCGCGGCCAATCTAGCCGTGGCTTTGGCCAAGAAGGGTAAAAAAGTCGGTCTGATGGATGCCGATATTTACGGCCCGTCCGCACCGATCCTGTTTGGTCTGACCGGACAAAAACCTACGTTGAACAAAGACCAAAAAATTGTCCCGCTAGAGGCTCATGGGGTCAAAATCCTCTCAATGGGGTTTATGGTCAGTGATGGCCAAGCGGTGATCTGGCGCGGTCCAATGATCATTGGCGCATTACAGCAAATGTTCTCGGACTGTGAGTGGGGCGAGTTGGACGTGTTGGTGGTTGATATGCCTCCCGGCACTGGCGACGCGCAACTGACCTTGGTGCAAACGGTCAATCTGGCCGGTGCGGTGATCGCCGCTACACCGCAAGAAGTGGCACTGGCCGATGTGCGGCGCGGGGTCAATATGTTCCGCAAAGCAGAAGTGCCGATCTTGGGCGTTGTCGAAAATATGTCCGGCTTCATCCATCCGGAAACCGGGGAACGCATCGACATTTTCGGCAAAGGCGGCGCCGAGCGGGTCGCGGGCGAACTGGACGCACTGTTTCTGGGCGAAATCCCACTCGACCCCAAATTGCGGGAAAGCTCCGACGAAGGCAAACCAGTCGCTACCGACCCGGATAGCCCGTTGGGCAAAGTATTTGCTGATCTGGCTGACAAGGTGCTGGCTGGAGTTTAGGTGGAGCGTAGGATCAGACCCAAAGCCATCGCAATCAAAGACTCCCTCCATTTGTCATCACCCGGACAAGCCGGGTGATGACGATGCGGTAAGGAGGTTGTCGCAACAACATACTCCCTCACCATGGGGTGCCGTCACGGGTCCGATCCTTCGAGGCTCCCTTTGGTCGCACCTCAGGATGAGGAACTTTTTGAAGCGAGCCAAACCTACAACATACACCTCATCCTGAGGCGCTGCGGAGCAGCCTCGAAGGATCGGCCAGCGGTAGGCTGTGGCATCACCTTGCTCTGGACCCCGGATCAAGCCCCGGGACCGAGAGTGCCCGCTCAAACACTTGGCAGACAAAGGCGTGATCGTCTTTATCGCCAGCTGGATACGGCTGCTGTGAAACAAGTCGCCAGTCTGTCTCGGCCAATTGCGGGAAAAACGTATCGCCCTTAGGGCTAGCATCAACCCGGGTCAAATACACCCGGTCGCACAGTGGCAAAGCCGCTCGGTACAGGGTTTCACCGCCGATAATAATGACCTCGTCGGTATCTAGCCCACGGGCATGGGCGATCATCTCGTTCAGATCGTTAAAGACCTTTGCACCTTCGGCCACAAAATCCGTATTGCGGCTCAACACCAGATTATCCCGGCCCGGCAAGGGTTGCACAAACAGGCTAGCCCAAGTTTTACGCCCCATCAAAACCGGCTTACCCGAACTCACCCGCTTAAAATGGGCCAGATCAGAGCGCAAGTGCCACGGCATCACGCCATCATGGCCGATCACGTTGTTTTGTCCGGCGGCGACAATCATTGAAAGTTTGGTTTGCGGTTCCATAATCTCTTGCTGTAATGACTTACCAACTTCAAGTTTACCGGGGCGCATCATGTTCGACAAACTGTTTTCCATTAAATGGACTCTTGTTTACGTCGCGCTGATCCCGTTCGTGAATTGGTCATTTACATGGGCACCCAATATCGAGATGTTTGGTAGTTGGGCCTTTAATCCGGTGACCATTGTTACCGGACTTGTGTTGGTGGTGCGCGATTTTGCCCAACGCGAAGTGGGCCATAAAGTCTTGATCGCCATGATGATCGCCTTGGCGATCACCGTGGTGTTGGCCGGTCCCCGGCTGGCCTTGGCCTCTGGTGCAGCGTTTGCCATCTCGGAATTGGTCGATTGGGCACTGTTTACCTTCACTAAATTTCGATTGTCGACCCGGGTGTTTTTGTCCAGCCTAATTGCCGCACCAATCGACAGCGTGGTATTTTTAATCGGCGCTGGGTTCTTCACTATTCCCAACGCCGTGATGTCCGTTTTGGGCAAAATGGTTGGTGCCGTGGTGGTGGCATTGGTCGTGCGGCGATCTGAAAATCAAACCGCAACTTTGGCTGCGATGTGAGCTTGCGGCGCATAATCAACCAGTTTGAAATCCTCATAGCTGAAATCGAAAATATCGGTGATGTCCGGGTTCAACTGCATAGCCGGTAGCGGTCCCGGTGTGCGAGCCAGCTGTTTATCCGCCTGTTCCTGATGGTTCAGATACAAATGTAAATCGCCAAAGCTGTGTACAAACTCGCCCGGCTGCAATCCGGTGACTTGCGCCATCATCAGCGTCAACAAAGCATAAGAAGCAATGTTAAACGGCACGCCCAAAAAGATATCAGCCGAGCGTTGGTATAGCTGACAAGACAATTTGCCATCGGCCACAAAAAACTGAAACAAACAATGACAGGGCGGCAAGGCCATCTGATCCACATCGGCCGGGTTCCACGCAGTGACAATATGTCGGCGTGAGTTAGGGTTGGTTTTGATCTGCTCGATCACCGCTTTGATCTGGTCAATCACCCGGCCATCAGCCGTTTCCCACTTGCGCCATTGCTTGCCGTACACCGGACCAAGATCGCCTTGCTCATCGGCCCAGTCATCCCAAATGCGGACGCCATTGTCTTTTAGGTATTTGATGTTGGTGTCGCCGGTCAGAAACCACAGCAATTCAATAATGATCGAGCGCAAATGCAGTTTCTTGGTGGTCAACACTGGAAAGCCAGCCGACAGATCAAACCGCATTTGCCGACCAAACACCCCCTTGGTCCCAGTACCGGTACGATCATCACGGGTTACGCCATTGGAGGAAACGTCGGCAAGCAGATCAAGGTATTGTTGCATGCGGACTCCTGAAATGGCGTATATGGCGCAAATAGAATGTGTAGCTGATTCTCTTATCAAGTGCGAAGCTCGTGAATCAGTACCAAGTTTTGCCCAGTTTGAAGGAGATTTATGTGAACCAGCCCAGCAAAAAGTCCGTCTCGCGTATCGTGTTCAGAAGTGGGCTTGTTCTGGGCGCAATCGTCGCCCTTGCAGTGGCGCTTTTATGGTATCGACCAGTGGTTCAATTCGGCCCGGACATTGCCGACCAAACGATTGACTTACCCGGTGCGGTCGACGGCGTTCATCTGCATGTGTTTAACACTGGGATGAATCGGATGTCGTGGCTGTTGGTCGGCAATGCCCGACCATGGCGACCTAATCCAGCGTTTATCATCACGCACCCCTCCAAGGGTTTGGTGGTATTTGACACCGGCCTTTCCCTTGAGGTCGCTCGGCAGGGCGAAGCAGCCTATCCGTTTCCAATGCGGTTTTTAATGCAAAGTATTGGCGATCCTAACCGCACGTTAGACGCACAAATGATCGAATCCGGACTTGATCCAAAAGATGTGGAACTGGTGATTCTATCCCATTTGCATGACGATCATACAGGCCGGATCGCCGTATTTCCCAATGCCAGCGTGATCGCGGGTCCACAATCACTGGCCGAATTAAAAGAGCTGGCACTGACAGACCGACCCCAGCCGATTGATTTTGAAGAGGCTGCGCCCCTACCACCTTTTGATAGTTCCATCGATCTGTTTGGTGATGGATCACTCTCATTGCTTCCCGGCGCAGGTCATACGGCAGAAGATTTGATGGTTCTGGCGGCGCTTAGCGAAGGTCCGGCATTGCTGGCTGGGGATGCAATCGTTCATCGCGACTGGTTGGCGTCCGACGATGTACAGCGCATTGCATCCGATCCAGAACGCGCCGCCCAAGTACGCAATCAGGTCCGGTCCTTGTTGCGAAAACGGCCGAATGTTGTGCTGTTTCCCGGCCACGACACCCCACCGGCTGTGTCACGCCAAGATATCTTGATCCACCATCCTGATTGGTTCAATCTGTCTGCGTGGGATCAAGACCGGGCGCAGGAGTAAAGTAGACTAGGCGCCCCAGTCCCTTGGAGTTGATCGTTATTCTCAAAGAATCTCTCCTTTTGCCTTTATTTTAACCCAATCGCCCCCTATATATGAGTTGTTCGTTTTACGGACTATGGCGATAAACGCGCGTAATAACCGGCTCGGACCCGGGGGCAGTACCCGGCGGCTCCACCATCAATGCTTGCGCTCTTGATTCCGCGAGAGCCTTGCTGATGGGGCCGAAACAGCATCGACGGACGGCGAAAATCGTTAGCTTTTGCCCGGGTGAGGCCCGTTAAAGGCTCAATTTGAATAGTTGCAAATGACAACAATTCTCAAGAGTTTGCTCTCGCAGCGTAAGCTTGCGCGAGTTACTCGCATCTAACTCCTGGTCCCTTGAAAGATCAGGCGGGGTTCGGAGGCACCTGGCAACAGAAGCCTCCACTTTTCCTCTTTTTGCCCGCGTGTGAACTCTCCAAACACCCGAAGCTGTCTCACCTTTGTGGGGAGTGTGATTGACCTTCCCCCTTTGGGCGCGTATTTGAATGAGCAACTGAGCGGGCCAGAAAAAAGGCCGGGAAAACCGGCCAGAACAGCAAGGGTGAATAAAGTGACCGACGATCAAATGCGATATGACCTGATGGCCCAAGAAGCGTTGCGCGGCGTGGTTCGCGCTGCTATTGCCAAAGCTGCCGAAAATGGCATGCCTGGACGGCACAATTTTTACATCACCTTTCGCACCAGATGGCCCGGTGTCACCATTGATGAAAAATTGTTGGCCAAATACCCGGATGAGATCACCATTGTGCTCGAGCACCAATTTTGGGATTTGGCCGCGCTGGACAACCATTTTGAGGTCACGTTGAGCTTTGATGGTACGCCGAAATACCTGCAAGTACCGTATCGGGCCGTGACCAGTTTTCACGACCCAGCGGTTGGCTTCGGCCTCAAGTTTGAAATTCCGCTGGGTGATGACGACGAGATTGCTGCGGCCAACAGTCCAGCTACTGATGAAGTGCCGGATGAAAAAGAAGAAGCAGTTGCACAAACTTCCGGTGCCAGTGGTGAAGTCGTTAGCCTCGACGCATTTCGTCGCAAATAAACTGACCTTGAACCGGGCCACAGGTCTGGACCTCGCGCCACGCTTCTGAAATACATCCGGGTAGAGATTTATAAAAACCCCCGGAGAGTTGCCCATGAGCAAAACCCGTACCGAATCCGATAGTTTTGGCCCGCTTAGCGTGCCCGCCGACAAGTATTATGGCGCACAAACCGCTCGCTCGCTGATCAATTTTGATATTGGCACCGAAACCATGCCGGTGCCGCTGATCCGCGCGTTGGGCATGATCAAATACGCCGCCGCCGCAACCAATATGGAACAAGGACTGCTCGAGCCAAAACTGGCCGAAGCCATCCAACAAGCGGCCCGCGAGGTGTTTGAAGGCAAACTGGATGATCACTTTCCGCTGCGGATCTGGCAAACCGGCTCCGGCACCCAGTCCAACATGAACGCCAATGAAGTCATCGCCAATCGGGCCATTGAAATCTTGGGCGGCGAAGTTGGTTCAAAATCACCGGTTCACCCGAACGACCACGTCAATATGAGCCAATCCTCAAACGATACCTTTCCCACCGCCATGCACATTGCGGCGGGCACCTCGATCAAAAATGATCTAATCCCGGCATTGGAACACTTGCATGCGGCCCTTACCCAAAAAGAGCAGGACTTTGCCAAAATCATCAAAAATGGCCGCACCCACACGCAAGATGCCACCCCACTGACTTTGGGGCAGGAATTTTCAGGCTACGCCGCCCAAATCGCTCTGGGCTTACGCCGGGCTAATACTGCTTTGAGCGAAGTGATGCCACTGGCCCAAGGCGGAACCGCCGTTGGGACCGGCCTGAACACCAAGCCGGGTTTTGCCAAAACATTTGCGGCTCATGTGGCTAAGCTCACCGGGATCGACTTTTGCACCGCGCCCAACAAGTTTGAAGCACTGGCGGCCAGCGACGGAATGGTCGCGGCCCATGGGGGCCTAAACACCATCGCGGCTTCCTTGTTCAAGATCGCCAATGACATCCGGTTTTTAGGCTCCGGCCCGCGCTCTGGCCTTGGCGAATTGGTGCTACCGGCCAATGAACCCGGCTCATCGATCATGCCGGGCAAGGTCAACCCAACCCAGTCCGAAGCAATGACCATGGTTTGCGCGCAAGTGATGGGCAATCACGCCACATTGAGCTTTGCCGGTAGTCAGGGACATTTCGAACTAAACGTGTTTCGCCCGGTGATGATCCACAACATGATGCAAAGCATCCGTTTGTTGTCCGATGCCACGCGCTCGTTCACTGACAATTGTGTGGTCGGGATCGAAGCCGATTTAGAGCGGATTGATGAATTGATGCAACGTTCCTTGATGTTGGTCACGGCGCTGGCCCCGAGCATTGGCTATGACAATGCCACCAAGGTCGCCAAGACCGCTCACCAAAACGGGACAACCTTGCGCGAAGAAGCGGTGCAAATGGGCTTTGTCACTGAACAGGAATTTGATGATCTGGTTCGCCCCGAAAACATGATTGCACCGGGATAAGTCCAATGTCGGAAATCATCAACCTACGCCAAGTCCGCAAGAATAAAGCCCGGGCTGACAAACAAAAACTGGCGGCAACAAACCGGGCTAAATTTGGCCAAACCAAAGCGACCCGGCAAAGCGATGAGAAAGCCAAACAATCGCAAAAACGGCATCTGGATGGGCACGTCCTAAATCAAAACCCGGACAAGTAAACCTGCCTGCATGCGACTCCTTGTCCCATTGCCCCAATCCTAAGAGGCGGTACCTAATTAGGCGGTATCGTATTCAAAATTTGTCAAATCAGGAGGCTCCTCGTGCTCGAGAAAAAATCACTGGCTCTTTCCGGTCATCGGACCTCTTTGGCGCTTGAAGCGGTGTTTTGGGACGCGCTGTCTGTGGCTGCCCGCCAAGACAATAAGTCCATGTCTCGCTTGATCGCAGATATAGATCACCATCGTTCGCAGTCCCCGGAGAAAACCGGTTTGGCCAGTGCGGTTCGGGTTTGGCTTTTCAAACGTTGCGCCAACGTGAGTTAACTTGCTAGCCTGTCCGCGTCGCAAACATCAGGCGGGGCGAACGGGCAGTTGCAAAATCAAAAACTGAAAACACCCAAAATGCCGGGCCAGCCGTTGGCTGCGCAGGCCTATTTGTGGCTACTCGGCGCAGTGGTTGGAGTGGTGGTTGGCTTTGCGACGCTTGGGTTTCGGCAAGCGATTCTATCAATACAGGGGCTAACCTTTGGCGACAGTCATGAACGCTTGGCTAGTATTGCCGGTGCGTTGCCGCCCTATTTGTTGATCCTGATCCCGTTTACCGGCGGCTGTGTGGTCAGCCTGTTACTTCTGTTTGGGCAGAAACGCGGCCTGTTGCCGGAAACCCGCACGCACGGCGTGGCCGAAGTGATTGAAGCGCGCGCCCTTGATAATGCCCGGATCAAACCCGGCACTGGCTTGCTTTCGGCTTTGATTACCGCCGTAACCTTGGGCACTGGCGGCAGTGCCGGGCGCGAAGGACCCGCCGTGCATATCGGAGCCAGCTTGGCGGCCATGGTCTCAGGCGCCTTGCATTTAGAGCCGCGCGACGCCCGAACCTTGTTGGCTTGCGGGGTTGCCGCCGCCGTTGCCGCCTCGTTCAATGCGCCATTGGCTGGGATGTTGTTTGCGCTCGAAGTGGTGCTCGGCCATTACGCCTTGCGGGTGATGGCACCAACCGCAGTTGCCGCCACGGTGGGCGCTGTGATTGCCCGCGAAGTATTGGGCGCACAGCCGGCGTTTTTGTTGCCGGCCGTGCCCAATGTGTCCTTGGTTGATTTTCCTGCTGCCATATTTCTGGGCGTGATCTGCGCGGCCTTAGCCATTGTCTATTCGCGGTTCGTGTTGGCCGGTCCTAGCTTTGTGGAAACCAGAGCCAAGCGTCTAAAAATACCCTTGTGGGCTTTGCCGCCACTGGGCGGCGCGCTGGTCGGAAGCATAGCCATTTTCATGCCAGAAATTCTGGGGGTGGGCTATGAAGCAACCTCGCGCGCTTTGTCCGGACAGTTTGCCATTTTGACTTTGCTGGCTCTGATCGGAGCCAAAATTCTGGCCACCACCATCACCCTATCCTTTCGGTTGGGCGGCGGTATTTTTTCGCCCTCTTTGTTTTTGGGAGCCATGGCCGGGTCGACCTTTGGCCTGATGGCAACCTTGGTGTTTGGGGCCGATGTGACCAGCAGTCAGTTTTTTGCGATTATCGGCATGGGCGCCATGTCGGGTGCGGTGCTGGGTGCGCCCATATCCACCACTTTGATTGTGTTCGAGCTAACCGGTTCGTATGAAGCCAGCATCGCCACCTTGTTGGCCGTATCGATTGCCACGGCATTTAGTCAGTCGGTGCTGGGCGGCAATATCTTTCACAAGCAGATTGAGGAGCGCGGGCTTTATTTGCGCGAAGGCCCACAACGCATCATCTTGCAAACCGTGCGGGTTCGCGAATTTATGGTGCCCTTGTCCAAACATGAAACCACGCAGGAACCTACTGAAACCCATTTGTTTGAAGACGATACACTGGGTCGAGCCATGGGCCAGATGGAAGCAGAAGACCTAGATCGGATCCCGGTGCGAACTCGTGTCGGTGAGCAGAAAATTATCGGCCATGCCAACCGGCAAGATGCGCTGCTGGCCTATAATCGGCGCTTGATTGAAGAACACGAGGAACGGCATACTTGAGCCGCACATAGCAAAAGATTCTTCTCGCGCAGGAGCGCCCCGAAATGGCCTTTCCGATTGACCCGGATGACATGACGCCTGAGCAGGCCGAAACTGAGCTGGCTCGGTTGGCCCGTGAAATTGCGCGTCATGACAAAGCCTATCACCAGCAAGATGCCCCCAAAATATCCGATGCGGCCTATGATGCTTTACGCCAACGAAACACCCAGATCGAAACCCGTTTCCCTGATCTGGTCCGAGCCGACAGCCCAACCCACCGAGTAGGCAGCAAACCAGCCAGCAAATTTGGCAAAATCACCCACAAGGTCGCCATGCTTTCGTTGAGCAATGTGTTCACCGACGAAGATGTGAAGGATTTTGTGACACGGGTCCGCCGGTTTTTAAGCTTGGACGAAACGGCTGAATTGCAAATCACTGCCGAGCCGAAAATCGACGGCCTCTCGGCTGGTATTCATTATGAACACGGCAAATTGATCCAAGCCGCCACAAGAGGCGATGGCCAGACCGGCGAGGACATCACCGCCAACATTCGCACCCTGATCGACGTGCCCAAAACCTTATCCGGCACCGGTTGGCCGGAAATTTTAGAGGTGCGCGGCGAGGTCTATTTGCGCCATGCTGATTTTGATCAGATGAACCAGAAACAACTGGCTGCTGACAAAGAACCCTATAAAAATCCACGAAACGCAGCGGCAGGTTCGTTACGGCAATTGGATGCCAGCATCACGGCCAGCCGCCCGTTACGGTTTTTCGCCTATGCGTGGGGCGATGTGTCCGCCCCCTTAGCCAGCAGCCAGTTTGAGGCCACCCAGCAACTTTCGAAATGGGGATTTTCAACCAATCAATTGACGCGGATTTGCGCCAATGCCGCTGAGTTGATCACGGTATATCGTGATATTGAGCAACAACGTTCCAGCTTGGGCTATGACATTGATGGCGTGGTTTACAAGGTCAACCGGTTGGATTTGCAAAACCGCCTTGGATTTGTGTCACGCAGCCCCCGGTGGGCCACCGCTCACAAATTCCCACCCGAACAGGCCAGTACCGTCTTGAAGAATATCGAAATTCAAGTGGGCCGAACCGGCGCGCTGACCCCGGTTGCCAAACTGGCCCCAGTCACGGTCGGCGGCGTGGTGGTGTCTAATGCCAGTTTGCACAATGAGGATGAATTGGCTCGCAAGGATGTACGAGTTGGTGACCGCGTTTTGATCCAACGGGCCGGAGATGTGATCCCGCAAGTGGTCCGCGTACTGGATGCAGAGCGCACGGACCGCCCGGCTCCGTTTGCGTTTCCCAAAATCTGCCCCTGCCCTTTGCAAACACCCACGTTGCGTGAAGTAGACGAAAAAGGCGAAATCGGCGCCATCACCCGATGCACCGGCGGCGCGGCCTGTCCGTTTCAACAAGTGGAAACCTTAAAACACTTTGTCAGCCGCAATGCGTTTGACATTGAAGGTTTGGGCGCACGGCAAATCGAGACATTCTTCGCAGATGAAACCATTCGCGAACCAGCCGATATTTTCACGCTATCGGGACGTATTGATCGCGATGAACTGGCCCAACAAGACGGCTGGGGTGAGACGTCGATTTCCAATTTATTCGGGGCGATTGAACAGCGCCGCGAAATCGGGCTGGATCGGTTATTGTTCGCGCTGGGTATTCGCCATATCGGTCAGACCAATGCGCGGCTACTGGCCTATCATTTTGGGTCGTGGGAAGCACTGGCAACAGCCATGATCACCGACAACATCAATGAAGAATTGCTGAGTATTGACGGCATTGGACAAGCGGCCAGCGATGCCTTGATCCAGCATCTGCGCGAGCCTCATTCGGCCGATGTGGTGGCAAGGTTGCTGGCCCAGATCAAAGTCACCGACATGATCAAGGCAGATAGCGACAGCCCGGTTTCTGGCAAGATTGTAGTGTTTACTGGCAAACTAGAACAACTAAGCCGCGACGAAGCCAAAGCCGGAGCCACTGCTTTGGGTGCCAAAGTCTCCGGTTCCGTTTCGGCCAAGACTGATATTCTGGTAGCCGGCCCCGGTGCCGGCTCAAAGCTCAAAAAAGCC
>JAJFFR010000219.1 GCA_021776555.1 Robiginitomaculum sp.
AGTTACCTTGCTGACCGTCCGATTCGGATCGGTATATGTCGTATCCAGTACGGCAAAATGCTTACCAAGGCTTTACAATCGCCAGTTGATGCAAGTGAGAAGGATCGCAACCCTAGCCCTCTATGTCTTCAAATGGATGACAGGACGGTTGGCTGCCGTTACTATGACAGCCTGTATTTCCTCAGGGGTAGCGTAATTCAATGGCAAAATACTCAGACAAGCTTGCGCAAAGAAATTTGTTTGCAGCACTTTTAAGAGCAAAGTCCAAATATGGGGCTAAAACTGACGCTTTGTTGGATGCTGATGACAAGGCGTATACCTATGCCGATCTAATCCGGGCTTCTTTTGCCATTGGTAGTGTATTGAGGCGTCATACCAAGCCTGGCGAAAAAGTTGGCGTTATGATGCCGACTGGAGCAGGTGCCGTAATTGCATTTTTTGCAGTGTTAGCCATTGGCCGCATTCCCGCAATGATGAATTTTACGGCCGGCACCCGAACCTTGAAGTTGGCTTGTAAAGCAGCTGAAATTAAATCGATCATTACCGCGCACCGATTTATCAAACTGGCCGAGCTGGGCGACTTGGTCGAGTCGCTGAATGACACTGCCAATTTTTTATACCTTGAAGACCTGCGTGAGGAGATGAACGCGCTCGACAAGGCGATTGCGGTGCTGGGACCGGTTTTTCCGTGGGCATTTCGGTCCCATTCTGAAAGTTCGGAGCCCGGTGTAATCTTGTTTACGTCAGGCACAGAAGGCGATCCCAAAGGGGTTGTGCTGTCGCATGCCAACGTCGTTGGTAATGTTGAGCAAATCAAATCCCATATTGATTTGCGAACCGATGATATTGTGTTCAATCCACTTCCGACCTTTCATTGCTTTGGCCTAACCGGTGGTGCGTTACTACCTTTGTTCAGCGGAATGAAGGCGGCGCTCTACCCGTCTCCCTTGCACACAAAAACCATCCCGGAACGGGTTCGCACAACCGGATCAACCATATTATTTGCCACCGACACATTTGTTAGTCGGTATGCACGAGCCGGTAATCAGGGGGATCTGGACAGCTTGCGGTTTGCCGTATGTGGTGCCGAACGGGTGCGCGATGAAACCCGGGCCATGATCCGCAAGAAATTCAATTTTCCAATTTTAGAAGGCTATGGCGCGACCGAAGCCTCACCGGTGATTGCGGTAAATCAGCCTGAAGACAATCGTCATGGTACAGTCGGCAAACTTCTGCCCGGTATGGAAGCGCGACTAGATCCGGTCCAAGGCATCAAAAAAGGCGGGCGATTATTTGTGCGCGGTGTAAACGTCATGAGCGGGTATTTACGGCCCAGCGCCCCCGGTATTGTCGAGCCACCAGAAGACGGTTGGCATGATACCGGTGATATCGTTGAAATTGATAATAAAGGATATGTCGCCATTAAAGGCCGAGCCAAACGATTCGCCAAAATCGCTGGCGAAATGGTGTCATTGGCCGTGGTCGAAAACTGTGCCAAGGCTGTTTGGCCCGACAATGAACATGTCGCCACAACCCGCCCGGACAAGAGAAAAGGCGAAACCATCATCTTGACCAGCGATTGCCCGGACGCAAATCGGGCCGAGCTGTTAGCATGGGCGCAATCGCACGGGGTTCCAGAACTGGCAGTGCCCAGAAAGATTGAATTGATGGATCCTATCCCGGTGTTAGGTACCGGCAAAGTCGATTATGTTGCCGTTGAAAAACATCTTGAGGACTTGGGTCACTAGAGCGAATTACAGATAGCTGTGCTTTATTGTCATCACACGGCTTGTCCGGGTGATCCAGTAACTGTTGCAATGACTATTGTCTTTTATGAGGACACGTCTGCTGGATTGCCCGGACAAGCCGTGCAATGACAAACGAGATTTATGCCAATTAAATGCGACCTGCTTTAGTCACCTTCGCAGCGGCCAAAACTACATATGCAAGCCACGATCATACGCGTTCAATACGCTTTCGTGCATCATTTCGCTTAAGGTTGGGTGGGCAAAAACGGTTTCCATTAACTCAGCTTCGGTGGTTTCCAACACGCGGCCAATAACGAAGCCCTGTATAAGTTCGGTAACTTCTGCACCAACTAGATGCGCGCCCAAGAGTTCACCGGTTTTGGTATCAAAGATGGTCTTGATTAGGCCATCCGCCTCGCCCATGGCAATCGCCTTGCCATTGCCGATAAAGGGAAAACGTCCAACCCGGATTTTGTGCCCCGCTGCCTTGGCCGCCGCTTCGGTCATCCCGACCGATGCAATTTGTGGTCGGCAATAGGTGCAGCCGGGGATATTGGCATGATCCAGCGGATGCGGGCTTTTGCCAGCAATTTTCTCAACGCAGATAATACCTTCATGACTGGCTTTATGGGCGAGCCATGGCGGCGCAGTAATGTCACCAATTGCATACAAGCCATCGATATTTGTTTTGGAAAAGTCATCGATTTTCACATGGCCGCGATCCAGTTTTACACCCAATTCGTTCAAGCCGATGGTGTCGGTATTGGCTTCAATACCAATGGCTAAAATCACCCGCTCGGCTTCAATTTTTTCTGACTTTCCACCTTTGGTTCCCAGCTCGGCGATAACGCCTTTGCCCGTTTTCGTTACTTTTTTAACTTGGGTATTGGTTCGTATATCCATCCCCTGCGCCTTGAACGACTTATGAGCGAATGAACTAATTTCTGTGTCTTCAACGGGCAGAATACGATCTAACATTTCAACCACAATGACTTTGCAATCAAACGCTTGGTAGAAGCTGGCAAATTCAATACCGATCGCACCGGAGCCGATTACCAACAATGATTTGGGCATGGTTTTTGGAATCATCGCCTCTTTGGCGGTCCAGATGAATTCCCCATCCGGCTCCAGCCCCAATGCCGGTATGGTTCTGGCCCGCGCACCGGTTGCCAAAATTACGTGTTTGGCCTGATGGCTAGTTTCTTTACCCTTCTTGTCTTTAACAATGACCAAGGGTGCGCCTTTTCCTTTAGCTATGCGCCCTTCCCCGTCTATGACTTCGACCTTGTTTTTCTTGAGTAGAAATTTCACGCCTTGTGACAACTGTCCGGCAACATCGCGTGACCGTTTGACAATTTTTTGAAGGTCAAATTTTGGTTTTTCGCAGGAAACACCAAACTGATCAGCGTGTTGCATCAATTCGAAAACCTCTGCGGATCGCAGTAAGGCTTTGGTTGGGATGCATCCCCAATTCAAGCAAACACCGCCAATATGCTCGCGTTCGATCACTGCGGTTTTTAGGCCCAGTTGTGCGGCACGGATGGCGGCAACATATCCCCCCGGACCTGAACCCAAGATAATCAAATCATAATTTGTATTGGTCATGTCTCTAATCCCATATCAAATGGTGGTGCGGGTGTTGGTCGGCCATCATCGTCCAACGCAACCATTACAAATTCACCCGTGGTGGCTTTGCGGCGCTGACCGGTAGTTAGGTCTTCGGCAAATAGTTGAACCGCAATTCGCATGGAGGAGCGCCCTACTCGTTTTAGCTTGGTGGTTATCTCGATCATCTCACCAACATGGATGTTGGTGGTGAAACTGATTTCCTTCAATGCAGCCATCACCACCGAGCAACGTGCATGGCGACTGGCCGCTACAAACGCGGCTTTTTCCATCAATTGCAGCGCATGGCCGCCGAACAGAAAGCCCCGGTGGTCGGTGTCGCCTGGAAACACCAGCTCCACATTGCGGGTCCGGTTGGCCGGTTCTTGTTGATAATCTGGTACCGGAGGAAGGGGCTTCTTGTTAGTTTTTCGGTCAGTAGCCACCATGGTAAACTCACCATTGGTGGTCAGGCGTCGGGTGCCGTCCAGCAGGTTTTCGGCAATTAAATCAACCCGCACTGCCAGCGAGGAACGTCCGACACTGCGGATTGTTCCGGTAATATCGACCAATTCGCCGACCAGAACCGGCGCCTTAAAATCAGTGCGTTCTACTGCTGCCGTCACAAACCCGCGCCGGGCAAATCGGGCAGCAGTTAAAAAGGCTACCTTGTCCATCATAGCCAAGGCAGCACCGCCAAACATATTGCCCTGATGGTTGGTTTGATCCGGAAAGACTAGATCAATCAGGCGCACCATTTGAGCCGGCCCACTCAACCGGCAAAAAAGACGTGGCTTAGCCCGTCAATGATCAATTGCATGGATAAAGCTGCCAAAATCACTCCGAATACTCGGGTGATCAAGGCGCCAAAGGTATGACCAAGTTTGTGCAATAACCAAGGCGCAATCAGCAGCATGATAAGAGCAAAAAGCATGTTTGCCCCCATCGCACCGACAATGACCGCTTTAGATGTTAGATCATGAGCTTGCGACATGAATATCATCATGGCGGCAATAGACCCCGGTCCGCCCAACAAAGGGATGGCCAATGGAAAAACCGAAATATCTTCTGGGCCATCCTCGTCTTCTAGCATGGCTTCGGCTCGGCTTTCACGGCGGGCTTGGCGTTTCTCAAACAGCATTTCCAAAGACATCAGCAGCAACATTAAACCACCGGCCACGCGAAATGCATCTAAGGAAACACCCATGCGACCGAGCAGCCATTCCCCACCAAAGGCAAACGAAAGAAGTAAAAGGGAGGCGTAAAACGTCCCCTTGATGGCCATAGCCCGGCTATGGGCTGTTGGTTGCCCTGCGGTCATGGTCGCAAAAATAGGGGCAACACCAAGGGCATCAATTACCACAAACAGGGTAACAAAAGCGGTCAAAAACAAGTCGAGCATTGCAGTATCCATTTCAAAAGGTTTCCTTCTGATCGCTCTGTAATCGACTGATCCCCGGTTGGGCAATGCCCCAACCGGTCATGTTAGCTATGCACAATTGCAGTGTCTGAGTTTGCTGTGGAATAGAATTCATAACAACATCAATCCCGGATTTTCAATCATGGCCTTGAACGCCGCTAAAAAGCGCGCCCCGACTGAACCATCTACCACCCGGTGATCGCAAGTTAAGGTCACACTCATAACCGTTGCGATGGCTAATGCACCATCCCTTACCACCGGGCGTTGTTCGCCAGCACCGACGGATAGGATGCACCCTTGCGGCTCGTTAATGATCGAGGCAAAGGATTTAATTCCCATCATGCCTAGATTTGAAACGGTAAAGGTTCCATCCTGATACTCTTCTGGCATAAGTTTGCGATCTCTGGCTCGACCGGCCATATCTTTGGTTTCAGCCGAGATCGTCGCCAAACCTTTGGTTTGCGCGGCCCGGATCACCGGTGTGATCAAACCACCGTCAATTGCCACGGCAATGGCAACATCGGCATTATGCCAAAGTTTCAAGCCTTCTGGAGTATAACTCGCATTGGCCTCTGGAACCTTTTTCAAGGCCAAGGCTACCGCCCGAACCACAAAGTCATTCACCGATACTTTAATGCCATCATCCGCCGCCTCAAGATTGATGGCTTTGCGGGTGGCTAACAATGCATCAATCTGACAATCAATGTTCAGCGGGAAATGCGGTACATCGCGAAACGATGCGGTCATTCGTGATGCAATGGTTTTACGCATGCCATCCAGCGGGATCAGATCAAATCCATCTGGCTGAATTTGGGTACCAGCCGGAGCCGCCATTGTGCTGCCGCTCGCCATGGCGGCTGTAATGTCTCGTTTTACCACGCGACCATTGGTGCCGGACCCGGTGATTTTTGATAAGTCCAAGTTTTCCTGCGCCGCCATCCGGCGCGCCAAAGGTGAAGCTTTGATGCGTTGATCGCCAGAGGTTGGAGGCAGACTGATGGCGGGGCTTGCCGGTGCAGATGCTGTTTTGGGTGCGGCTGGTTCGGGGCTAGTCGTTGCGGGTGCAGCTTGCGGGGCGGCTGGACGGTCCGTAATGGCCGACATGTCCTCACCTTCTTCCAGCAGGATTGCAATTACTGTGTTGACCTTGACGTTTTCTGAACCGCCTTGGACCAGTATTTTGGCAATGACACCTTCCTCAATAGTTTCGATTTCCATCGAGGCTTTATCGGTTTCAATTTCAGCTAGAATGTCTCCCGAAGCGACCGTGTCGCCCTCTTTGACCATCCATTTAGCCAAAATGCCCTCTTCCATGGTCGGGCTTAAGGCAGGCATCAGAATATCAATCGGCATATCTGTTTCCTATGCGAGATGAGCCAGTTTAGCGGCGTTTTCTTCCCAATTTTGACCATCAAAATTTTCAATTTCAATTTGATCGAACGAGCTTTGATCAACACAATTGATGTTGATGGAAACACCGTTCGGATTTGATCGAGGAATGTAATACGATTTCACACCACATTTGAGGCAAAACAGGTGTTGGGCAACTTTGGTGTTGAACTGATACTTTTGTAAATTTTCACGCCCGGTTTTTAACTGAAATCGCTCCGCAGGTACGATAAAATGTAAAAACCCGGTCATGGCGCAAATGCTGCAATTACAACGCTGCACCGTGATTTGGGCGGGCGCAACAAAGGCGAAGGTAACCTCCCCGCAATGACAACCGCCTTGATGAGTGCGCTCTGCATCAGACATAACAAACCTCACGAACCGCTTGCGCGATACGTTCGGGGTTTGGCATAGACAGGCTTTCCAGATTGGCGGCATAGGCCAATGGCGTTTCAACTTGATGTACTCTCTTGGGCGGTGCATCGAGATAGTCAAATGCGCCTTCGGTGACCATGGCGGCAATTTCGGCCCCAATGCCCATTCGACCCCAACTTTCTTCGGCCGTTACCAGCCGATTTGTTTTGCGAACCGAAGCTAAAATTGTTTCTTCATCCAGTGGGCGAATGGTTCGAAGATCAATCACTTCGACCGATATGCCCTCTTGGCTCAATATCTCGGCGGCTTGCAGTGAAAAACCAACCATTCTGGAATGTGCGGTAATGGTGGCATCAGTACCCTCTCGTCGAACTAAAGCCTGACCAATCGGCACTAGCCAGTCTTCAACATCCGGTACATCGAAAGTTTCGCCGTACATCAGTTCATGCTCGAGGAACACAACGGGATTTGGATCGCGAATGGCGGATTTTAACAGGCCTTTGGCATCCGCAGCGTCATAGGGCGCGACCACTTTTAACCCGGGGACATGTCCATACCATGGGGCGTAATCCTGACTGTGTTGTGCGCCGACCCGGCTGGCCGCGCCATTTGGTCCACGAAACACGATCGGACAAGCCATTTGCCCACCCGACATATATCTGGTCTTTGCGGCAGAGTTGATAATATGATCAATGGCTTGCATGGCAAAGTTAAAGGTCATGAATTCCACCACCGGACGCAATCCGGTAAATGCCGCACCGACGGCTAGCCCGGCAAACCCGTGTTCGGTAATGGGTGTATCGATCACCCGGCGCGATCCGAATTCTTCCAACATTTCCCGGCTCACCTTGTAAGCGCCCTGATATTGGGCAACTTCCTCACCGATCAGGAATACATCTTCATCACGGCGCATTTCTTCGGCCATCGCATCGCGCAACGCATCGCGAATGGTCGTTTCAACCATTTTTGTACCTGCTGGCACATCCATTTGAACAACAGGTTCAAATGCGGGCGGGCTTATCAAAGTTTCTGACGTTGTAGCAGGTTCATCGGCTACGTCTGGTTTTGAGGGTTCAGGCTGGTGTGCGGGAGCCGTCGCAGTCGGTAATGCATCCGCGTCATCACCATCTTCGAGCAATACGGCAATCACCGTATTTACCGCGACGTTTTCGGACCCGGCATCAACCAATAATTTGCCCATAATACCATCGTCAACAGATTCGATTTCCATCGTTGCCTTGTCGGTTTCGATTTCGGCCAGAATATCGCCGGATTGGATCGGATCGCCTTCCTTGACCAGCCATTTGGTCAAACTGCCCTCTTCCATGGTCGGGCTAAGCGCCGGCATCAGGATTTCAATGGCCATCAGTTCAATTCCTTACTTTGACAGAGCCGCATCACGCCAACACATCCGTATATAATTCGGAAGGGTCCGGTTCCGGACTATCTTTGGCAAAATCGGCAGCATCATTGACGATCGCCTTAATCTCCTTGTCGATTTCTTTCAACGCGGCTTCATCAGCAAACCCTGCTTCAAAAATGGTCTGCTTGAGTTGCTCGATGGGGTCGCTCTGGGCGCGAACTGAGTTCACTTCTTCGCGGGTTCGGTACTTGGCCGGGTCAGACATGGAATGGCCGCGATAGCGGTAGGTTTTCATTTCCAAGATCATCGGTCCTTTGCCAGCCCGCGCGTGGGCCACTGCCATCTCTCCAGCTTCCTTGACGGCCAACACGTCCATTCCATCTACCTCAACACCGGGAATACCAAAGCTGGCCCCGCGTTTATGCAGATGCGTTTCGGACGAAGAACGCACAATGGCGGTTCCCATGGCGTAATGGTTGTTTTCAATCACGTAAATAACCGGCAGATCCCACAGCTTTGCCATGTTAAAGCTCTCATAGACTTGGCCCTGATTGGCCGCACCATCGCCAAAATAGGCCAAGCTAACCCGATCATTACCCCGATAAGAATTGGCGAATGCCAAGCCGGTGCCTAAGGAAACTTGCGCGCCAACAATGCCATGTCCGCCAAAGAAATTCTTTTCGGTGGAGAACATGTGCATGCTGCCACCTTTGCCTTTGGAATAGCCACCTTCACGGCCGGTCAATTCGGCCATAACTCCGCGTGGCTCCATGCCAAGGGTCAGCATGTGGCCATGATCCCGATATCCGGTAATCACCTGATCGCCATCCTCGATGGCGGCCTGCATCCCGACAACCACGGCCTCCTGTCCGATATACAGATGGCAAAATCCGGCGATTAGGCCCATGCCATATAGCTGTCCGGCCTTTTCTTCAAATCGCCTGATCTGCAACATTTCACGGTAATAATGCAGCAATTCAGTCGAATCATAATTGCTGACGTTTTTTTTCTTCTTGGAGATTTTCTTGGATTTGGGGCTTGATCCAGACATAGTTCACATATGAACCTGTTTTGTTGCAGATATCAGGGTGTACCCAATAGCATGCCGGTCGTCTACTGCAATTTGAAAGCTGTCTAGCCGGTAATGGGGGCCAACATGATTATTCTGTCATCTGGATGTACATAGCCCAGCTTGGCGCGAATTCGCTCGTCCAGATAATCCTGATCCAGTGATTCCAGCCGTAACATCTGATTTTGGGTCAATAACTGATCATGGCGCAGGGTTAATTCAGCCAATTCTAACTTGGCTTCGGTTTCCAATTGTTGATAGGCGATCCACTTCAGCACACTCTGATCCCCGCTTAGCGCGTGATAGCTGAAATACATAATCATAATCGCTATGCCGAAACTCGGCATAAATCGCTTGAATTGCGACATTTTCACCCAAGATCGCGTCGCATTCTGCAAGTACGCTTTTTATGCTTCGGTATTCTTCCGAGCTGTTTTTTCGAAGTATCAAGCCAATGGGTAAACATCAGGTTAGGAATTTTTAATCTTTCATCCGTTTTAGGTGCAATGATCGTTCTAACCGGTTGGAATTTCACATCGCATCTTGGTTTTTGCTCCACCGCCTTTGATGCCACACGCGCCTAGGGCAATTGACCCAGAATTTGCAGGCGTTACAGTGTCGCCAAGCAAATTCGCGCCACAATCAAGCGCATCACAGGGGAATAAGTTTATGAAAAAATTACTGATGGGCGTTGCCGCTCTGGCTTTGGTTGGTTGTAGCCAACAGACGGCGCAAACTGGTCACGAAGCAGGTGCCAAAGGCACACCAACCATTGCAGAGGCCGAAGCCTTTATAGTCGATGCTGAAAAACAGCTGACCGAAATGAATGAATACGGCGCACGTATATTTTGGGTCAATGCCAATTTCATCACTGATGACACAGATTGGTTGGCCACCAAAGCCGGTGCGGATTTCACCAAATTAGGGGTTAATCTAGCCAATAGCGCCAAGCGTTTTAATGATCTGGACCTGCCACCTGAATTGGCTCGGAAGATGAAATTCCTAAAAATTGGGTTGACCCTGCCCGCTCCATCAAAAGAAGGCGCAGCAGAAGAACTTAGCGAAATTTCAACTTGGCTTGGCTCGACCTATGCCAAGGGCGAGATCGAAATGGACGGCGAACTGGTGCCACGCAATGACCTTGAGGAGTTGATGGGAACGGTTCGCAATCCTGAAATCCTACAAGAGATGTGGACCAAATGGCGTGAAGTCTCCGTCCCGATGGGACCCAAATATCAACGACTGGTCGAAATTGGTAATGAAGGCGCACAAGAGCTTGGCTTCAAGGATTTGGGCGAGTTGTGGCTATCTGGCTATGACATGGAACCGGCTGAAATGGCGGCGGAAGTTGATCGCCTTTGGGGACAGGTCAAACCGCTTTATGATCAGTTACACTGCTATGTTCGGGCTGGTTTATCCGAAGAGTACGGCGAAGACGTACAAGCGGCAGATGGTCCAATTCGAGCTGACTTACTGGGCAATATGTGGGCGCAAAACTGGGGCGGCATCTATCCACTGGTTGCACCCAAAGGCACAGGTGATGTCGGTTATGATGTAACGGAATTGCTTAAAGAAAAAGACTACACCCCGATCAAAATGGCGGAGACAGGCGAGGCGTTTTTCTCCTCACTAGGTCTAGACCCCCTGCCCGATACTTTCTGGTCACGTTCATTGTTTACCAAACCACGGGACCGCGATGTGGTTTGCCATGCCTCGGCTTGGGATTTGGACGGAGCGGATGATATCCGCATCAAGATGTGTACCAAAATCAATGCTGATGATTTCAATACGGTCCATCACGAATTGGGACATAATTACTATCAACGGGCCTATAAAAACCAACCGGTATTGTTTCAATCCGGCGCGCATGATGGTTTCCATGAAGCCATTGGTGATTTCATTGGTCTGTCGATCACCCCACAATACTTAGCAGATATTGGTCTGATCACCCAGGACATGATCCCGGATGCCAGTGCTGATACGGGGCTATTGCTAAGTCAGGCATTAGATAAAATCTCATTCCTGCCTTTCGCCTACATGATGGACAATTGGCGCTGGCAAGTGTTCTCCGGTGAAATTGCACCGGGCGATTATAATCAGGGTTGGTGGAATTTGCGGACCGAATACCAAGGCATCGTGCCTCCGGGTGGCGCACGTCCTGCCGATGCATTTGATCCAGGTTCGAAATATCACATTCCAGGTAACACGCCGTATTTGCGTTATTTCCTGTCGTTTGTGATGCAGTTCCAATTCCACAAAGCAGCTTGCGAAATGTCAGGTTGGGAAGGCCCATTACACCGTTGTTCAATCTATGGCTCGGATGTGGTTGGTGAGAAGTTCCAAAAAATGTTGGAAATGGGCCAGTCACAACCTTGGCCAGATGCGTTGGAAGCCTTCACCGGCACCCGTGAAATGGATGGTTCGGCCATTATCTCATACTTTGAGCCATTGATGGGATATCTGGAAACCCAGAACCAAGGCCAATCTTGTGGTTGGAAGTAATGGTTAGATCAAAGCTATTATTGCTTTCATCAGTTTTGTTGATTGCCGGTTGCGCGACTTTGTCCGAGGACGAGTGCCTGACCGGCAATTGGCAGAGCATTGGCTATACCGATGGTGCCAAAGGTCAAGCACCAGAGCGAATTGATGAGCATAACAAGGCCTGTTCCAAACACGGTATTCCGGTTGATTTGGAAACTTGGTTGGCCGGTTATGATCAAGGATTAGATGTTTATTGCACCGCCGATAACGGGGCGTGGGTTGGCGCATCCGGTATCTCTTACAAAAAGGTCTGTACCGGCCCGCGCGGTGAGGCATTTCATTACGGACATCAAGCCGGAATTGAAGTCTATGAGGCCGAAGCGGCACGAGATCGGGCGCAGACCGATTATGAGACCAGCGAGCGAGAGCTGGCCGATCTACAGTATAGTATTGAGCATGAAGAAGGGCGCGCCCGCAACACGTCACTAACCCGCGATGAACGCGACGCTGCCTTGGCCGAGCTTCGCCGGTTAGAACGTCAATATGGCCGGGTCGAACACCAAATGCGCGAGATCAGCTATGCCATTGATGATCTGGAAAGCCATGCCTTCAATTTACGAAGCCGCCTTCGCCAGCACTTTCCTAATATGACAACCTATTAGGCTAACTAGTTGAAAGAAAGTTCCCCTCATCCCGGCCTTCTCCCCA
>JAJFFR010000220.1 GCA_021776555.1 Robiginitomaculum sp.
ATCATGTATACAGCTCGTTCTGAACTGGTTCGAACTTTGATCAAGCCAGCCCTTAAAGAGGGTAGTTGGGTTTTGTCGGATCGTTTTTTTGATTCAACAACCGTTTATCAAGGATATGCTGGCGGCGTGCCGTTATCTCGAATCCGTAAATTAAACAAAATTGTTCTGGGGAAATTTAGCCCGGAACTGACGTTAATTTTGGATGTGCCGGCCAATACCGGCCTAAACAGGGTAGCCAGCCGGGCCGAAACCATATCGCGTTTTGAAAAGCAAAAAGTGACGTTTTACGAACAAGTCCGTGATGGCTATTTGCAAATTGCCAAAGACAACCCACAACGCTGCCAAGTCATTGATGGCACGAGGTCCCAACTTGAAGTCAGCCAACAGATCGAACAAATTATCGTTAAGCACTTTCGTGCAGAGTTGGCTCAATGACGCAATCGCTTGAGGACTGCCCACCCGACAAGATCGAAAATTGCCCACACCCCAGAGCGGTCCATCAATTATTTGGTCACGAAAGCGCCGAACAGTCCTTTTTGAGCGCCATGAACCGTAACAAATTACACCATGCTTGGATGATCACCGGGCCAAAGGGTTGTGGTAAAGCCAGTCTTGCCTATCGGGTGGCACGGCGGTTATTGGGCGCAGCTTCTGGTGCGGATAATGGCGTGCTTGGCGTTCAGGAAGATGATCCGGTTAGCCGACAGATCGCGGCGGGAAGCAACCCTGATCTGATGGCTATCACCAACGGTTGGAACCAAAAAACCAAAAAATGGCGTTCCGAAATCAGCATTGAGCAAATACGAAAAATCAGTCATTTTTTTGCCAACCGCGCAGCCGGAAATGGCTGGCGAATTTGTATTGTTGATTGCGCTGATGATCTAAATCACAATGCGGCAAATGCCTTGTTAAAAACGCTGGAAGAACCACCGGAACAAGGATTGTTATTGCTGGTGTGTCACCGCCCGGGTCGGTTATTGCCGACCATCACCTCTCGCTGCCGACATTTGGCACTACGTAATCCGGGAATTTCGATTGCCCAAAATGTGGCAATGGATTGCGGTGCCAATGAAGCAGATTCAACTTTGGCCGCCAAATTGGCCCACGGCAGTCCGGGGCGCGCGGCCGAAATCGCCAATGGGCAGGGGTTGGAATTATGGGCTGAAATTACGCAGATATTTGACGCACTTCCCAGATTTGATCAAGCAAAGGCCCATGGGCTAGCCAATCGTCTGGCGATCAAATCCGCCGAACAATCGCGAAATCTGTTTCTGGACCTGCTACAATTACGTTTGGAACAAGAAATTCAATCCCATGCCAAGAATCATCGAATGTCCGGCTTGGATGCATGGTTACAAGTTCAAACCGAAAACCAAAACTTGCAAAATAGCCTGACCAGACTAAATCTGGACCCGGCTATGGTTATCGTACAAATGCTTGGCAATATCCGCAAAGCGGCGGTTTTGATGCAACGTGAAATGACCGTAAGCTAATGCTGGTTGAAACTCACGCCAATTTACATCATGCGGATTTTGATGACGATATTGCTGCGGTAATTACCCGGGCGCGGCTGGCCAAGATCACCACGATCGTCACCATTTGTTGCTATATGGATGAGTTCGTACCGGCGTTGGCCATCGCTCAATCCGATCCGGATATCTGGTGTACCATTGGCGTGCATCCGCATCATGCGGCAAAACATCCAGATTTGAGTGTTGCGGAACTGGTCGCCGGTGCGGCAAACGACAAGGTCATCGGGATTGGCGAAACTGGCCTAGATTATCACTATAATTATAGCCCCCGGGACGATCAGATCAAAAATCTGATGACCCATATCGAGGCGGCTCGCCAAACCGGTTTGCCTTTGGTGTTGCACACGCGCGAGGCGGATCAGGACATGGGCGAAATCCTACAACGAGAGTTGGCGTTCCAGCCATTTCGCTTTGTGCTACATTCATATACCTCGGGCGCAGAATTGGCCCGGATTGGAGCCGAGGCTGGCGGGTATTTCAGTGTAAATGGGATATCGACTTTCAAAAATGCCCATCCAGTTCGAGATATTATCCGAGATATCATGCCAGATGACCGCATTATGCTGGAAACCGATTGTCCATATTTGGCTCCGGTGCCGCACCGGGGACGCCGCAATGAACCGGCATATTTACCGCTGATCCGCGACCAATTGGCTGACATTAAAGGTTGGAACCAGAACGACACCGATCAGCGGACCAATGATGCCTTTTTTCAACTATTTACCAAAGCAGTACGCCCATGACCTCAACCAAAACCATTGTTCGAATTTTGGGTTGTGGTTCGTCTGGCGGCGTGCCTCGTCTGGGAAACCGTTGGGGGAGTTGTGATCCATCGGAGCCTCGAAATCGTCGCTCACGATGCTCAATCTTGGTAACCAACCAGAACCAACAGGGGAAACAAACCAGCTTGTTGGTCGATACCAGCCCTGATATGCGCCAACAATTACTGGAGGCCGAATGTCGGCACTTGGACGCTGTGCTTTATACTCATGACCATGCCGACCAAACCCATGGTATCGATGATTTACGGCAGATCTGCTATATGATGCGCCAGCGTATTCCGGTTTATTTTGATGATATCACCCGACATTCTCTGGTCTCGCGATTTTCTTACGTTTTTGAACAAAGTCCGGAATCAGCCTATCCGGCGATTTTGGATGCAAGAGAAATGCCACCGTTGGGCGAAGCATTTGCAGTTTCAGGGGCAGGCGATCCAATTTCAGTCATACCATTCTTGTTGGACCATGGACCGACGGTTCAAGCGTTGGGATTTCGCTTTGGCAGTATTGCCTACACGCCAGATGTGTCTGATATCCCGACACCGGCCGTTGCCGCGTTGCAGGGCATAGATACTTGGATTATCGATGCTTTGCGCCCGGACCCACACCCAACCCATTTCCATCTGGATTTAACTTTGGAATGGATTGCAAAAATAAAACCCAGACGCGCCGTGTTGACCAATATGCACATCAATATGGATTACCAGACGTTGCGGGACAGTCTACCAGATCATGTGGTTCCGGCCTATGACGGCATGGAAATCGTTGTGGAAGCTACTGACGCGGCCTAACGATACTGGCGGATATGCATTTTTTCAAAGGCGCGTTTGGCAAAATGTGCGATCCGCATGGGTGGCAACATCAGCGATTTTTCGCCTTTTCGATAGACGAGGGCGCCTTTGTTTTTACTATCAATGATACAGATCAGCTCGGTTTCGAACTGCTGATCTGGCTGACGGCCATCCAATTTGGCTAACAAATTGGTAGCAGCGGCTTTGGCTTGCAATTCGGCCATATGCGCTTGTTTTGGCATCCAACCGGGACCGGGGAATGAGCCAGCATCACCTGCGACATACGTCATCGGCCAATCTGCTCCATCCACTTTACAATTGGGACCAGCTTTGATCATGCCACCATCCGAAAGTGGTAGCCCAGATTTGGGGAACCAGCTATTTCCGGTCATACCCGGCATAAACAAAATCAGATCAGCCTCAAATTTCTTTGTTTCTGTTTCAACGCCATTGGTGGAAAACTTGACTATTTTCTCTCCGATATAGGAGGAAATTCCTTTTGTTTCCATGCGATTAAGTAGTTTTACTACAGCAGCTTCACCCAAGCGAATACCCGGTTTTGGGGCTGGAGAAAAGAAGACCAATTTGAATTTGCCGCGCCGACCTTGGCTCCGCAGCAACTGATCCGTTCCAAATAAAAACTCAAAAACCGGACCACCGCGCATTGCAGCGGGTTCTTTTGGATTTCCCGAAAACCCAAAGGCGAGGGTGCCGCCGTCCATATTCTGCAGTCTATCCCGAAATTCTTCGCCACATTTAATGCCCTCACAGGGCGTGATTACGTTCTCGATTCCCGGTATTTTTTTGATGAACCGGCCGCCACAGGCAATGATAAGACCGTCATTAGTAAACGTACCCGCATCCGTTTCCACCACACGGCCGTTTTGTGAAATGTTCAGAACCTTGGCCTGAATGTATGAAATGTTGCTGCGAGTAAAAAATCTGTCCAGTGGAATGACCAAATCAGATGCTTTGCGCTTTCCAGGGGCCATCCAGATTAAGCTGGGCAAATACACAAATTCCGGCTTCGGCGCGATCAAACTGATCTGCACCGTTTTATCCAGCTTTCGAAGCTGTCGCGCCGCAGCCAGACCCGCAAACCCAGAACCCAGAATTGTGATGTTTTTACTCATAACAGCAGCCTGCATATTCGAACCAGAATTTGCTTTATGTCTGGTGCAGGGTTTTGCGACCGTCAAGGCCAACTGTGAGGCAATTGTTCTGCCGTTATTGCACTCACTATGGTCTAGACTTAGGTGCTTACATCATAATTCAGTTGTAATCATATAATTTATAACATCTATTTTATTCTTAATTTGTATCAATTACATAATAGAAATAGAATAAACAACACATAATATATATTATGCGCAAAATTCAACGTAAGGTCTAATGCAGGAAGATGTAGAATCCTGCAGTAAGTTTTTTGGTCCATTTTCCGTGTGACCTATCGAAAACACCGCGACCTAGATCAAAACACTGCCACCTAATACTGAGTCAAAAATGCTCTGTGGTAGCAATTTGAACCTCCCCTCCACCCGGTTAGCTTTGGCAATTCTATCACAACGAAACGTGCGAGGTGTCCCGCGCAATAGTTCAAAAACAGATAATGAGGTTCTATTTCGCGTTTAGTCTCCTCTTTGTTTTCCGCTCGATAGGTGATGTTCAAACTTTGCTGGGTAACCAACGCCTGATGCAATAAGCTGTACAACCGGCACTGAGGCGTTTCAAATGATGACAAAACGAAGGTTGATGCAGACTCGCCGATCAAAATTCGCACCTTTAGTCCGGCGACTTTGTGACGTTTTTCTGGTGAGAATGATATCTGGTGAGAATGACGCCATCAGTTTGTGCCTAATTGATCCAATTTGCGCTAGGAACAAGGGCGAGTTTATTTGTTCTACCACAGCTAAGCTCACGAGCAAATCAATAGCCTCCGAGTAAGAAAGGTTCACCTGCCCAATACCCCAGTG
This sequence comes from Robiginitomaculum sp., assembly GCA_021776555.1. Lineage (GTDB taxonomy): Bacteria > Pseudomonadota > Alphaproteobacteria > Caulobacterales > Maricaulaceae > Robiginitomaculum_B. Next base: position 5,076 of record JAJFFR010000220.1, read on the forward strand.
TTACCGATGTGATAAAAAGGAAATGGAATCGCCTAGTATGCCATACCTGTTTTTGCAGTAATGGGCATGAGTGATATGGAGGCAGATGCCGAACTAGATAGGTATCTGGTTCTGGCGACGTATTAGGAAAATGAGTGATGGAGCCGTTTAAAAACCTGATTTCTCCAGAGGTAGTGGGGTTCATTGCGATACACCTTGGCAGGCATGTTGCAAGTTTTGATGAGGAAGTGTTCAAATTTCCTCTGCTGGAGCGACTTCCATCGCTTGAGCTAAAACAACGCACGCAGCTTATCGCCGATGCTGTTCACGCGGTTTTACCAAGAGAATTGACGCATCGGAACGAAGTGCTTGCCGCAATGTTGCACCCTGATCCTTTGAGTCAGGCGAATAAGCCAAGCGACATGGACGGTATTTGCGGATGGGGGCTATGGCCGCTGACGATGGTTGTTGGTCAACATGGGATTGATGATTTTGATGGCTCCCTTTTACTTTTAAAAGAGATGACCAAGCGGGGGACGGCCGAGTTTGATGTGCGTCCTTTTTTGGATGCAGATCAGGCAAGGGCGTTGGAAATAATCACCCCTTGGGCGCGAAACGAAAACATTCATGTGCGCAGGCTTGCATCCGAAGGAACGCGGCCACGGCTGCCGTGGGGGATGCAGCTAAAGCAGTTGGTCAAAGATCCCAAACCAACCTTACCTATCCTTACGACAATGCGCGATGATCCAGAGGAATATGTACGTCGATCCGTTGCTAACCACCTAAATGACATTGCAAAAGATCATCCAGACTTGGTTGCGCAGATTGCTAATAAATGGATGAATAATGCGCAAATGCCGAGACAAAAATTGATCCACCACGCATGTCGTACATTAATCAAACAGGGCCACATGGACGCGCTGCGCGCCTTTGGAGTAAATCCGCCCAAAATTGAAGAACCAGCTATTGATATTGGCACACCTAAGGTAAATTTGGGCGGCGCTATGGCGTTTACAGTTGAGTTGAAATCGGACAGTCAAACCAGTCAGAAAATCGTGATCGACTACATCATACACTTTCAAAAGGCGAACGGAACACTTTCGCCAAAGGTGTTCAAATGGAAGCAATTGAATCTACAGCCATCTGAGGAGATAATACTGGAACGTCGACACGTTATTCGACCCATCACGACCCGTAAGTACTATTCAGGGGAACATGCTCTATCTCTGCGGATTAATGGCACGGAATTCGGTAGAAAGGTTTTTGATTTGGAGTGTTAAGGGCTAGCACGACAAAATACGTAATCTGGATTGCAACATCCAACAACGCCCTCTAACAAGTCTGGCTTATTTTATTCTCTACAGGAAAACTCGATGACCAATTGGGATGCAAAATCTATTGCGCACGTCTATCAAGGCATGCGCGACGATACACTCCCCCTTGCTGAATGGACCCATCAGGCCCACATCGCATCCGGCTTGGCATTTTTGGATGAGTTTGGCCTGAAACAAGCCGAAGCTCTGATGCCCAAAGCAATTTGGACCTATAA
>JAJFFR010000023.1 GCA_021776555.1 Robiginitomaculum sp.
AAAACCAAAAGCGCCCAACACCGTAAAGGCTGCAATGCTAACGCCGATCATCAGCATTTTTCTACTAAAGCGTTTCACTGGTCGTGGCCGGGTGCGAATGCTGAGTTTGGGGTCTGTTGCTTGTTCCGAACTCATAGCTTGGCAGCCCTGGAAGATGAAATGCGGGTGATCCGCACCACCTCTTGTTTTTCTTCACCCAGACGAAGTTCAGCGGCTGCGAACAAACGATCCACCACATAATAGGTTCCATTGATCCGGTAATTTACCAATTGGCTTTTGCCGTTTCGGCCAATGACAAACAATGGCGGCGCTTCGCCCTGGTCGAGACGGGCCGGGAACTGGATATAGACCTTGCGCCCGTCATCAAAGGCCTGAATGGGCCGCCAATGAGGTTCATCACCTGCCACTTCGTAGCGAAAGTTAAGCCGGTCCAATTGCAAACCATGCGGGGTACGGGACGTATTGCCCAAACGGGCGTGCTTTGATGCACGAACATTGGCGACAGCTCGTAGCTGGCCAAAGGCCTCATTGGGGTAATGCCAGGATACGGCTGCCATATAAGTTTTATAAAACGAGGTCATTTCCAGATGATAGGTGCGCTTGGATGTGGTGATGACCATATTGGTGGCTAAAGAAGCCGAGATCGGCTTGACCAGTATGTGAACCTGCTCGGTTGTACCGCTTCCCGACACTGTGTCTCCAAGCACCCAGCGCACCGTATCTCCTGCCGACACCGACATTAGCTCTTCGCCGGGCTGCAAGGCGATATCGGTCACCTGTTTGGGGGCGCAATAAACCTGATACAGAGCACCAACAGAATAAGGGTAGATCTGAATGGCGTTTATATAATTATCTGCCATCGGCTGGATGGCGGCGCTTTGGTTGGCCTGGTCAATCGCTTGGTGGGGCTTTACATCTGGCATGTTATTCAGACTGGCATTCTGGATCGGCTTTAATTGGCCGGGCATCAGGATGATCGGTTCTGGTTTTGTAGGAAATGGAGTAATCTGAGACGTTTCTGTTGTCTCTTCTTCCAGATATACCGCTTCGATAAATTCAGCTTCATCCAGTTTGAAGTCAGGTGCTGTTTTGGTAAAATATCCTTGCAGGGTTGTACAACCCGCAAGATTGAGGGCGAGGGCTGTGATCATGAGTATTCGGGTCATTTTGAGACTCCCTGGGTCAGGTCTTTCGACCAATTAATGCTGTGCACATAAATGCCGAGCGGGTTGTTGATGAGCGCGGTTTCATCACGTGGTGGCTGCACCACAATGGAAAGACTGGCAGTGAAATGGTTCTTGTCGGTTTGTGCGCCATTACCATAGGTGGTTTCCTGCCATCGGATTTCAAAACTGTTGTCGGAAGAACGAACAACGCTGGTAATCTCAACACTGATGCTACGATGACCGATATCAACAAACGGATCATGATCACGGGCATATTCGTTTAAGGTCATGGAGGCGCGATCGGTGGTGTAGTTATAGGCTTGCAGCCAGTTTTGGCGCAGCACAATGGGATCAATGGAAACCGAGCGGACATTGTGGATAAAGTCCGCCAATTGATGGGCGATCTGAGCATCATTTGGTTCATAATTGGCCAATGCAGAGCGAATTTGGCTAATGCCGCCATCCTGCTCAATCTCAACCACATAAGGGGTAACCAGACTTTGTGAGGACCGCCAGATAAGAGAGGCGGCCAAAGCACAAGCCAAACCGATAGAGATCATTGCCATTATGCGCCAATTGGCGGCCTGCACCCGGGCCGAGCCTATGCGTTCATCCCAGACTTGGGCAGCTCGTTGATAGGGTGTTTCCGGTATAGGTGTTTGGCCGTACGTGTGTTGGTTACGTTTCCACATGGCATTCATTCCTCATCTTGTTTCAAATTTGGGCCTTGTGCCGCACCACCGCGATCCCCATCGCGAAGCGCATGGGTGGCCATCATGCCTGCATGTGAACCCATGGGATGATGCTCGGCTTTACCCGCCCAATCAGGCGCTGTTGTTGGGTTGTCGGTAGCTTTTGCAGGCGTACTGCTTGAACCACTGGAAATATTGCCGCCGGTGGCGGTAACCGCCCCGCGCCCACCATTTTGAAAAGAAGCTTTGGCTGGCGCGGTCATCCCGGCCAAAGCCGATTTGGTGCCGCTTATGGCCGCGCCTGCACCAGCCTGGGCCACGGCACTTAATCCTGCAACATTGCCTTTCAGTCCGCCCGTGCCAGAGGCGGCTTTTCCCAATTGAAATGCAGTTTTGGCACCGCCACCCAGGGCTGAACCCATATTGATGGCGCTGCCACTTAATCTTGCACCGGCTCGAACAGCACTTCCCGCTGCTGCTGCGCCTGCCGCGCCCCCGGCTCCGGTTGCAACCATAGCTCCTACGGCGGCACCAGCGCCAAGCTGCGGCGCACCGGAAACCAGACCAGAGGCGATGCCGGGTCCAAATATTCCCAATGCCAACATGGCGAGACTGGCCAGAATTACTGAAGCTGCTTGTTCCAGGGTGACGCTGCCCGGTGTAAAAGCTGAGGTAATGTTGCCAAACAAGGTGGAGCCAATACCAACAATAATGGCTAGCACCATTAATTTGACGCCAGAAGCGATTACATTGCCCAGCACCCGTTCGGCTAAAAATGAGGTTTTGTTCCAAAGGGCGAATGGCACCAATACAAAGCCTGCCAATGTGGTCAACTTGAACTCGATAATGGTGACAAACAGTTGAATAGCTAGGAAGAAAAAGGAGAACAGAGTGATCACCCAGGCCAGGAACAAAATGGTGATGGTAACGATATTGACAAAGAACTTGATCGGACCGGAGAGGTCACTGATCTCATCCAGCAAGGGGTGGGCAGCGCTAAAGCCGGCATTGGCCACAAAGCCGGGCCGCATCAGATCATCGGCGGTCATCGTTGCGCCAGACGCATTTAGTCCCAATTGAGCAAAACTGCTAAAGATCACATCGGCGAGAAAGGCAAAATTGTTTAACAACAGGGCGAAGAAACCAACATACAGCACTTTTTTTAAGAACTGGGCAATAATGTTATTGTCCGGCCCCTTGGCCCAGAACAGTCCGGCCAAAACCACATCAATGCTGACCAAAAAGGCGGTCAGAAACGACACATCCGGGGCCAGCAACCCAAAACCGCTGTCGATATAGCCGGAAAAAGTGGCTACAAATTCGTCGATGATCCCAAGGTCATTCATGATGCATATTTCCTTTTAGTCAAACCAAAGATCAACGAGTGCCATAAGCGGAAGCTACGCCAACAAACCGGACATGCTGGACTTCTGCTTGTTCCTGGGCGGCGATAATCCGGGTGCGTTCCAGTGATTCCGCCCGGTATTGCGTGGCCAGCATTTCTTGTAATTGCATGGTCTGTTTTGCGTCAAGCGCCATGATCTGATTACCAGCCTGCATGACAGACAGATTGCCTGTGGCGCTTTGGCTTTTGGCGATCAGGTCGGTGAGTAGCCCCGTATCATCATGGACACTTTCAACAATCTTGGACTGGATCAATAATGTGTCCTGGAAGGCCGACCTGGATATCTGCCATTGGGTAGCGGACAGTTCGGCAATTTCGGTTCCCGACCAATCAGTATATTCTTCCGGGTAATAGGTTTCAAAAATACGCTTGGTTTCTTCCACCT
>JAJFFR010000221.1 GCA_021776555.1 Robiginitomaculum sp.
CAACGCATCGGCATTTTGCTGATAGTCTTTGTATTTTCCCGTGCCGATAATCAGCCGTGATGAAAATTCCCGGCCGGCAATGGTCAATTTCTGATCTTGCATTTCAATCTCCGTGGCCTCAACCTCCACCAATGAATCGGACGATTTCCAGCCTGTCCCCGCTTTGCAACACAGTTTCAGCAAAAAGGGAATGCGGTACAATCTCCAGATTACGCTCAACCGCTACTTTGTCTGGGTTTAGCTGCAAGCCGATCAACATATCGGCAATCGAAGGCGTGCCATTCAACTGTCGGTCCTCACCGTTTATTGTGATTTCAAGGGTCATTTGTGGGTCCATTTGCGCTTACTGTGCAGACAATTACACCAACACAAGGCCCGGTAAAGCCTGATAGCTACACCAATGCAAAATTACCGAATCCAGTGAAACGGGGCGCTATCAATCGCCGGTGATTGATTCAGCATTTGGTCGGCCAACATTTGGGCGGAGCCTGCCGCCATGGTCCACCCCAAATGTCCATGTCCGCAATTGAGCCACAGACCAGGCTGCGAAGCCGGTCCAATAAACGGAACACCATCGGCACTCATCGGGCGCAAACCCGCCCAAGATTGTGCTGTATTCCAATCCAGATGCGCGTCAAATTGCGGATAAACTCGGGTAAAAACCTTACGCAAATTTTCCAAGCGACGCTGGCGCAAAGACAAATTATTGCCAGCGAATTCTGCTGTGCCCACCACCCGCAATATTTGACCAATCGGACTGACCGCTACATGCATGGCATCATCTATAATCGGGATTTTGGGTTGGCTCTCACCTAGTCCATCTGCCTCTACACTGATCGAATACCCTTTGGCTGGCTGGATCGGCAGATGCAGGCCAATGCCTGCTGCCAGATGCACCGAACCCATCCCAGCTGCCAGCACTACCGGGCCACGGATGATGTCGCCCCCCACCTCCACACCGATGACTTGATTGTCCTCTTGGATCAATCGACTGACCTTGGAATTGAACCGGATTTCGCCGCCTTTGTTTTGGGCAAGGCGCCCGATTTGCCTCGTAAACAGTCGAGCATCACCTACACCGTCATTTTTTGCATATAATCCACCGACAATAGACATATTTGAGTGGGCCAATTGCGGCTCGATCTCGATTGCCCGGTTTGGGTTGACCATTTCGAACGCCAAACCCAGCGGCTCCATGGATTTTGCCATTTGCAGTGGCGTATCCATTGCTTGTTGGTTGGAAAAAATCCGCAAGCTACCTCGATCCGATTGGTGATACTGCAAGCCATGATCCAAGGTGATTTGCCGAGTGCGGACGGCTGAATAAGCCGACAACAAATAATTGGCTTGTGCCGCACGTTGAAACTTGGCCGGCGTGGCATTGCGGATAAATTGCAACCCCCAGTCCAACAAATCTGGGATCGCCCCTAGCCGTAATTTTACGGCTGCATCAGGATCAAACAGCGAAGCCAACAGATGACCGAATATGCCCGGCCCATTCCATGGTTCTGAATGCGATGGGGCTAACATGCCGCCATTGGCAAAACTGGTTTCGTTAGCCAGTGCACTTCCCGCTTCCAGCAACAGAGCTGGTATGCCGCGTTGGCTAAGCTCGAAAAGAGTTGTCACTCCGATCAAACCACCGCCAATAATAAGTACCTGCTGCGATGTGCCGGTGCGGCCAAGAATAGAATTGGACATGCCTAACAGTTCAATCCAGTACTTTTCCGGGGTTCAATATGTTTTTGGGATCAAGCGCTTGTTTCAATGTCTTCATTAAATTGACCTCTGCCGGACTGCGCGAACTAGACAGCCAAGCCTTTTTCTCCAGACCAATCCCGTGTTCAGCCGAAACAGAGCCGCCAATCGGCCGCAATGGGTCATATACCACGTGTTCGGCGTCTCCATGGTCCAGTTCATTCTCGACCCCGGTGCCAATAGCCAAATGTATATTGCTGTCACCCAAATGGCCGAACACCGCCAATTTGGCTTTGTCGCCCCATTTCTCGCTCATTTTTTGCTCGACCTGTTCGATATAGGTTTCCATATCCCCAATGGGTAGCGAAACATCAAAAGCGGCAATCGGCAGCATGGTGAGCACCAAGGTCATGATGTCGTCCCGAATGGCCCAAAGCGCATCACGCTGTTCGCCCGAATTAGCCAATACCGCATCTTCGATCAGTTCTTGTTCCAGCGCCGTTTCCAGCGTTTGCATAAAGCGGTCCAAATCGGCTTGCTTGTTGCCCCCTGCTGCTTCGATCAAGATATAATAGCCAAAATTATCCGGCATCGGCGCTTTGTGGGCTGGATTACCATTCAAAATTAATTGGTAATAGTTTTGCCACATCACTTCAAACGCGTTCAGCGTTCCACCGAGCGCACTGCCAAACAGACGCAATAGCTTTGGGATATTTTCAAAATTATTCAGGGCTACCAGCACCGTATTATCGCTAGATAAAGCCGGGCGAAGCCGCAAGACAGCTCGGGTAACAATGCCAAGCGTGCCTTCGGAACCAATAAATAGTTGTTTTAAGTCATACCCTGCATTGTTCTTCAGCATTCGGTTCATTGATGAGATAATGGTGCCATCGGCCAATACGGCCTCCAGCCCCAATACCTGTTCGCGCATCATGCCATAGCGGATCACTTGATTGCCACCCGCATTGGTCGAGATTAGGCCGCCGATATTAGCGGACCCGCGCGCGCCCAGGTCGAGCGGGAAGCATAACCCGGCCTGCTCGGCCCGTTCTTGTACGCTTTGCAGCGCCGCACCAGCTTGCACCGTCATGGTGGCACCGGTTCCGTCAAGCGTCTCAATCTCGCGCATGCGCTCCAGTGAGACCACCACTTCATTGCCAGTGGTTTGGGTGCCTTGTACCAGCCCGGTCAGGCCGCCCATCGGCACGACTGGCTGATCGGCCTGAAAACAAGCGGCCATGACGCGGGACAATTGGTCAGTGGAAGACGGCCGGACAATGGCCTGCGCCGAAATGGAGCCTAACCCCATCCAGTTCTCAGCCCGTCCGGTCACTTCATCACCGACTAGCAAACCAGCATCACCGACTATTTCACGAATTTCGGAAATCAACCCGACCATGGTTCCAAGCCCTTTGCTTTAATGTTTTCACATTGCTGCCATGAAATCGGCATGTCGGCAATCCAGTGTACGTCAATATGATAGACTACAGATTGCAGAATCGAATCAATCGGGAGAAAGACATGCGTTTGGGGACAAAACGACAAAAGGGTTTTCTTGTATCATTGCTTTGGATGCTGAGCGCGGTTGCGGCTTCAGCACAAACAACCCGCATTGATATTTTTTCGCCAACTGGCGAAGCTAAACAGGTCAAACAAGTCAAAGTCCGTTTTTCCAATCCGATGTCACAATTGGGCGATCCTCGGCAAGATGCCCCCTTTGAGGCCCGTTGTTCGGTCCCTGGCACAGGTCGCTGGCTGGATACACGAAACTGGGTATACGAATTCAAGAATAAATTGCCATCGGGCAATAAATGTACGTTTTCCCCGGTATCGGACTTACGCGATGTAGCCGGCAATCGGGTTATTGGGCGCTCTTCGTATTCGTTTGATACGGGTGGCCCCGCCATCAAGTGGAGCCAGCCCTATGATGGCAATTCACGCATTGCCGAAGATCAGTATTTTCAGTTGCAACTAGATGGCGCGGCCGATCCGGCCAGTATCGAGCAATTAGCTTGGTGCAATATCGAAGGCTTGGCCGAGAAAATTCCGTTGCAAATCTTGCCACTTCCCGAAGGCAAAGACGAACGCAAATTTCTGATCTGGACAAAATGCGCCAATGCATTGCCGCCAGCCACCAAGGTTCGCTTGGTCTGGGAAAAAGGCATTGCCTCACCCAGCGGCGTCAAAACCAGCACGCGGCAAACCTTCAATTTCAAAACCCGGCCAGAATTCCGGGCTAAGTTTTCCTGTAGCCGAACATCAGTCAAAGAACCGTGCTCACCCCTGTCTGATTTGTCTGTGCAATTTTCTGCTCCCATTACACTGGCTGATGCCAGAGCAATCGCTTTGCAACAAGGTGGGGAAACAATCGCCACGCCAGATATTGATCAAGATCGGGAACGCGGAAGTGTGCAAAACGTTCGGTTCAAAGGACCGTTTCCCGAGGACACTTCATTTCAAATTATTTTACCGGCTGACTTGCGCGACGATGCGGATCGTCCATTGAAAAACCAACAAGCCTTCCCGCTTGATTTTGGCACCGGCAAATATCCGCCTCTGATCAAGTTTTCAGGCGATTTTGGCATCTTAGAGCAAAAGACCGGCGGTGTGTTGCCGGTGTCCATTCGCGGCGTGGAATCACCTGTACCCGGCACGACCATTTCTATTGCCCGCCAAGGTCAATTCATTCAGTCCAAGGAACCATTTGAGATTCTGGATTGGATGGAGCGGGTTCAGCGGGTCAAATGGGGCGATATCAAGCAAGCAGATGGCAAATGGACCGAGATCAAGAACGATCCTCACCCATCCTTGTTTCGATCTGACGACGATCAACAGTCTTTCAAAATGCCTGATGCGTTGGGCGATAAAGCGTTGGAAGTTATCGGAATACCGCTGACCGATCCCGGCTTTTATGTGGTTGAACTCAATAGCCAGATTTTGGGCGAAGCCTTGATCGGAAAGCAACGGGCCTATCATGTGGCGACCAGCGCGCTGGTAACCAACATGGCCGTGCATTTTATGTGGGGGGCCGATCGCTCTGCCGTCTGGGTAACCCATCTCGATTCCGGCCAACCGGTCGCCAATGCAAAAATTGCGGTTGGCAATGAATGTTCCAAGCAAATCTTGTGGCAGGGTGAGACTGACAAAGACGGACTGGTCCATGTGCAAAATGAACTGCCTTCCGCCGGAAGCTGGACATCGTGCTATGGAGAAGATCATCCGCCATTGATTGTCACCGCACAAAAAGGTGACGATTTCAGTTTCACGCGGACCGAATGGAATCAAGGCTTGCAGCCTTGGGAATTTGGAATTGATACCGGGTATGAAGGCAGCCGTATCTTGGCCCATTCCGTGCTGGATCGGTCCTTGTTCCGGGTCGGCGAAACCGTGTCGATGAAACACTTTTTACGCCGTACCAATAGCAATGGCTTGGAATTGCTTGGTCCATCCCCGCAAGAGGCAAAACTGCAATTGATCCATATGGGATCAGGACAGGACTTCTCGTTTCCCATTCAGTTTGATGCCTCTGGCCGGGCGCAAAGCCAATGGGAAATTCCTAAAGATGCTCGTCTCGGCGGTTACGAGGTTTCCATATTGAGCGAAAACGATCTGAATGTGACCTCGGGTCGTTTCCGAATTGAGGAATTCAAAGTGCCCACCATG
>JAJFFR010000222.1 GCA_021776555.1 Robiginitomaculum sp.
AGGGCTATGCCACCGAAGCTGCACAAGCGTGTCTGAACTTCGTATTTGACACATTAGGGTGGCAGCAAGTGACCCATGTTATTGTGCCCGGCAACAAGCCCAGCATTGCGTTGGCGAAACGGATTGGCTCCAATTTCCAGCGCGAAGTCATAGATGCCGATACCGGTCGCACCCGCCTGATTTATGGACAGTCACGGCCATGACCAACCGTCGGGACCACTGGCAAAGCGCATGGGGGGATAACCCGGAAGCAAAAAGTTGGGTGCAGCCCCGTCCGGATTTGTCACTATCGATGATTGCTGCCTGCGGACTGGATAAAGGCGCGGCGATTTTGGATGTAGGCGGTGGGGCCAGCACGTTGGTCGATCATTTATTGGCAATCGGGTACACCAGTGTGAGCGTGGCCGACATTTCTCAGACGGCACTCGATTTGGCACAAAATCGGTTGGGGGTAGCGGCTGATCAAGTCAAATGGGTGGAAGCCGATGCTTGCACATGGCAGCCAAAACAGAACTTTGATCTGTGGCATGATCGGGCAGTGTTTCACTTTCTGACTGAGGCCAAGGATCGGACCGCTTATAAGCAAAAACTAACCACTGCTGTTCCGAGCGGCGGGCATTTGGTGATGGCGACCTTTGCGCTGGACGGTCCGCAGAAATGTTCTGGCCTGCCGATTGTTCAATATGATGCTGCTGGACTGGCCGCAGAAATTGGCACGGATTTCTCGTTAGTCGAAACGGCAAACGAGGACCATCACACACCGGGCGGCGCGCTCCAAAAATTTCAATACTGTCGCTTTGAACGAAATTGATGTAGATTGCTGGATGGGCAAACCCAAAGCGGACCGCAATAAACAGGCTAATTTTGAATGTATTTCAACCGATAAAAGCTGGTAATGTAGCGCACTTAACAGCATCTGTACGGCAATTGCGCTGGCACACCCGGTATTGGGGGATTGCCTTGGCAATTGGGCTATTTCTGTTCGGATTTGAGGCGATTCAGATCGTTTGGTTTGCACCGTTTCGCGCGCCAAATGTTGGCCTTGTCGTACAACTGGCTTTGACCTTGCTGTTTTACAGCGCGTGGGTGTTTGCGCCCCGATTGGCGTGGGCGGTTTTTGACCAAACTACCGGTACGGTTGCGAGCCTGTCCATACAGTTGGTCGGTCGGTTGGTATTGGCTGGATTGGTTCTATCCATCGCTCATTTGGGGTTTCTAGCCATTTTGAAACTGTTCATGTGGGCCGGTGCCGGGTGGGGATTTGCAATGATACCCATCGCCATTTTGGAAACTTGGATTGGTTATTCCGGTTTGTGGCTGGTGATCTATGCCCTGTCCTGTTTTGTGATTTATATCGTTCGTTCCCGACTGGCAAAAACAGACCATTCAAATCAGCGGTTTGAAGTGCGTAAAAACGGCAAAATCCTGTCAGTTTCCGCTCATGAAATCCTGTGGGTTGAAGCGTCCGGCAATTACGTTCAATTGCATACTGGGCGCGGTATTTTCATGTTGAGAAAATCACTGGCTAAACTCAGTACCGATCTGCAAGGCGGCGCATTTGTACGCTCCCATCGACAGGCGCTGATCAATTTGGACCATGTCCAGTCGATCAATTCCAGTGCTGGCTTAAAGACCTTTGAGGTCCATTTGTCAGATGGAAACATTGCGCCCTTGAGTCGTCGAAAATTGACAGCATTCAAATCGAAAATGCTGACCAGCCAGTAAACCAAACTACCTAAATTTGGCGAGCCAGTATTCACTCATCACCAGACAGGCTCCGTTCACCCTAGGTCGATTTCCTGTTCGAAAACGTCCAGCCACAAATATGCGCCTTTGGACCCATTTGGCTTGTTCCAAAGCAGAACTCTGGCTCAATTCACACCATAAAACACAAGCAAAGCAATGGTTCAGGAGAATGTGCCTTATGAAAAGTTTTGAAAAATCTCGACTGTTTCGTCATTTATCTGCTGGTTTATGTCTGGTATTGGCTGGGGCTGGCGCGGGGTTGGCCGCCGATGAAGCACTGACAATTCTGCCCGGTGACAAACATTTCAAGACTCCAAAGTTTGAGAACTTTGAAGTTGGCTACAATAGCGCCATGGGCAAAAACGGTCGATTTTTCATGCAAGCCCGTAAGTCAGGCAATGACAAAAAACTGTCGATGATCGACGTCATTCCGATGAAGGATAATGTAATTGTCGCGCAGCGGGTGATCGATCTGAAGACTCATCGCGCCGAGTTTGCTGCCCAACCTTATTTTGCCTTTGGCAAAGAATACATTGTGGCGCAAAACACCAAGAATTCTTATGATTGGGTGCGTACACCAATCGGCGGTGGTGATCCGATACGCATCACCGGAGAGCTGGCTAATAAGGGGAGCGTGGACATCATGTTTTCGCCAACTCTTGCCTCGTTAATGCCCATGGAAATCGGTGCTAAATTCAAATTGCCGCAAGCTTACCCACGCAAGGGTGGTCGGGTTTCTTCCGAATTTGACGAATACACCGTATTGCGAAAAGAACACTTGGATCTGGATTCCGGCGTCTCCTGTGATTGCTGGGTGATTGAAAGCCAAACCTGGGGCGGTACGGTTACCCATTTTTGGGTGTCTCGCGAAGCTCCATTCGTCTATCGACGCCATCGGGATGTTGGCGGCAGGCGCGACTTTGTCTCAAATGTCACGTCATACCGGGTGCTGGATTAAACCAGATATTCTGAAAATTTACTTCGCGTCAGCCGCTAATGTAGCTTTGGCTTTTCGGTTGCCAAGATAGGCCAATATCGCCAATGGGATGCCAATAAACATGTATAGCATACCGGCGCGTAGCCCTTCATCTGGAGGGGAAGATAAAGCCACCACAATGACAAGTATCGCCATTGCTATATGAACCAAACTCGAAAAAATTGCGGTACGGGTTAATTCGATTTCAGCGGAATTTAGCTCTAGCGCATCTGCTTGCCTTAGCGCGTGAACATACATGGTTGTGAACACAATAAAAACGGCGGCATATCCCAAAGAGAAAATCACAGAGACCCAAGGAGCTTGATCGATTGTAAGGATTTGTAAAACATCTTCGTTGCTTTTGAAATTTCCAGTGAATAAATTGATCAAAAATAGGAACAAAAATTTCAACGGATAGACAAAAACCATCACCAAAAACATCAATACTGAATTTAGAAATATGGTAAGACTGTCTTCAAGGTCATAGCGCCTGAAGAACACGAAATGAATATGCCAAATCATCAACAACAGCGCAAAACAAAGGGCAATGGCGATGGCTTCGCGCCACAGTGCAATCAGCGCAGTAAATGAACTGGGAACCGACGAAGCCACAATCAGCGTCAGCGCCATGGCAAACACGATGTCCGATAGGTTTTCGGTGCGCGAAACCTCTTTGCCGCGCCACCGAAAATACTTTTCTTCGGAAATACCTTTAACGGGTTGTTTGCTCATGAGGTAAAACTAATCCTTGTTCTTGAATACCCGTCCGCCCTTCATCACGAAATCAACGTCGAGCAATTCCTTGATGTCGTCCAGCGGGCTACCGCCAACTGCAATCAAGTCGGCTTGCTTTCCAGCTTCAAGTGTTCCGGTTTTATCGGAAATTTGCAAATGATCCGAGGCAGAAACCGTTGCTGATGCAATGGCTTGCATGGGGGTAAAACCAGCTTCGACCATCAGTACAAACTCTTGCGCGTTGTTCCCATGGTGCGATACGCCGCTATCCGTGCCAAAGGCGATTTTGACACCAGCTTTTTGGGCAATGCGTAACATTTCAATCATTTGCGGCCCAACTTGCCGGGCCTTGTCACGGGACGCTTTGGGTAGAAAACTTTTCGGATCATTGGCCAGCGCGACAACAGTCGCTCCGGCTAAAACGGTCGGGATCAAATAGGCATCATGCTTTTTGAACAAGGCTGCGGTTTTGGTATCCAGATAGGTGCCATGCTCAATGCTGTCCACGCCAGCGCGTAACGCCGCCTCAATGCCACCTTTGCCGTGGGCATGGGCCGTTACCTTGCGCCCCATGGAATGAGCCGCTTGCACAATATCGCGCATTTCGTCGTCGAAAAATTGTTGTTCGGTGCCAGCCGCCGTATTGGAAAGCACACCGCCCGTTGCAGTGATTTTGATCACATCCGCGCCGCGCCGGATATTTTCGCGCACTGCCCGGCGGCAATCACTCGGGCCATCGCAAGTCGCAGGCGACAGCAAGCTGGCCGCAACGGCTTCGCTATAGCCATGACGACCATCGCCATGTCCGCCAGAGATGGAAACGGTTTTGCCAGCGGCTAAGATGCGCGGCCCGGCAATATCACCACGTGCAATGGCATCGCGCACTGCATATATCGCATCATCGCCTCTGGCGCCGACGTCCTGCACCGAGGTAAATCCAGCCATCAACGTGCGCCGCGCAAATAAGACGGCACTCATTGCCCAATCGGCATCGGATCGGGTGACCGCATATAATCGGCCTCTTGGTCCCAATTCGGAGGTCAGGTGTACGTGGCTGTCGATTAGGCCGGGCAAGCAAAACTTGTCGCTCAAGTCTACTAGTTTAGTACCTTCAATTTGTGTCTTGCCCTGATGAACTGTCACGATCGTGCCATCCGTCGCAATTTCGATGGTCGATGCGCCACGTGGGGCTTGGCCCGGTTGGTCAAGCAAATGTCCACATTGCACACTGGTGCCTGCGGCCAACGCCGGCGCGCTAATGGTCAACCCGATCGCGATGGCTGTGAATTTCAGGAATTGGGTGGGTTTGGTCATTGCTTTGCTCCCGCGCGTTTCTGGTGTGCATGGAGCCTAGAAGCGCACTCCGGTTGGATCAAGCCCTGCCATTGACGATGCGCCAATGGCAAGCGGTCCATTTCGCGCTTCGGGAATTGCATTGTGGCCCAGTTTGCGAAGCCTAAGCGCACTTTGATGCAATGCGGCTGGTGATTAATCGGTCGATCCTGTCTGGTTGCTCAATACCCACTCGGGTAACTGACAAAAGGAAATGACATGTTGTTCAAAAATCAAATGAAAACACTTGCGCTGGTTAGTGCTTTGGGGGTCGTTCCGCTCACCGCGAACGCCCAAAATACTTCGGTTGATCTACAAATCAATGTTGAGGGTATCGGCCAGCAAACTGGCGAAGTGCTGATTGCACTTTATGCCAGCGCCGAGGCCTATAAAGGCGGTGAGCGTGACAATGGGTTGAACCTAGTTGCCAACCAGTCCGAAGTTTCTGGAACCATCGAAGCATTGGCTCCCGGCACTTACGTCATCAAATTGTTCCACGATGTAGATGGTAATGGAAAGTTGGACAAAAATTTGGTGGGTATCCCCAGTGAACCATTTGGATTTTCCAATGATGCACCGGCCCAGTTTGGTCCAGCCAAATGGGAAGATGCTAAATTTGAGGTTAGTGCGCCGCGCGCAGAACAGACCATCCACTTGAGTAAATAGCAGGTACCTGCTTTGGCCGGAAACAGCCGATACCAAAGGACAAATCCAATGAACCATTCGAATATACAAACTATTCCTGTCGGGCGCATACCGCGTGCGCCCATACGGTCCACTCGTCTGCAAACTGGCTTGGCCTTGTTGCTAATCTCTGGATCATTGTTGATTGTTACTTTGCTGGCCAGCGGGCAAATCCCACTGCAACCTGACGTGTTGGCTAGAATGTCTCTGACGGTAAAAATTCACGTCTGTGCGGCTCTTTTCGCTCTGGTTTTGGGTGGTTTGCAATTTGTACTGCCCAAGGGTCGTATGTTGCACATGGTGATGGGTAGTGTCTGGGTGCTCTCTATGTTGGTTGTGGCCGGCAGCGCATTTTTTATCCGTGATCTGTTTAATGGCTCATTTTCACCAATACACTTGTTTATTATCGTCACCATTGTCGGTTTGTACCGAGGTTTGATGCCGTTAATTCGTGGCAACAGGAAGGCCCACGGTGCCTCCATGCGCGGCACATATATCGGAGCTTTACTGGTCAGTGGCGCTTTATCCTTCCTCCCCGGCCGGATCATGTTGCCATTGTTATTTGGATCATAATCGGGGTGGAAATCTGGCATTAGTCTTTCTATCCTGTGATCAAAACCAGATCGCAGGATAGACTTATGTATGACCCGAATTTGACCATCGAGACCGACCGTTTGATTTTGCGCACGCCGCAATCTTCGGATTTTGAGGCAGTAGAGGCAATGGCCCAAGATGAAGCCACCATGCAGTTTATTGGTGGGGTTAGCGAACCGGCAATCGCATGGCGCAGCTTTGCCATGCTCAGCGGCCATTGGGCATTGCGGGGTTATGGGTTTTTCTCGGTAATTGAGAAAAGCACTGGCCAGTGGATTGGTCGGGTCGGGCCGTGGAACCCACATTTGTGGCCAGAGCCAGAGGTTGGCTGGACTATTATTCGCTCACGCTGGAAACAAGGTTTTGCCCGCGAGGCAGCGATTGCCAGCATCAATTGGACCTTTGACAATTTGCATTGGCCGCAAGTAACCCACATGATCGATCCAGCCAATACTGGATCAGCTGCCTTGGCTGAGTCATTAGGGTCAAGACCCTTGCGCGAAGTCGATGAACTACCCGGGTTTGGGCCAATGAAAATTGTCATTTGGGGACAAAGTCGGGCTGAATGGCGAGCGCGTCACAATGGATGATCGCAACCCACCCTTGGAGCTTGGCCCAACGATTGAGACGGAACGGCTGATTTTACGCCCACCGATTTCGACAGACTTTCCCGAGCGAGCCGAAATGGCTGGTGATGATGAAACCATGGCGCTGTTGGGTGGCGGGGTGGAACCAGCATTGGCTTGGCGCTCGTTTGCTGCACAAACTGGTCATTGGGTCCTACGCGGTTACGGCTTTTTTGACGTGCTCGAAAAAACCAGCGGCGCTGTGGTGGGTAGCGTTGGGACGCATTTCCCTCATGATTGGCCGGGGCGTGAAGTGGGTTGGGTGATCCACCGGGCGCATTGGAAAAAGGGTTACGGGGTAGAAGCCGCCATGGCCGCCATGGCTTACGCATTCGATGATCTGGGCTGGGAACAGGTGATCCATGTCATTTCGCCCAAAAACATTCCATCACAAAAACTGGCCGCCGCGCTGGGTTCACGTCATTTGCGAACCATCAACAAACTGGCTGGATATGGGGAGATTACCAACCAGATATGGGGGCAAAGTAAGGAAGAGTGGGTGGCAAGGCAGGGAAAATAGTGATAAAAAGGATAATTATTGATATAAGGGTTGAAAAAGGATAAATATCACTTATATATGTATTTCCAGTCAATTATGGAGACTCATATGTCCAAGTACCAAAATCTTGAAGAGTACCTGTGCGGCTTTCCAACCGGGCAGTGGCGCCCAAAATTTAAAGAAGTCGAAAAATTATTGGGGTTCTCGCTTCCAGCTAGCGCAAGAAAATACCCAGCTTGGTGGAGCAATGATGCGAAAGGCCATTCTCATGCTAGATCATGGCTAGATGCAGGATGGTGTACTGAAAACTTAGATATTCTTGGAGAAAGAGTGACTTTCCGGCGCAAACGCCGAGTCCAGGTAGCTGGCCAATTTTCGGAGCGAGAAACGAGTTGGCATTCCAAGCCAACACCCAAAAAACCAACCGGTGATATCGTAGTTTTGCAAGGTATTTCCGAGGAAGCCATGCGCGTATTACGTCGCCGAGCATCCGCCAGCCAATACACTCTGGAACAGGAAATCATCAATCTCATCCATCGCGATACAGCCGAAAACAACAGAATGACACAAATGCGCGCCATTCGTGCGAAGATGCCGTCGATCACGGACGTGGACATTGTAAAAGTCATTCGGGAAGGAAGAGATGAACGATGAAGCTGGTCATTGATGCCAGTGTCGCCATGGGTTGGCTTGTTGCCATGGATGGGGTGCTGGATGTCAGTTCTTTGCTTACAGAACAGAACGAACTGATTGCGCCAGATCTGATTTTTCCAGAAGTAAGCAATGCAGTGTGGCGATTGGTGCATGGTGGATATTTATCACGGGAACAAGGGTCGGTAATTGTCAAACAGCTTGCCAATACCATCGATAAAATACTGCCGTGTGCGCCGTTGGCGGAGGCGGCTACAGCCATTTCACTGGAGTTGAAACACCCAGCGTATGATTGCTTTTATCTTGCCTTGGCGGCGCGAGATCTGGCCCCAATGGTGACTGTCGACAAACGTCTATTGAATAAATTGTTAGGCACTTCTTATGAGGCGCTAGCAGTTCATCCCGGTGATCTTATGGCTTAACCCAACCACCCGGCTTGGCGGATTTTGGGGGCGTAGGTTCGGCTGACCGGTACGCTGGTTCCATCGCGTAGGCTCAGGGTGATGCGGCCATTATCGCGGGTAATTTTATCAACCCCTTGGCGGGCGACCCACCAGGAACGATGCACTTGCATGCCGTCAAAGCCTTCTAGTTCTTGTAAGGCATCGGCTAGGCGCATCAAAATGAGATCAGAGCCGCGAGCCGTTTGGATGCGTAAATAATGGTCTTCTGATGAAATGGCATACAGGTTTCCACCAGCTAACTTAGCGGGAATTCGAGCCATAAACGCAGAGCCATCTTGGTTATTCTTGTCCGCATATGCACGATTGAGCAGATAGGCCACACCGGAAATCGCGGCGGAAAGAATCCAGATCATAAAAATCAATGCGGGCCAGTATGATATTGGAACTGGATCTCCAACCAAGAGTTGAATGACCAATACGCCGGGCAGTACAAAAGCAACCATAATGACCGAAATCAAAAAATAAAATCCGGGTTCAGATAGTTGCGGCAACCTAGATTGTAACTTTGGCGCCAGAAAGGACATTGCGACCCACCCAAGCGCAATCAAACCGGTCCAATAGGCCCAAGCGCCATATATCGGTAATCTATCGGTCACACCAAAGGGTGAGATCAGAGCCAGCAGGGTTCCAATCACAATAACCAAGATGAAATCGCGCCGGGTTTTTGGATTTTGCCAGAAATGGGCAAACATTGAGCATCCCTTGTGGTAGATGATGACCTACCGTGCCGATTGCGCGGGGCAAGTCAAGGCTTGGCAGTGTTCGAAACCGCCCCAAAACGTTTGTTTAGCCAGCAATTTTCAGGAAAATTTAGCCCGCAATAATTTGACAATGCGCCGTTGTCGGCTCCAAGCAATAATCACCGAAGTAGCGAAACCATGCCAACCCCCGGTGAAATGACGGTGGAGAAAATAGGTCTTGATGAAGTGCAAGGGAAACTCAGTAAACAGACGTAAACCCAATACCCAGACCGGTTTGGGTTTCAGCGTTGCAGCTTGCAAATCGGTATATCGGTCATATTTTTTAGCCAAATGCGCCAGTGAACGCCATGAATAGTGCAGGGCGATTTGTTTCAACTGCCCAATCGGGTGATCCGCAGGCTCTACAGCGTCATGGCTGGCGCTGTTCGCAAAGCGCATCTGGGTTCGATCATACAGGCGAATGTAATTGTGCCCATCGACCCACAATCTTGGTCGTGAACGGCCCGGATAAACTGTGACTTGCCGAAATCGGTACCCAGCCATTGGGGGGGCGCCTTTGGCAAAAAGTTGTCTAATTTCGGTGATCAGTTCGTCAGATAACACCTCATCTGCATCTAAATTCAACACCCAATCATTGGCGCATTGCTGTTCTCCAAACCGTTTTTGTTGACCAAACCCACACCATTCATTGTGCAATACCTTGGCGCCGCTTTGCTTAGCCACGTCTACGGTATCGTCAGTGCTTCCTTGCTCAATAACCAAAACTTCGGATGCTAAACTAGTAACAGAATCAATTGTTTGCGCGATTCTATCGGCCTCATTTTTGGCAATGATAAAGCAGGAAAGGGGGAGGGGAATGTTCATAAATGTAATCTGTCTGGTTTGGCAAGCTTGGTGGGTTTTTATCCCTTACAACACACTTGGCTCACATTTGTTTGATGAAAAAGAGAACTTTGTGAAGGGACAGGCAAAAAATAATTGTTATGTTGTTGATGCGAGGCGGGTACTCCACACCCGAACAGATATTCAATTAAAGGAATTTGACTATGAACGCACCTGTAAAAATTACGATCGCTGCTGGTACTGGTATTGCAATGGCGTTGAGCGCCGGTATTACTGCTGCCAATGCTGCCCCAAAAGAAAAATGCTATGGCATTTCGGTCGCTGGCGAAAACGATTGTGGCAATCTGGCCAAAACCCATTCTTGCCAAGGCCAGTCTACTGTGAACTATGATGGTGGTGAATGGCAGTTCGTACCCAAAGGCACATGCGCCACTACGGTTGTGACTGATGCTGATGGCAATGAGCATCAGGGCATGAGTAAAAAAGAAGCCAAAGCTGCTATGGAAGCCTAATCAGCTACAGGCTGTTATTTTGACCCGGTGGCTGTAACTGCACCCCTCCCGACCGCAGCCACCGGGTATTTTTATGTCCAATACAAGATGTAACCATGAGCCATAATCGGAAATTACCCGATTCTGCGGGGATTGGCCTTAAGCCAGTACACTATGAAGAAGCATTACTTTGTAGCGAACCCGATCTGTGGTTCGAAATTCATCCCGAAAATTACATGGTGGCCGGTGGCCCGCGATTAAGCTGGCTGGAGGTTTTTTCCCAAAAATTTCCCATGTCGTTCCACGGTGTTGGTCTGTCATTGGGTGGACCGGATCGACCGGACCCTGAACATTTGAAGCGTTTGAAGCGGCTGACCGACCGGTTTGATCCGGTGCAGGTGTCCGAACATCTAGCTTGGTCGCGATTGGAAGATATTTATTTTGCCGATTTGTTGCCGCCGCCAGTTAGCGCGGAGGCGCTGGATCGGGTTGTAGCGCATATCAATGAAACCCAAGAGGTTTTGGGTCGCACCTTGCTGATTGAAAATCCAAGCTTGTATTTACCACTCGATGGGATCGAAGATTTACCCGAAATGTATGTAGAAGCGGCTAAGCAAACCGGGGCCGGACTGCTGTTTGATCTGAACAATATCATGGTGTGCGAGGCCAATGTTGAGTTGCCCGCTCAGGCTTGGCTTGATGCTGTGCCGGGCGAGCTGGTCGGTGAGATCCATGTTGCTGGGGCAAGTCCCCGCCAGATCGGCGATGAAACAATTTTGATTGATAGCCATGATGCGCCGGTCGGCGAGCCGGTTTGGGATATGTTGGCCAAAGTCATTGAACGGATCGGCCCCAAGCCGGTATTGATCGAACGCGACGACAATATACCGGGTTTTGGCGAACTGCTGGCTGAACGGAACCGGGCCGAGCAGGTTTTGCGGCAACAGACGCAGGAGCTTTCCGATGTCGGGTGATGGGCGATTTTATCAAGCCATGGCCGATGCTATATTGTTGGGTAATGATGAACCAATGGTGCCGATCATTGGAGCAGATGTCGCGCACCGGGTTGAGGCGCATCGGGGTAATTATCGGACTTCGGTCCAAAGCGTGGTCATCAGTGGATACCCAGTTGTGTCACGGCTGGTTGGCGATGAATATATGCAAGGTTTGACGCAGGCTTTTGTGCGCGATCATCCACCAACCAAGGCTAGTTTGACCTTGTATGGCGATGAATTTCCAGCGTTTTTACGGAGCTTTGCGCCGGTACAAAACGATCTGCCTTGGTTGCCTGCAGTGGCTGAATTGGATCGAGCTTGGTTTGCTGCTTATGGCGCGTCAGATGCGTTACCTTTGCATGCGGCGGACCTAAAAGGTGCATCGCATGGAGCTTTGCCACTTATGAAGCCGGGATTGGCAGTTAGCGCGCAATTGCTGCGCTTTAGGGTGCCGGCTTATTCCATTTGGCGAACCAATAAGGAAGATGAACAGGTTGAGGCGATTGACCTCAAAAAAGGCGCGGAATGGGCCTTGGTCTGGCGCGACAACAATACCGTTCATCATGCGGCCTTGAGTCGGGCCGAATATGTATTCTTGAACAATGTTGAAGCTGGGCAAAGCTTGGCGCAAGCCTATTCGGAAAGCTGCCGGTTTGACCCGGCATTTGATTTACAACAACAATTCTCTCGCTGGCTGTCGGCGGGGCTATTCGAAGGGGAAGCAAGATGATTGCTCTTATCAAAAAACTAATGACCGGGTTTGAGGGCTTTGCCGACAAACTGCCGTCGATTGCTGATCTGGCTATGCGCCTCGTGATGGCTCGCATGTTCCTGAAATCCGGCATCGTCAAGGTGAAGGATTTTGAAGGCGCGATTGATCTGTTTGCCTATGAATACTTTGACGGTATGCCCTACATGTTGGCTACCGTCGCGGCAGCTATGGCAACCATTGGTGAAACCTTGTTACCGGTGATGTTGTTGGTTGGGTTCATGACCCGATATGCTGCCGCCGGATTATTGGTGATGACCGTGGTGATCAGTACCGCAGTCTATCCATTTTGGACCGAAGATGGCCTAGAGTATTGGTGGAATGACCACGCTTGGTGGGCAGTAATCCTATTGGCTATTCTGGCTTATGGCGCGCAACGGTATTCTGTTGATCATTGGCTAAAATCCCGCAAGTAACCAATTCAAACTATTTATACTCAAATTGAGCATGTTTAACGGAATCGCCCATTGCGCGATTCCGCAAACACTCGTACAGCCGAAATACAGCGTTTCTCGAATAACCAAGGCTGGTTTTCGGTGTGGTAACGCTGAACGGTTTTGTGGTTAGGACATTGTTATATCCGTTATGGATAAGATTCAGGTCTGATTCACTTGGTCGTCGACTGTTTGAGGTCTGGCGCCCGTCCATTCGCTGTTGAGGGGTTTTTATGAACATTCACGAACATCAGGCCAAAGCTGTCTTGCGAGAATTTGGTGCGCCAGTGGCCGAAGGATATCCAGCGTTCAGCATTGAAGAGGCCATGGAGGCGGCGCGCAAACTGCCCGGGCCAGTGCGGGTGGTAAAGGCGCAAATTCATGCAGGCGGTCGCGGCAAAGGCGGCGGCGTTAAAATTGCCAAGTCCATGGAGGACGTGGAAACCTACGCCAACGAAATTCTAGGCATGCAATTGGTTACCCATCAGACCGGGCCGCAAGGCAAAAAGGTAAATCGCATCTTTATCGAAGACGGGGCCGATATTGCTGATGAGTACTATTTGTCGATGTTGCTAGATCGAGCCAGCAGCCGGGTGGCTTTTGTGGTTTCGACCGAAGGCGGAATGGACATTGAGGCAGTAGCCGAAGATACGCCCGAGAAAATCCACACCTTTACGGTGGACCCCGCAACCGGGATCATGCCGCATCATGGCCGGGCAGTGGCGCGCGCCCTGAACCTTTCGGGTGCAGCTGCCAAACAGGCCGGAAAGCTGGCTGGGATTTTGTACAAAGCCTTTGTGACTAAGGACATGAGCTTGCTTGAGATTAACCCATTGGTACTCACCGGCGCAGGCGATCTGGTTTGTCTGGATGCCAAGGTAAGTTTTGATGGCAATGCGCTGTATCGCCATCCAGATATCGAAACCTTGCGCGATGAAAGCGAGGAAGACCCCAAAGAGCTGGAAGCTGGCAAATACGATCTGTCGTACATTTCACTGGATGGTGAAATCGGCTGCATGGTCAATGGGGCGGGTTTAGCCATGTCGACTATGGACATCATCAAATTATACGGGTCTTCACCGGCTAACTTCTTGGATGTTGGCGGCGGCGCGACCAAGGAAAAAGTCACGGCGGCGTTTAAGATCATTACCTCTGATCCGAATGTAAAAGGCATTTTGGTCAATATCTTTGGCGGGATCATGCGCTGTGATGTGATCGCCGAAGGGGTGATCGCAGCGGTCAAAGAAGTGGGGCTTCAAGTGCCATTAGTGGTTCGTCTGGAAGGAACCAACGTCAAACGGGGCAAAGAGATTATCAGTACATCGGGGCTGGATGTGATCAGCGCCGACGATCTGGATGATGCGGCTCAAAAAATCGTTGCTGCTGTAAAGGGAGCCAAATAAATGTCTGTACTGGTTGATAAGAATACAAAAATTATTGTGCAGGGACTGACCGGCAAAAACGGTACGTTTCATACCGAACAAGCTTTGGCCTACGGCACCCAGATGGTGGCCGGTGTAACGCCGGGCAAGGGCGGCTCCAAACACATTGGCCTGCCGGTGTTCAACACGGTTGGCGGCGCGCGCGAAGGCACCGGTGCCACGGTCAGCGTAATTTATGTACCGCCACCCTTTGCAGCCGATGCGATTTGCGAAGCCATTGCCGCCGAGATCGAGCTGGTGGTCTGTATTACCGAAGGCATTCCGGTG